>CAZLQJ010000026.1:0-19482 GCA_964561705.1 uncultured Lachnoclostridium sp. | reverse complement strand
ATTACTTTATCACTATACATGTCAATTACTCCTTACGTATTATTTCTGTTTTTTTACAAAGTCTTCATATAATGGAGACATATTTCTTAAACGTTCCACAATCTTTTTGATCGCCTCTACCACAAAATCAATATCTTCTTTTGTAGTTTCATCACTCAATGTCAGTCTTAATGATCCATGAGCGATTTCATGCGGCAGCCCGATCGCCAGAAGAACATGGGACGGATCCAGGGAACCGGAGGTACATGCAGATCCTGAAGATCCACAGATGCCTTCCATATCCAGCATGATCAAAAGGGACTCCCCTTCAATAAACTGGAAGCTGAAATTCGCATTATTTGGAAGTCTGTCAGTGCGATGACCATTCAGTCTTGTATACGGAACTTCCTTTAAAACTCTATCGATCAGATAATCTCTGAGTTCCTTTTCCTTTGCTGTACGCTCTTCCATCGTGCGCACGGCACGTTCTACTGCTGTTCCAAATCCTACGATCGCCGGAATATTTTCCGTACCAGCACGACGTTTTCTCTCCTGTGCACCGCCATGTACAAAAGAACGGATTTTTACCCCTTTCCGGATGTACAGGAAACCAATTCCTTTCGGACCATTTAATTTGTGACCGCTGGAGCTTAACATATCGATATGCAGCTCATCTACATTGATCGGCACCTGTCCAAAAGCCTGTACTGCATCTGTATGGAATAAAATTCCATGTTCTTTTGCAATTTCTCCAATTTCCTTGATCGGTTCAATGGTTCCAATTTCATTATTGGCAAACATTACAGAAATTAAAATTGTTTCCGGACGAATTGCCTTTTTTAATTCATCTAATTTCACAACACCATTTTCATCTACATTCAGGTAGGTTACTTCAAATCCGTTTTTTTCAAGCCATTCACAGGTATGAAGGATTGCATGATGTTCGATTTTCGTAGTAATGATATGATTTCCCTTTGCCTTATAAGCTTCCGCAGTTGCTTTTAAGGCCCAGTTATCGGCTTCGCTTCCGCCTGCTGTGAAATAAATCTCATTTGCCTTTGCCCCCAGTGCATCAGCTATGGTTTCGCGGGCTTTTGCCATCGCCTCTTTGCTGTTTCCGGCAAAGCCGTAAACACTGGAAGCATTTCCATAATATTCTGTAAAATACGGAAGCATCGCTTCCACGACTTCCGGCGCTGTTTTTGTTGTCGCCGCATTGTCTAAATAAATCATTTTTTTCATAATTTACACCTCTATTTCCTGCATACGCCGGAATTTAGTCCCGGTTTGCCTTCGCCTTTACTTGCTTTGATCAGTTCTTCCAGGTTCATCCCGTCTACCGTCTGATTAATGCTTTCATTAATCTTCTGCCAGACATATTTTGTTACACAGCCACCGGCTTCTTCACATCCGGAAGCTCCCGGAAGGCCTGCGCAATCTACCGGATCCAGACTGCCTTCCAATGCTCTCAAGATATCGCCCACAGATATTTCATTTGCAGGCTTTGCCAGCATATAACCTCCGCCGGCACCTCTGACACTTAAGATCATTCCGGCTTTTCGAAGTTTCGGTATCAGTTGTTCCAGATAGCTTTCCGAAATCTTCTGTCTCGCCGCAATGCTTGCAATGGAAACTGCCTCTTTTTCACTGTGGATTGCCAGATCAATCATGGCGCGAAGTCCATATCGTCCTTTTGTTGACAGCTTCATAGCATCCCTCTTTTTTATTCCGACTATTTTTGTCGGATTTCTGTATTAGATATTAAACCTATGTATTCGTTCTGTCAAGTTTTCCTTGGGAATATATTTAAAAAAAACGGAAAAATTATGAATCTAAAAAATGCTTTATTACGCGGCACCTTACTTCTTACTTTCGCCAGTATCCTAAGCCGTTTTATTGGCTGTTTCTATAGAATATTCCTAGCCAATACGATCGGTGCAGAAGGAATGGGAATTTATCAGCTGATCTTCCCCATTTACTCCATCTGCTTCTCCTTGTGTGCTTCAGGAATTGAAACTGCCATTTCCAAACTGACCGCCGCAAAATATGCCACCGGACATTCTGACGAATCCTCCAATGTTTTAAAAACCGGACTTTTTCTCACATTGACGCTTTCGTTAGCCTGCTCTTTCATTATGTTCAATTATGCTGAAATTATTTCCAGAACCTTCTTAAAAGATCCCCGCTGTACAGAACTTTTAAAGATTCTGGCATTTACAATTCCCTTCGGCACATTACAATCCTGTTTCTGCGGCTACTATTTTGGCATTCACAAAGCTGCTGTTCCCTCTGCTGCCCAGCTGATCGAACAAAGTTTTCGAATGCTGGCTGTTTTTCTGATTCACAAAATTTTCCTCACCAATCAACTTCCTATTTCTCCTGCAATTGCTGTATTCGGATTGGTCATTGGAGAAATTTGTGCATTTTTATTTACCGTTACCTGTATCTCCTTTCAATCAAAACAAAAGCAGGCACTCCCTCTCCCGCTCTTTTCAAAGTATCTTGCAGAAATTTTAAGACTTTCCACCCCTCTGACTCTCAGCAGAATCAGCATCAATCTGCTGGCAAGTCTGGAATCAGTACTGATCCCCCATGCACTCAGAGCCTATGGGATGGATCTTTCCAACGCCCTAAGTGTTTACGGAATTCTAAACGGCATGGCTTTGCCATTTATCCTGTTTCCCAATGCATTGACCGGATCGATTTCTCTTATGCTGCTTCCCGTCGTATCCGAATCCCAGGCAGGCGGAAATTTAGGCAGCCTGAAACGCACTCTGAAAAAAACCTTTTCCTTTTGTCTGCTTCTCGGTGGTCTCTTTCTGGTATTTTTCCTGATTTTCGGCAATTTTCTCGGAGAATTTATATTTTCGAATACGCAGGCCGGAAAATTTATTACCGTCTTGGCATGGATCTGTCCTTTTTTGTATCTCAATACAACCTTAAACAGTGTTTTAAATGGGCTGGGACGTACGGAAATCACCTTTTTCATTGGCATCTGCAGCTTGTTTATCCGCATTGGCTTTGTCGTGTTTGGAATCCCAAAATTAGGGATCCACGGATATCTGTTTGGTCTTTTGGCAAGTCAGCTGTTCGTTACATTTTGGGGTAGCTTCTCACTAAGAAGAACTTTTACAGAAAGAAAATCCTAAATTTTTTTAAAAAACTGATTTTCCCAATGATTGATTTCAAAACGAAACTATATTATAATGTCTGACATGTGAAGCAAAAGAAAAGAGGAAATACTATGGGATTTGAATTTGTGAAAAAACTTCCAACTCCTGCCGAAATCAAGGAGCAATATCCTGTTTCTCAGGAAATCCAAAAAGCAAAAGCAGAACGTGACGAAGAGATCCGTCGTGTAATCACCGGAGAAAGTGATAAATTTCTTGCGATCATCGGACCATGTTCCGCAGACAATGAGGATGCCGTTTGCGACTATATCAGCCGCCTGGCACCAATCCAGGAAAAGATCAAAGACAAAGTGATCATCATTCCAAGGATCTATACCAACAAACCACGTACTACCGGAGAAGGATACAAAGGAATTGTCCATCAGCCGGATCCTGAAAAGAAACCGGATCTACTTGCCGGACTGATCGCTATGCGAAAAATGCATATGCGGGCTGTGGAAGAAACCGGATTAACACCTGCCGATGAAATGCTTTATCCTGAAAACTTCCAGTATCTTTCAGATATTCTCTCTTACGTAGCCATCGGTGCACGTTCCGTAGAAGACCAGCAACATCGACTGACTGTCAGCGGTTTTGACGTTCCTGCCGGAATGAAAAATCCTACCAGCGGCGATATGAGTGTAATGTTAAATTCTGTGGTTGCTGCGCAGAAGGGACATACCTTTATTTATCGCGGATGGGAAGTCAATACAGACGGCAATCCTTTGGCGCACGTTATTCTGCGTGGTGCTGTAAATAAACGTGGGGTGAACCAGCCAAATTATCACTACGAAGACCTGCAGACACTCCTGACACTTTACAACGAGAGAAACTTAAAAAATCCGGCTGCGATCATTGATACCAATCATTCTAATTCAGCCAAACAATACAAAGAACAAATTCGTATTGTGAAAGAAGTTCTGCACAGCCGCCGTTACAACAAAGATATTCATAAACTTGTAAAAGGATTTATGATCGAAAGCTATATCGAAGAAGGCAACCAGACCATTCACGATAAATGCTACGGAAAATCCATCACAGACCCTTGTCTCGGATGGGATGATTCCGAAAAACTTTTATACGAAATTGCAGAAAATTGTTAAATTCAGTCACAAAAGCAGCTGTTCTAATGATGTTTTACAACATTTTTGAAACAGCTGTTTTATTTTACACTTTATATTTTCTCCCTTTTCTGAAAAGTGTGTCTAATGCTATTATCAGAGAATTTGATGAATATTTATTCCATTTGTAACGGAATATACACTTGAATCTAGTTGCTCTGCTACTAAACCTTACAGCACCTATCTATCCTCTACGACATTTGTTTCTGCATAAACTATTTTGCTTTGTATGGACAGTGTTACTAGCATTGCTAACAGCATCATACATAGGTATCTTAGCTTACTTTTTAAGTTGTTTCTTTCCATTGCTCTGTCCTCCTATTTTTTATTGCTTTTATTTTGCTTCTTATATGCAGGAAGGAGACCCTCATGGGTCTCCTTCCATTTGTTTTGTATTAATCTTATTGTGTTGCTTACATTGGATACAATGCTTGTTCTCTATTCCATACGTCCAGCTGGTACATCATCAAGATTCCACTCAGGTGCTGGAAGTCCATTTGGTATATCATCTATGCTTGTATATCCTTCACTTGATGAGCTACTAATGCTTTGTATAATTCTAATGGTACGCCTCCATCTGGATTTTGTAATGCTTTGCTTAATGCTTCTGCATGGTTTTCACTTGACTCTCCCTTTACTACATCTTCAAAGTCCTCACTGACTAAACCATCTGGTATATTATCTAATTTTTCACTGTATAACATGGACATGACTGCATATACTGCTTCTGCTCTTGTTATGGTTCCATTGTATGTTGCTTCGTCCATTTCATCTATGTAGCTGTATGCTAGCATCTCTTTTACAAATGCACTGTTACTGTCGTAATTGAAATCTGGGTCTGCTTCTAACTCTTTTACTGGGTTCGCTGTTTTATATAAGCCTGCTAAAAATTCTCCCCTTGTTAATACCTGATTTCCATGAAACTCTTTCTCTCCATTGTTAAATAAACCAAAATATGCATCTATAAATGCTCCCAGTGCTTCTGTATCTGTTTCTACGTCTACATATAGTTCTTTTCCAAGCTCTACGAGTTTCCTCATGCTCACTGCATCTTCATACAGCATATACTCAAATGTCCTGTTTGCCACTGCATACTTGAACACGCTGTTGTTTGTTGTCTCTCCGTTCATATCTTCATAGATACAGCCTGTCTTCCCTGTCTCTGTCTGCTCTATGCCAAACCATGCATCTACTTTTTCCCGAAACTCCGGATAGGTATCTAAACTGCCTAACTCTACCCATTTGGCTGAATATAACTGTGCCTCACTGTTGTTATTGCTTGGCTCTGCTATTTCTATCTCTATGGTGTCGTTCCTTCCCATCATGTCAGCTGCTTCCTGCTTTGTAACACCTGCACAGCCTGTCAGCTGACTGGCTATCATCAATACAGTTAGTGTAGATACTGCTATCCTTCTGACTTTCATAAATTTCCCACTCATACTCTTTATCCTCCAACTAAAAAAATATTTTTTATTATCTCTTATCCTAACGTTGTATTTCATGCTACTTTATTATTTTAACTATTACCTTGTGTTTTGTAAATAAGATGCACAAGAAAAGAGCAACCAAACTTTATGTCTGACTTCCCTTGAGGCTTTCTTGTTAAATTTTGGTTGGGAATAAACCCTTGGTATCAAGTGTCAGTTCTCTGTTTTGTAATGCCATACCTTATCCTCCTTTGAAAAATTTATTTTTTTCTTTGGGAGTTATAGGATAGTATAAAAAGAAGCCTAACAGTTGTTGGCTGAAAGGCTTCTGTGAGTTATGCCATAGGCTTGATTGTTTGCTCTATGTAGGCTATTTCTTCTTCGGTGAGATTGTACTTTTTATATAACTGCCTATCAATGTCGGCTACGGATTGTGACCAGTCAATGTCTGATGATGATGTGAAGTCTTGGTCTGGCACATATTCAAAAGTACTTCCACTAATAACTCCACGTGCATCTATTGTGCATCTTAAAAGTTCTCTAACGAATTTTGTCTTGATATATTTTTCTGCATTATAAGCTGATTCTTTATCATTCGTATAATAAATTATGCTGTATGTACCAGTACATACTTCAAGAGGCTTTAGCAACTGAATGCTTGTGATTACATTTTCAATATTTCCAGACCACGCACTTACTGCTCGTGTACAAATAATCTTATATGCCCTAATGAGTTCGCTGTGCTTATTGACGCTGTTTGCACGAATGTAACTTATGCTTCATAGTCAGCACCTCCATAATTAGGATTGTTACCATTTAGGCTTTGGTCTGCTGGTATTTCATTGTAAAATGCGTGTTCAAGTGCATTAAGTTCATCCAGACCCCATGCATCATTTTTATTTGTTACTGCAACAATCCATACCCATTTGTCTCTGTACTTCTCTGTGCTGCTTTTATCATGTTCACGAAGTCTCTTTAGAACAGATTCACCGTCATTACGTTTCTTCGCTTGCCCTACATAAACTACTTCTTTGGAGTTCTCATATCCAAATAAGAAGTATATAAATTTATACTTCCTATAAAAAATAAGCACTTGAAACCGTATGCCTGAATTTCTGAAAGCTGTTTTCACTTTTGAAGGCATAAAAATAGGCTCGTTCCACACTTGGAACAAGCCTATTGAAATTTTATTAAATTTATGAGTGACTCTTCACTATTCCGCTTTCTTTTGAGTCTGGATGTAGATTTATTCATAAAAATATAAAATTATTCATGCCAATCCATCAGACACATAATTCAGAAAAGGGACTATATTTTTAACTTCTTGGATGAAATTTTTTGTAAACATCCCTGACATTGCCCGCCTGCATTTCCACGTACATCTGTGTTGTAGAAGCATCTGCATGTCCCATCATTTTCTGAACAGACTGAACATCTGCCCCGTTTTCCAAAAGATGGGCTGCAAAAGAATGTCGAAATGTGTGAGGCGTAATTTCTTTTTCAATTCCGACTTTTTCCGCATAATATTTTACAAGTTTCCAAAACCCTTGCCTACTCATCGGTTTGCCCGAACAATTAACAAATAGATACGAACTCTCGTTTTCACCAATCATTGCTTCCCGGGTTTTTTCCAGATAATCTTCCAAAGCATTCCGTGCTTTATTTCCAAACGGTATAATACGATCTTTTGCCTTTTCGTGGCATACAACATATTCCATCGACAGATTGATATCTGACAGCTTTAGGGAAAGTAATTCCGATACACGAATACCGGTAGCATACAAAAGTTCCAGCATCGCTTTATCCCGTATTCCTTTTTCAGACTGGATATCCGGACTTTCCATCAGTTGATCCATCTCCTGGATCGTCAGAATCTGAGGAAACTTTTTCTCAACTCTAGGGGCCTTCAATCGTTCTGCCGGATCTTCTGTAATCACACCTTTTTTTGAGCAATATTCAAAAAAACCTTTGAAAGATGCAATATATCTGGACACTGTAGATGGTGCTTTCCCTTCTCTTTCCAAATACAAAATATAGGAATTTAAAGAAGTTTCTGAAACCTCCTGCAAGTTCTTTACACCCTGACATTCCAAATATTCTTTCAATTTTTTCAAATCCCGCTCATAAGAGATCCGTGTATTGTATGATGCGCCTTTTGCTTCCCCCAAATAGCCGACAAAAGCCCGTATATTATCTTCCATCTCATAACCTTCCCAAAGTGATATAATTTTGATTATACAGATTTTTTCGCGAAAATCAATCTTCTTTTTTGGGTAAAATCACATGCAAATTCAAGGTTTTTCAAGGATTCCACAAGATTTCGAATCCTTTTTCATTCTTCTCCACAACATCTTGATATGTAAAATTTAAAATTTATTCAAAAATATTTAAAAAAATCTCAAGAATTACAGGATTCCAGTAATTTTCCACCAAAATCCCCAACAATACACAGACATGCGCAATACAAAATATTCTGCGCCACACCCTGACAGACCAGGCACACCACAAGCACCGCAGCATAATCCAGATTGCAAATCCGTAACAAAGATAGTGCGGGAACATAGATAAAGGCAGGTAAAACATTCCTCTCCACTGTTCCTCCAAAAAAATTTTCCAGGCAGCAGCTGCAAGACAGCCCCCATAGCAAACCAACAGAAGTATCATCATTTGTTTCATCTGTCTTCGCTCTTTGCAAAAATACAAAGAACCCAAAGGCGCCAGACGAAAGATCAATAAACGAAACAACATAAAAAAACCTCCCATATACGTTATGTATATGAAAGGTTTTTGAAACTTATTTATTTTGCGTAATCAATAACACGGCTTTCACGTATTACGTTTACCTTGATCTGTCCCGGATATTCCATTTCCGCTTCAATCTGCTTAGAAATGTTTCTGGCCATTAATACCATATCAGCATCACTGACTACTTCCGGTACCACCATGATACGAATCTCTCTTCCCGCCTGAATAGCAAAAGATTTTTCAACTCCTGTAAAGGAATTCGTGATATCTTCAAGTTGTTTTAATCTGTTTGTATAGGTTTCTAGTGTTTCACGTCTTGCACCAGGTCTTGCAGCGGAAATTGTGTCTGCTGCCTGTACGAGACATGCAATTAATGTTGCAGGTTCTGCATCACCATGGTGTGCTTCTACTGCATTGATCACTGTTGCAGACTCTTTATATTTTCTACAAAGGTCTACACCGATCTGGATATGGGATCCCTCAACCTCATGATCGATTGATTTACCGATATCATGTAAAAGTCCTGCACGTTTTGCGACACGTACATCAACCCCAACTTCTGCTGCCAGAAGTCCAGATAAATGAGCCACCTCAATCGAATGCTTTAATGCATTCTGACCATAGCTTGTTCTGAATTTCATTCTTCCCAAAAGTTTGACAAGTTCCGGATGAATACCATGAACACCGACTTCTAATGTAGCCGCTTCACCTTCTTCACGGATCATGTTTTCAACTTCTTTTTGAGCCTTTTCTACCATCTCTTCGATTCTTGCCGGATGAATACGTCCGTCAACAATCAATTTTTCGAGGGCAATTCTTGCTACTTCTCTTCGAATTGGATCAAAGCTTGATAAGATGACTGCTTCCGGCGTATCGTCAATGATCAAATCTACACCGGTCATTGTTTCCAAGGTACGAATGTTACGTCCTTCACGACCAATGATACGTCCTTTCATCTCATCACTTGGAAGCTGTACTACAGAAATCGTTGTCTCAGCAACATGATCTGCTGCACATTTCTGAATGGCAGTTACCACATAATCCTTTGCCTTCTTAGATGCTTCCTCTTTCGCTTTGTTTTCTAATTCCCTAACCAACTTGGCAGCATCGGTCTTCACATCGTCCTCTACTGCTTTTAAAAGATATTCTTTTGCCTGTTCGGAGGTAAATCCAGAGATTCTTTCAAGTTCCTGCACTCTTTTTTCGTAAAGCTCATCGATTTCTGCCGCTTTCTTTGCCAGACGTTCTTCTTTGTTTGTGAAATTAGATTCTCTCTTTTCCAATGCAGCTGACTTTTTGTCTAACTGCTCTTCCTTGGAGAGAATTCTTCTTTCGTAACGCTGTACTTCCGCTCTGCTTTCCTTGATTTCGCGTTCAGATTCATTCTTCATCCGTAATGTCTCTTCCTTCGCTTCCAGTAAAGCTTCACGTTTTTTCGTCTCGGCAGTTTTCAACGCTTCATCTATAATTTCACGCGCCTTTGTTTCTGCACTGCCCAACTTCTTTTCAGTAGAAGACTTGTACACATTTACAGATACAAAAGATGCCACAACAGCCACAACAATTGTAACTACTGCACAAACTGCTAACGTTTCCATCGTCCAGGAGCACCTCCTTTATTTAGTTTTCATTGTTCGCAACACAATAAACAAATTTTATACTTTTTTATGCATTATGTCAAGTAAAAAACAGATTTCAGGTCTTCGATTTGGAAACCTTTCCTCATCATATATGCAAAAAACTTTTGTTTCTGCTCCGCCTCACAATGTTCCGGATCAATGCCTTTTTTCTGCATATAGCGTTGGATAACTTCCCGAACATCCGCTGTTTGTGCCTCTTGAAAACCTCTTTCAACAGCTTCCCTGGAAACACCTTTTTTATAAATCAATTCCTGCTCAATCTGTTTACGGCTTTTTGTCCTGCTTTTGCTCTCAATATAAACTTTTACATAACGAGCATCGTCAAGATAGCCAAAACTTTTCACATATGCAACTGCAGTATCCACTGCTTCCTCGCAGTAGGACTTTGACAATTTTTCTCTTAGATTTGCCTCTGTGCGGTCCATCATCGTCAAAAGATGAAGGGCGCGCAGCTTTGCGCGCCTTTCTTCATCCTTTTTTTCTATTTCCGTTTTTTCCTGTTCTTCAAACTCTAAAAATGGTTCTTCTTCAAACATTTTATGCCTGCTCTGTATCTTCCGCTGTCTTTACGTCTTCTCCCAGCAATCCATAATGCTGACGAATCTTTCTTTCCACTTCTTCTGCGACCGCCGGATTTGTCGCAAGGAAAGTTTTTGCGTTTTCACGACCCTGACCGATTTTTTCACCTTCATAAGCATACCATGCACCACTCTTGGCAATGATTCCAAGGTTTGCAGCGATATCGATCAAATCTCCTTCTTTTACAATTCCCTTGCCGAACATAATATCAAATTCTGCTTCTTTAAATGGCGGTGCCACTTTATTTTTTACAACTTTTACACGGGTATGATTACCGATTACTTCACCGCCCTGTTTTAAAGATTCTGTTCTTCTTACATCTAGACGAATAGACGAATAAAACTTCAGCGCACGACCGCCTGTCGTTGTTTCCGGATTTCCAAACATCACTCCCAATTTTTCTCGAAGCTGATTAATAAAGATTACGATACAATTTGATTTGCTGATCACAGCAGTCAGTTTACGCAGTGCCTGAGACATCAAACGTGCCTGAAGTCCCATATGGGAATCTCCCATATCTCCGTCAATTTCCGCCTTTGGCACAAGTGCCGCCACCGAGTCAACAATGACAATATCCACTGCTCCGGAACGAACCATGGTTTCCGTAATTTCCAAAGCCTGTTCTCCGCAGTCCGGCTGGGAAATATACAGATTTTCAATATCAACACCAATATTCTTTGCATAAGCCGGATCCAGTGCATGTTCTGCATCAATAAAGCCTGCCACACCGCCCCGCTTCTGAACTTCTGCAACCATATGTAAGGCAACTGTAGTTTTACCAGAGGACTCCGGTCCGTAGATTTCAATGATCCTTCCCTTTGGAACTCCGCCTAATCCCAGGGCAATATCAAGGCTTAATGAACCTGTAGGAACTGTCTCTACCTGCATATGGGATGTATCTCCCAGTTTCATCACGGCACCTTTTCCATACTGTTTCTCTATCTGTCCCAAAGCTGCTTCCAATGCTTTTTGTTTATCTTCTTTATTCGACATAATTTCCTCCTGGTGAACATTTGTTCTCTTGTTTTTCATCATATTATAAACCTTCCCATCTGTCAATGGTTTTCGAACAAATTTTCGTTTTTTAAATTTTGCTGAGAATTTTGTGCGAAACGCACTGAGAAAATGATCTTATTTAAAGATACCACATTTTCTTATTTCTCCGCAAGATTTTTCCTGTTCCTTTCTTCCTTTTGTTATAAACGTAGATAGTCCTTATATTTTTGATAGACTTCCATGTCACAGCTGACGTTCAAATAAGTCCCCTCATCCTCATAATTCATTTCCGAAATTGTACATTTCTGCATGATATCTGAAACTGCCCTGCCATCTGCATATGGAATGAGAAATTCTGCCATTATCCTGCCGGAGTGAAGTTTTTTAAAGATCAGATCCACCAGTTCCGTCAGTCCCTCTCCAGACTTTGCGGATAAATAAATCTTATCTTCTCCACGGATGACCGGCAAGGTTTCCGTCATGCACCGGTCCGCTTTATTAAACACATAAATCATCGGAATATCACCGGCATTTAATTCTTTCAAAGTTTCTTCTGTTACTTTCAGGTGCTGTTTATGGTGTTCATCCGAAGCATCAATGATATTTAAGATCAAATCAGCCTCGCAGGCCTCCTCCAAGGTAGAACGAAACGCCTTTACAAGGCCATGAGGCAAGTGATTGATAAATCCAACTGTATCTGAAAGAAGCAACTGTCTGTTCCTGTCTATCCTGATCTTCCGCACAGTTGTTTCCAAGGTTGCAAACAACATGTCTTTTTCCATGACCTGTTTTTCTTCTGCACCCCCATAAACAGAAAGCATTCGATTCATCATCGTCGATTTTCCCGCATTGGTATATCCCACCAATGCAACTCTTGGTATTCCGGAATTTGCCCGAAGTTTTCTCTGGGTCTGCCGATCCTTGGTCACTTCTTCTAATTCTCTGCGCAGCTGTGCCAGACGATGTTCAATCTTTCTTCGGTCAAGCTCCAGCTTTTTCTCTCCGGAGCCTTTATTGGAAAACCCGCTGCCACCGCCCTGACGGCTCAATGCCTCGTGCATTCCCACAAGCCTTGGTAAAATATATTGCAGATTTGCAACTTCTACCTGAAGTCTGGCTTCTCTGGTTCTTGCCCGCTTAGAAAATATCTCCAAAATAAGATTTGTGCGGTCCATCACCGCTGTATCCAACTCCTGCTGAAGATTTCTAAGCTGGGAAGGTGTCAGGGTATCTCCG
Organism: uncultured Lachnoclostridium sp.; assembly: GCA_964561705.1. Classification (GTDB taxonomy): domain Bacteria; phylum Bacillota; class Clostridia; order Lachnospirales; family Lachnospiraceae; genus HGM12587. The sequence goes on along the minus strand of CAZLQJ010000026.1, from coordinate 6,589 downwards.
AAAATAACAACATCCACCCAGAGATTCTGTACGTATTCCTTTACCTCTGCCACCTTTCCTGTTCCAATATACAAGGAATGATGGAGCGCCGGCATCTTCTGGGTCACCACACAGACAACTTCCATATTACAGGCTTCTGCCAAAGCCTCTAATTCTTCCATAGATTCTTCAAAATCATCTGCTGTTCCCAGATCCACACCTACGATCAGCGCTCTTTCCTTCTTTTGTTCCACATTATCTTTCAATTCCGACACGTTTTTTCAATTCCTCTCCCTCATTATTTTTCCCATTTATCACACAGTGTTTCTATTTCTGCGGTAAATTTTTTTAGATCTTTGTTTGCAAAGCCGTTACTCTTTTGAATGATTTCCATAAGTCTTCTTCCTGCCTGAACCAATCTTTCAAATACTGTGGAAATCTTCGGTGCCTTCTTTCCATCCTCTTTATGGATCCGGATCTTATTACCTTCCTTAATACATTCTCCGCTGATCAGATCGTAAACAGCGCCATTGTAAGGAGCCACTGCCTCATATCCCAGCTTTTCTTTGATTGTTTCGCAAAATTCATCACAAACTGTATCTTCCCCGTGATTAACAAAAACATTTTCCGGTTTTTCCTTCAGATTTCCCAGCCAGTCCATTAAAATTCCAAGATCTGCATGACCGCTGATACCATCCATTTTTTCAATATGTGCATTTACCTGAATATCTTCGCCAAAAAGTTTCACCTTGGATGCACCGTTTAAAAGTTTGTTTCCCAACGTTCCTACCGACTGGTAGCCCACAAACAGGATCGTACTTTCACTTCTCCAAAGATTGTGTTTTAAATGATGGCGAATACGTCCGGCCTCGCACATTCCGCTGGCTGAAATGATGACTTTCGGTGTTTTATCTGCATTTAATGCAATAGAATCCTGACTAGTTACAGACATTTTCAGTCCCGGAAAATGAAGAATATCAATGCCTTTGCGAATGTACTCCATCGCCTCTTCATCATAATATCCCATGACATTCCCTGAATAGATTTCCGTTGCCTCAACTGCCATCGGACTATCCACCCACACCGGGAAATTCGGATGATTTTTCACAAGTCCCTCATCTTTAATGTGACGGATCAGATACAGCATTTCCTGAGTTCTTCCCACGGCAAATGCCGGAATCACAAGATTTCCACCTCGATCCAGGGTTTCCTGGATCATTCTCGTCAGCTGACTGACATAATCCGCACGTTTTCCATGGTAACGATTTCCATAAGTCGATTCAACAACCACCACATCTGCATACTCCGGCTTTTTCGGATCCCTGATCAGCGGTCTGTCTACATTTCCAACATCTCCGGAAAACAGCAGAACTTTGGTAACATCCCCTTCCGTCACCGTCAGTTCAATACTGGAAGACCCCAGCAAATGACCTGCATCGATAAATCGCAACTTAATATTTTCCATGATCTCATAACTTTTTTCATATTCGCACGGCAAAAACAGCGGCATCGTTGCTTCGACATCCTTTAATGTATAAATCGGCACATACGGAGTTCCTCCCGATCTTTCCAGTTTACGATTTCTCCATTCTGCTTCTGATTCCTGAATATGTGCCGAATCTTTCAGCATCATGCTGCACAGGGTCGTCGTTGCACCCGTGGCATAGATTGGTCCCCGAAAGCCCTGTGCTACCAAGGCAGGGATCTTCCCGGAATGATCAATATGTGCATGGGTCAAAAGTACGCAGTCAATATCTGCAGGTGCCACAGGGATCTCACAATTTTCATAAATATCTTCCCCCTGTTCCATTCCGCAATCAATCAGGATTTTCCATTGTCCTGTCTCCAGTAATGTACAGGAACCTGTTACCTCATGAGCCGCACCTAAAAATTCCAGTTTCATAAAGCCACATCCTTTCCGTATCCCACACCGTTTTCTCCGGCTGTGTATTTTTTTCTTTTATTATACTTTGAATCTATCTTTCTTAACAGCTTTTTCTTACAAATTTACTGCTTTTCTTTCCTGTCCAAATATGCTATGATAATTAGAACACTTCTAAGGGGGATTACAGCATGAGAAAAAACGAATCTGCGGAAAATTATCTGGAAACGATCTATATGTTAAGCAAAAAGCTCCCCGTAGTTCGTTCCGTAGATATTGCAAACGAACTGAATTTCAAAAAGCCTAGTGTCAGCGTTGCGATGAAGCATCTGCGTGAAAAAGAACTGATCGTAGTCAGTGATGCTGGCTTTATTACATTGACTGCCGCAGGACTTGCTCAGGCAACAGCCATTTATGAACGTCATACCATTCTCAGTCAGATGTTTGTCAAACTGGGGGTTCCGGAAAATATTGCAGCTGAAGATGCCTGCCTTATTGAGCATATTTTAAGCGAAGAAAGCTTTCAGGCGATCAAAAAGCATTTTAAAGAAAAAGGGAATGAATAATCATTCCCTTTTGTCATTTCTATGGTTTGATTTGCAAAAAAGCTCCCAGATTTCCCCTTTTTCCACGGGAAGCCCTATGGGAAAACAAATAGCCGGAATTACAGCAGGTACAAAGGTTTGTCGTAGAGTAATGTTCTTTTAAGATTCCTGCTTCTTCAAAAATCAGCTCATTGGCGCGCCAAAGATCCAGCTGATACTTTCCATTTTCTTTTTTATAAAACAGTTCTTTCCAGAAACATTCCTCAAAGGCTTCTCTAAACGAAGCGATCACATCCTCGCTGACTTCATAGCAGGACTGACATATCGATGGACCAATGGCTGCAAGTACATCTTTGGGATCCGTACCATACTGCTCTGTCATTTTTTCAATGGTAATTTTACCGATTTTACCTACAGTCCCTCTCCAACCGGAATGGGAAAGTCCAATGGCATGATGAACAGGATCTACAAAAAATAACGGAACACAATCCGCATAAAAGGTGGCAAGCGTAAGCCCCGGTACATTCGTAATCAATCCATCAACATCTGTATAATCTCTTTCCTGCAAAAATCCTTTTCCTCTGTCATCTTCCGTAACCACACGTACATTGGTTGTATGAGTCTGTTTGGAAAAGACCAGAGAATCTGTCTGAAAACCAACTGCTGCTCCCAGTAGTTCATAGTTGGTACGCACTGCATCTTCCCTGTCACCGCGTTCAAAGCTCAGATTCATAGTCGCGCAGTCACCGCTGCTGACACCTCCCATGCGAGTTGAAAACCCGTGAATAACCATTCCTGTATTTTCTATATGCTCAAATGTGAAAAAGGGAATTTCGTACAATTCTTTTAATCTTATGGTACTTTCCTTTTCTTTTACGATCCAATTCATTTCTTTCATTGCTTCCATCATTTTCTTCCTCTTGGAACATAATCAAATGCATTCTCATAAATGCTGATCTTATCTCCATCAAATGCAACCACATCAAATCGCACCGACGGCATCTTTACACAATGTGTCTGTATATAATAATCGGCTACACGGCTGATCACCTGTTGTTTTTTCCACGTAACTGCTTCAGCCGCATAGCCTGCCTTTGTATCTTTCCGGTATTTCACCTCAATAAAAACCAGATAGCCTTTGTGTACCGCCACAATATCAATCTCTCCGATCCTGCATCGGAAATTTTTTTGTATCACACGGTATCCCATTTTTTCAATTTCCAATATCGCTCGTGTTTCCTGTGCATCCCCCACTCGACGATTATTCTGCATCAATTGCTCCTTAAACGATATTTTTGATAAATGTTCTTCTATGGATCTCACAAGGTCCTATGGTCCTCAATGCCTCCATATGTGTTTTCGTTCCATATCCTTTGTTTGACGCCAGATCATACCCCGGATAAAGTCTGTCATATTCCACCATCATACGGTCTCTCGTAACCTTCGCTATGATACTTGCCGCTGCAATCGATACACTTTTGGCATCTCCTTTAATAATCGGAATTTGCGGAATATCAACCTGCGGAATGGTCACCGCATCATTCAGCAGTACCGCCGGTTTTACTTTTAATTCAGAAATTGCCTGACGCATAGCTTCATAAGTTGCCTGGAGAATATTGATCTCATCGATCCTTTCCGGACTTGACATCCCAATTCCCACTGCAATTGCCTGTTCCATAATCACTTCATAGAGTTCTTCTCTTTTTTTCTCAGAGAGTTTTTTTGAATCATTCAGGTATAAAATCTGGCAATCCTTTGGCAGGATTACAGCACCGGCTACCACCGGACCGCACAAAGGTCCTCTTCCAACCTCATCAATCCCGCATACCCAGCCATGGGTTTCATATTCCCTCTCATAGACCTTCATGGTTTCAATCCGTTCCCGCTCTTTTTCAAGCTTTGCCTGACGTTTTAATTCCTGTTCTTCCTTCTTTGTCATATCCAATTCCTTACGAATGCTTCAAAATCCCAAACTTGTCCAAAGGCCAGATTCTGATAAATGCCTTTCCTACGATATCTTCTCCTTCGATGACACCCACACTTGGATCACGGCTGTCTGAACTGTTGTTGCGGTTATCACCAAGCACAAAATATTCATCCTCTCCTAAAACAATCGGTTGATCTGCAATTCCCGGATTTCTCATAACTTCTTTTCCGTAGGATTCCTCCAGAACTTCCCCATCGATATAGATTTCTCCATCTTCAATCTGCACAGTTTCTCCTGGCAGACCAATGATTCTCTTAATGTAATAGGTGTCTTCCTGATATTGATATGGGAATACAATAATATCAAAGCGTTCCGGATCTTTAAACCGATAACTGATCTTATCCACGAACAGATTATCTCCATCCTCCAGTGTTGCATTCATGGAGTCCCCATTCACATAGGTGCGCTGTCCCACATAACGGATAAATAACAGAACAACTGCCAAAACAACCAGCAAATATACCACTGTATCAATAATTTCTCTTACCACGGAATACTCTCTTTCCTCGACTTTTTTCTTCGAAAGCGGTTCATGAAAAGTGCCTTCCTGTTCTTCTTTCTTCTTGTCTTTATTTTCTAGCATTTCTCTGTCTCCTATATCAAACTTATCCGAATCTTATATGAACTTATCTTACTCATTTGCTACAGGAAATTCAAGTGTCAATTTTCCCAAACGTCCGCTTCTAAAATCATCAATAAGAATATTCGCTGCTTTTGAAATATCCAGCTCATTTCCCTTCAAAAGACAGGCTCTGACTCTGGCAATCTCTTCCAAGACTTTTGCAGGATCTTCCTGACGTTCGATCTGATATCGCTCCGAAATCACCTCCGGGAAATATTGATCCAGAAGTTTGATCAATTCTACCGCAAGTTCATCAATGTTCAGAATCTCATCATTTACCGAACCAAGCATTGCCATTTTTAAACCAACCGCCTGATCTTCAAATTTTGGCCATAAGATTCCCGGTGTATCCAGAAGTTCCACCTGTTTATTTAAGCGGATCCACTGCGCTCCTTTGGTTACTCCCGGTTTATTGCCTGTTTTAGCTGCCGCTCTGCCTGCAAAACTATTGATGAATGTCGACTTTCCAACATTCGGGATTCCAACAACCATCGCACGGATTGGACGATTTAAGATTCCTCGTCTTCTGTCACGTTCGATTTTTTCTTTACAAGCCTCCATGATCGTTGCAGAAATCTGTTTCATTCCTGCTCCGCTTCTGGAATTGATCTTTACCACATAATAACCTTTTTCTTCAAAATATTTTGTCCACAGAGCATTTCCCTTTTCACTGGACAGATCTGCCTTGTTTAACAGGATCAATCGAAATTTATTTTTTCCAAGTTCATCAATATCCGGATTTTTACTGGATAAAGGGGCTCTTGCGTCCACCAATTCGATCACCAGATCGATCAATTTTATATTTTCCTGCATCATACGTTTTGCTTTGGTCATATGACCAGGATACCATTGTACTTGCATATTTTTCTCCTTTTTTATTTTATTGTTCCAAATCGATCTCCAAATGCAGCATTAAACCATGCTTTTGCCTCAATATCCTGCTTTTTGATACAGCCAATTTCTGCATTTCTGCTGTCTTCACTGGCATTTCGATGATCTCCTAATACAAAAAACTCATCTTCTGCCAAAACAATCTCATCTTCCGCAATGCCGGCATAATTCATCTTATCAAATTTGATTTCTTCCAACAGTACCTCTCCATTGATATAAATAAAGCCATCAATGATCTGTACCCTTTCTCCCGGAAGTCCTACCACTCTTTTTATATAATAATGGGAATTTTCGTTGCCATTTGGCTTAAATACCACCAAATCTCCACGTTTCGGTTCTGACAATTTATAGATCAAACGATTGGTCAGGACTCTGTCTCCGCTGGCAAGTGTCGGTTCCATAGACTGTCCTACATTACTTGTCATAACACCAAAATTTATCACAAGGATACATGCGATCAAAAATGCAAGAATCAGTTCTGCGATCCACACAACACCCTCTTTAATCATCTGATAATTAACTCTTTTCTTCCTTTTCCGAAATGTTAATCCTGCCATCTGTTCTCCTTAAATACCATCTGCTTCTGAACGAAAACGGGGACAGATGCGTATGCATTTGTCCCCCAATCAATCATTATCTTACTAATTCTTTTACCTTAGCAGCTTTACCTACGCGTTCTCTTA
>CAZLQJ010000025.1:0-22569 GCA_964561705.1 uncultured Lachnoclostridium sp. | reverse complement strand
GACTTGTCTGTGTGTTATCTGTTGTTGTTCGCGACAGCTTGTTTAATATACACCGAACACCTGCCAAAAGTCAACAAGAAATTCCAGAAATATCAAAAAATGGCAAAGTCACAAAAACCTCACCATTTTTCGTCAGCATTATGGACATTTTTATCAAAGTTCAATCCAAAACTCCACACCATTCGTATAGTTCTTTACACCATATGAACCATTTACAGATTCCATGATAGCCTTTACGATAGAAAGTCCAATGCCGCTGCCTCCATATTCTCTTGTATGGGATTTATCCACTTTGTAAAATTTTTCCCAAACACGATCCAAATCTTCTTCCGGAATTTGTTTTCCTGTATTAAATACACTGATACGTACTTTTTCGCCTTGCTGCTGTGCTTTGATCTCGATCACGCGTTGTCCTTCCAAATGATTACATGCATTACTGATATAATTGGTAAGAACTTCTTCCACCTTTAATTCATCACTCCATACATAAATCGGTTTCTGAATATTCAGACGCATCTCTCCCTGCTTCTGACTGACCATCAATGCAAACGATTGTGCAAGCCCTTCAATCAATTCTGCCGCATCAAATCGTTCCATCTGTACATTTTCCTGACCAAACTCCACTTCATTTAAAGTCAAAAGTTTCTTTACCATAACATTCATCTTCTGTGCTTCATCTACAATGACTTCACAGTAATAATTTTTACTCTCTTCATCATCATTGACTCCATCTTTCAGACCTTCCGCATAACCTTGGATCAATGCCAACGGAGTTTTTAATTCATGAGATACATTTGAGAGAAATTCTTTTCGCATTTCATCGATTTTTTCCTTCTTTTCAATATCTCTGCGAAGTTCATTATTCGCCGTTTTTAACTCTGAAATCGTTCTTTCCAGGGTCTCTGAAAGAAGATTCATATGTTCCCCTAAAACATCAATCTCATTTTCACCTTTTGATACGAATTTGGCATCAAAATCCAAACCGGTCATTCTTTTAGAGATTTCAGCAAGTTCCATCACCGGCTTTGTTACTTTACGACTAAAAAAATAGATCAGAACAGCACTTACAAAAATTGCCACAGCACCGATGCCAATGTAAAAACGATTTGCTAAAAGAACACTGTCACGGATACTTTCCAATGGGGTTCTCATGATAAAGTTGTCACCATTGTCCAGTTCCCCCATCATTTCCAGATATTCCATTCCTCCATTATATTCCCGGCTCTGCCGTAGTATATAATTTGATGTCTGATCTAGAATCTTTATCGTTTCCACCTGTTCCCGTTTCAAAATATATCCCCAAAGGCGGTCTGTCAGCTCTTTGTTATCGCGGCTTGCATAAAGACGGGCATTGCCATCTGTTCCCATGATGATTACTGAAACATTGTCAATAGAGCTAAAACTTTGAAGACTTTTTTGAAACTCTTCCGTATATAGAGTTCCCCGACCTGCTGCCTCATTAAATTTATCATAGGCTTCCATTACCTGCTTTTGTTTATCCGCAGTATAATATTTTTCCAGAAATAACATTCCACCGAGACAGATTAACAAAAGTGTTCCAGCCATAACTGCCGTAAAGATCATCGTCAGCTGTCTACGAAAAGATCGTTTCATGTATCCTACCTCTAATCTACTGAATATCCAGTACCTGATATCCCTGATCTTCAATCACTTTTTTCAGCACTTCATTTCCAACATTTTCCGTGAATTTTACGATTGCTGTTCCATTTTCATGACTGACAACAGCTTCTGCTACCTGTGCCATATCTTCCAGTGTTTTCTTTACCCGTGCCTCACAGTGCGGACACATCATTCCTTCAATTTTCATTGTTTTTTCCATGGTTTTATCCTCCTTCATGGCATTTTTATCATGATTTTTATCAGAAGCATCCTCTTTTGGGGATACAATTCCTTCTATTATAATTGTCTTTTTCTTGCGAAGATGATCTTTCGCTGTATCATATATTTTAACAAAATTCAGACGCAGAGCATTGCTCACCACACAAAAGCTTGACAAACTCATGGCCGCAGCACCAAACATTGGATTTAACTCCCAGTGAAGCAGCGGTATCAACAGTCCCGCAGCCAACGGAATACCAATACAGTTATAGAAAAAGGCCCAGAACAGATTTTCGTGGATATTCCGAAGGGTTGCACGGCTCAATCGGATTGCTGCCGGTACATCCAGCAAACTGTTTTTCATCAAAACGACATCCGCCGCATCAATGGCAATATCCGTCCCGGCACCAATGGCAATCCCCATATCGGCTCTTGTCAGCGCCGGAGCATCATTGATCCCGTCACCTACCATAGCTACTTTTCCCTGTTTTTTTAATTCACGGATTACCTTTTCCTTTTCATTTGGGAGAACCCCCGCAATCACATTGCTGACACCAGCTTGTTCTCCAATTGCTTTCGCCGTCCTTTCATTATCTCCCGTTAGCATAACCACCTGAATGCCCATTGCCTCTAATTGTCTAATTGCTTCAGGACTATCTTCCTTCATTACATCTGCTACCGCAATGATACCCAGAAGTTTCCCGTCAACAGCAAAAAATAAAGGTGTTTTTCCTTCTTCCGCATATTTCACATAATTCTCTTTCGCCTCCGGTGTAATACCAAACATTTGTTCTGTAAAAGAAAAACTTCCGCCAACAACCTTCTTTTGACCAATCATTCCTTCCAGTCCATTTCCAGGCAATACACGAAACTCACTTACCTGAAGATCATTCCCGGCCAAATGATGTTCACTTGCATAATCAACTACGGCTTTTGCCAATGGATGTTCGCTTTTTTGTTCTAATGCAAAGGCTGCTTCCACCAGTTCCTTCTCAGAAACATCCTCCGGAGTCCAAAGATCCGTTACCCTCGGTTCTCCACAGGTAATGGTTCCTGTTTTGTCTAAAGCAACAATATCTACCTTACCAGTTTCTTCCAAAGAAACCGCTGTCTTAAACATAATCCCATTTTTTGCACCCACACCACTTCCAACCATGATTGCTACCGGCGTGGCAAGTCCCAATGCGCAAGGACAGCTGATCACCAGCACTGAAATTCCTCTGGCAAGGGCATATCCCACAGAATGACCTGTAAAAAGCCATATCACCGTCGTAATCACAGAAAGGGTAATCACCGTTGGCACAAACACGCCCGAGACTTTATCTGCCACCTTTGCAATCGGTGCTTTCGTTGCTGCAGCATCACTGACCATTTGAATAATCTGACTAAGCGTTGTATCTTCTCCAACTCTTCTTGCTTCACAGCGAATAAATCCTGATTGATTCAGCGTTGCCGCTGATACCAGATCTCCCGGATGCTTATCCACCGGAATGCTCTCACCTGTCAGTGCCGATTCATTCACCGCGGTCGTACCTTCTAACACAACACCGTCTACCGGTATATTTTCGCCCGGTCTGACCACAAAAATGGCACCCTTCTGAACCTCTTCTATAGAAACTTCAACCTCGTTGCCCTCGCGGATGATTACAGCGGTTTTGGGCGCAAGTTTCATAAGTCCTTTCAGGGCATCCGTAGTTTTTCCTTTAGAACGTGCTTCCAACATTTTTCCAACCGTGATCAAAGTTAGGATCATTGCTGCTGATTCAAAATAAAACTCATGCATGTAGGACATTACCAACGTATGATTTCCCTGCATTTGTGCACCTGTCATTGCAAACAAAGCTGCTGTGCTGTATACAAACGCCGCCATAGATCCCAATGCAACCAACGTATCCATATTCGGAGCCCCCTTGAGCAGACTCTTAAACCCGTTGATAAAGAATTTTTGATTGATCACCATCACAATTGCTGTTAATAACAACTGCAAAAGTCCCATTGCCACATGATTGTGAGCAAAAAATTCCGGTACCGGCCAATTCCACATCATATGCCCCATCGAGAAATACATCAATACGAGGAGAAATCCCAAAGAAGCCATTAAACGTTTTTTCAGAACAGGCGTTTCCTTATCTTTTAGCATTTCTTCCTGGGCGGAATAATCTGTTTTTTTCTGTACACCACTGACCTCTTTTAAACTCGCACCGTATCCGGCATCCCTTACCGCCTTTATAACCAGTTCCGGTTCTGCATCACCTTCGACACCCATAGAATTTGTCAAAAGACTGACCGAGCACTCGCTGACTCCGGGTACCTGACGAACCGCTTTTTCGACCCTAGCGCTGCATGCTGCACAACTCATTCCAGTTACGATATATTGTTTCATAAATGTCACCTCTCTTCAGAAATGCACTCTATTTCATCAGTTTTTGCAAAGTAGCTACCAGTTCATCTACCGTTTCTTCTTTGCCATCCCTGATATCCTGCGTTACACAGGTTTTAATGTGATTTGCCAGAAGAACTTTATTAAAACTGTTCAATGCAGCATTTACTGCTGCCACTTGAGTAAGGATATCCGTACAATAAGCATCCTTCTCAACCATAGATTTTATACCGCGAACCTGTCCTTCAATACGGCTCAATCGGTTGAGCAGATCCTTATATTCTTTCTCCGAACGCTCTTTGCTTTTATGCGAACAACATTCACATCTTACTTCTGACACCTTCTCATTCCTCCATACATTTCTCTTTCATTACTTCCTCATCATATACCCCCTGGGGGTATATGTCAACCAAAAGTCCTTTATTGACATTCAAATTTATATCCCATGCCCCAGATTGTCTTAATATATTCACTGGCTTTAGAACCCAGTTTACTTCTCAGTTTTTTCACATGCGTATCAATGGTTCTTGCATCTCCAAAATAATCGTAATTCCATACATTATTAAGGATTTTTTCTCTCGACAATGCAATCCCTTGATTTTCCACAAAATAAGTCAGCAATTCAAATTCTTTATAACTTAATTCTACAGCAACGCCCTCAACCGTTACCTGATGTGCCGCCTTATCGATTTCGATACATCCGGCTGTAATTGCTTCACTTGGAAGACCTCCATTTGATCTGCGAAGCACCGCTTCAACTCTTGCCACTAAAATTTTCGGACTAAATGGTTTAGAAATGTACTCATCCACGCCCAGATCAAATCCCTTTAATTCATCCGCTTCGCTTGATTTCGCCGTCAGCATAATTATCGGCACTTTTGAATTTTTACGAATTTCCTTGCACACTTCCCATCCATCCATTTTAGGCATCATTACATCTAAAATAACTAATGCAATGTCTTTCTGTTCCAAAAAAAGATCAACTGCCGCCTCGCCGTCTTCCGCTTCCAAAACATCATATTCGGACCTTACCAAAAAATCTCTGATCAGTTTTCTCATCCTGCTTTCATCATCTACAACTAATATTTTCAGACGTCCCATCATACACCTCACGTAATTTTTTTCCATTCATAGACTTATTTTATCATATTTTTTTGTTTATAATGTGAACTTTTCAATTTTTCCATCAAAAAAGGGAGTGTCAACGACACTCCCTCTGATCAATCTGTTTCCTCCGAGAATACTCTCTCAATATGCATCGCAAGATACCCCAGTTCATTTTCCGGTATTTCTTTTTTGAAATACTGTGACAAGTGATCACACACAACCGAAGCGATTACAAAGGATTGTGGAAACTGATGTTCCATATATTGATTCATATTCAATTTTAATTTTTCTCCGCTCAAAATGCGTGCAACCATATATTTCATATGATTCATCAGACGATTGTAGGACAAACTCTGTACATCAATGCTTTGTTTGACCTCTTTTTCGATCATTGTAATGCATTCCCGTACAGCTGACGCGATTTGCATAGCTCCTGAAACATTTTCATCGCAAATTGCAGAATGGACATGAAGTGCAATATAACCAATTTCATGTTCATCAATGTCAATACCATCTATCTGTTTCAGCAACTCTTTTGCTTCTTCAGCCACACAATATTCCTTATAAAAAAGCAATTGAATATCCTGTGTCAATGGATTGCTGATAAACTCGCCCTTTTTCATTCGTTCCATAGCAAACGCAATGTGATCTGCTAAAGAAAACAAAATACTTCGATCAATCTTTCCAAAAGTTTCTTCTGCCTTCTTCAGCACAAAATCAGCTGTTTCCAGATATTTTGGTTCCATCTCACCCAACATTTTTCGACGATTGGTCTGTCCATCATCATTTTGTATCAAATAAACACTGCATCCTTCTGTTAATTGAATATGCTCACTTACTTTTTTTCCAAATCCGATTCCTTTTCCCATAATGAGATATTCCTGGGCACTGTTTTCTTTTACCGCAAGCACTGCATTATGATTTAAAGGTTTTGTAACTCGATACATAAACTCTCCCTCAGCAAAAAACGGTGATTATTCACAAATCTCTACTGCAAATAATTCCTCTCCTGCCTTAATTTCTCCTGTTTTCAGTAATTTGATTTTCTGCTTCTCTGTCATTTCCATACAAAGTACCGGTGTAACTACAGATGGTGCATTTTTCTTTAAAAACTCCAGATCAATCTTCATAAGATTTTCTCCGCATTGAACTTTCTGTCCTTCCTCAACCAAAACTTCAAAGCCTTCGCCATTTAAATTAACCGTATCAATTCCCACATGAATGAGCAGATCAATGCCATCTTCTGTCTTTAATCCAATGGCATGTTTACTCGGAAAGATAAATCCAATTTCACAATCTGCCGGTGCTTTTACCATATCACTTACAGGTTCTACCACTGCACCGTCACCCATCATTTTTCCTGCAAACCCCTCATCCGGAGCTGTGGAAAGATCTGCAGCAATCCCATCAAATGGACTTCTGATTACTAAGGATTTTACCACAGTATCATGTTTTTTTGTCGTATGATTTTCAACTTTTTCCTCTGTTTTTTCTGCTACATTATCACAAGCCAGCTGATCTGACTCCGGAGAAGCCAGAAAATCTTCCAAATGAGATTTGATCACAGAAACTCTTGGTCCATATATAATCTGAACGCCCTGTCCTTTGTGGATCACACCAGATGCGCCCGTTGCCTTTAATCCAGCATCATCAACAAGTTTTGCATCAAATACGGTACAGCGAAGTCTCGTTGCACAACAGTCAACATCAGAAATATTCTTCTTTCCGCCTAGTCCCAGGCAGATCTGTGCTGAAAGCTCATCCGTAGCACTCTGTTCTCCCTTTTTCTTCGCATCCACATCTTTTCTGGTATATAATTTTACTTCTTCCTCTCCATCTTCACGCCCCGGCGTCTTATAATTAAATTTTTTGATCAGGAAAGAGAATAATACATAATATACAATAAAATATACAACGCCAACGATCACGATCCAGATCCAATTGGTCTTTGCATTTCCCTGAAGGATTCCGAATAAGAACATATCAATCAAACCACCAGAGAACGTCATCCCTACGCCAACCTGGAACACATGCATGAGCATATATGCAAGCCCTGCAAACACACAGTGAATAATATATAATACCGGTGCAACAAAAAGGAATGTAAATTCCAAAGGTTCTGTAATACCTGTCAGCATGGAAGTTACTGCTGCAGATAGCAAAAGACCTTCAACGATCTTTTTCTTTTCCGGTTTTGCTGTTTTATACATTGCAAGCGCTGCTCCCGGAAGACCAAAGATCATTAACGGGAATTTACCGGACATAAAACGTGTAGCAGATACAGCAAACTGTTCTACTGTCGGGTCTGCCAGCTGTGCAAAGAAAATATTCTGAGCACCTTCTACAACGACACCTGCAACTTCCATAGTTCCGCCAAGTCCTGTCTGCCAGAACGGAAGATAAAATACATGATGAAGTCCAAACGGAATCAATGCACGTTCCATGAAACCATAAACCCAGGTTCCTGCATATCCGGATGCCAATACCAGATTTCCGATGCTATAAATTGCACCTTGGATCGTAGGCCAGATAAAGAACATTAAAATTCCAACGCAAGTATAAACAAGTGCTGAAATGATCGGTACAAATCTTGTACCTCCAAAGAAGGAAAGCACCTGCGGAAGTTCAATCTTGTAAAAACGGTTATGAAGAGCCGCAACACCAATACCTACGATAATTCCGCCGAATACGCCCATCTGAAGAGAAGTGATGCCACACACAGAGGATGTCGCACCGCTTAACATATTTTCTGTTCCTCCATTGATCTGGATCATCGCACTGATTGATGCGTGCATGACAAAAAAGGCGATCACTGCAGATAATGCAGCAACTTCTTTTTCTCTTTTTGCCATACCAATGGCTACACCCATCGCAAAAATGATCGGAAGGTTTGCAAATACGATATCACCAGCTTCACTCATTACCGTAAAGATGGTATTTAATACCGTACCCGGTCCCATGATTCCCATTAAACCATAGGTTGTTAACATTGTTTCGTTTGTAAATGATCCACCAACACCCAGTAAAAGGCCTGCAACAGGCAGAATTGCGATTGGAAGCATAAAAGATCTTCCGATACGCTGCAGTACACCAAAAATTTTGTCTTTCATATCGACACACTCCTTTTCCTGAATATTATGTGCGTTTTGCTTTTTTATAGACGCAAAAAAAGGCACTAACGCACATAAATTCAAATCATAATTTATGTCAGTTAATGCCTGCTTGACCAGTTACATACTTCGGCTATTAAAATATCACATTTTGCAACCCCTGTCCAGTACTATTTTAAATTTACAAAAAAGAGCAGAGTCCTACGACCCTGCCCTTTGTGAGTATCAACGTATTATACTATTTTCCTTCGCAATATCTCTGTAAGATGGTTGCCATCTGCGCTCTGGTTGCGTTGCCCTGTGGTGCAAGATCGCGCGCTACGATCTGATTGTCTTTTACTTCCGCAATACCGCTGATGAGATCTTTTCCAACTGCCCACTGCATTTCTTTCAGTGCCCAGGTATTTACTTTGTCGGCATTCTTCATACCGCTAAGATCTCCTTTTTCTGTAACTGAAAGTCCCTGGAATTTAGTATATCTATACAAGAATGCTGCCAGCTGTTCTCTAGTTACATTGGCATTTGGATTAAATTTCTGGTTCACAGGATCACCTGTTGCAATGTCATTATTTAATGCCCATGCAACTGCATCCGCATACCAGTCATCTGCTTTTACATCCTTGAATGCAAGATATGCACTGTAATCAGTTACTTCTGGAGAACCTTCCATTCTGTAAAGTGTGGTTACAACCATAGCTCTTGACATATTTGCTTCCGGTGTAAATTGATCCTGGAAACCTGACATCAGATCTGTGTTGTATACGTACTGTACAGCATCCACATACCATTTTCCACTTTCAACATCTGTGAACACGGATGTTACAGGATCTTTTTCTGAAGGTTTTTCAGAAGGATCTTCTTCATCAAGTGTGGTTACAGTTACTTTGCCTGCCTCTGAACGATTTCCTACTTCATCTACTGCATAAATCTCAAATTGATAAACTGTATTTTTTTCAAGTCCTTCTACTTTATAAGAAAGTACATCCGGATCAAATACAGCAAATTCCTTGCCATCAAGCATCATAAAGTAATCTGTTACCTTATGATTATCATTAGCTTCTGTCCACTGAATTTCTACACTGTTTGCTTTTACATTTGCAGATGTTACAGTTGGAGCTGTCGGTGCCTCTGTATCAATAAGTGTTCCAAGAAGTCTGACCTCCGCTGCAGATGCATAATTTCCTACTCCTGCAACCGCAAGAAGCTTCACATATTTCGCTTTCACAGTCTTATCAAATCTTACTGTTTTTGCACTGTCATCCAACGTCCAGTCTCCGGATGCCACACTCTTCCATGTAGCGTTGTCATCACTTACGAGGATTTCATATTTTGTGATAGTACCATTTTTCGCACCTGTTCTTGGTGTATAAACATATCCTGAAAGATCATATTCATAACCATCCTTGATTTCCAAGGTCAGATAACGATCTGCTTCCGCAGCGCCACTCCATGATGTATGCCAAATTGTTCCAATATTTCCATCAATTGCATTTGCTGCCGCATTGTTTTCAGAAGATGTTTCCTGAGATCCTGCGGTTGCATTCAAATGTTCTACAGGTACAACTTCACTCTTTTCTGCTTCTACCACCTTTACTGTATAGGAAATTTTCTGAACTTTATACTGTGCAGTTACCACATCTCCATCTGCAACTCTGACACCATCTGCAAGTTCTCTTGTACCACGTTTTACAGAAACGGTAACACCATCTTCATAACAAAGATTGTCTAACAATTTCTCAGTAGTTACTTTTGCAAGATCTGTGACTGTAATTATACGTTCATCCTGTGATACTAAAATATCAGATGTCATAGAAAGAAGTTTCAATACCACGCTTCCTGTTTCATAAGCGCCGACATCTGGAATACCTGTTACTTTATTTCCAAAGAAGTCTCTGGATCCATTATTTTTAAGTGGAACACCGGCATTGATTGCTGGCGAATCATCCTGGAGATAATAGCAGGAAAGATCCGGCATTTTTCCAGGAGCTGTACCAGTTCCGCCCTGTCCGATATTTACGACTTTTGGATCCGCGCTGATATTTGGTGCATTTTCATTGTCATTTTCTGGAAGATTTGCAAATCCATAGAAAATGTTACTCTGCCAGTCAATGGCCTCATCACCGAATTTATTTGCCACTACAGGTGTTTCTCCGGCATAGTAGAAAATATTGTTATAGAACTTCATTGGTTCATATGCTGCGACAGCACTGAAGAGGAATAACTCTCCATCATCTTTTAAAGTTCTGTCTTTTGTGAAATAGAAGGTATTATTGTAAATCTCTGTTCCATAGTTTGCAGAATAAATATCAAACAATCCCTGTCTTGGATGTGCATAATCATTCTGGCTGATGTTGTAACGGACGATACCGTCGAAGCTTCGATAGCCGTCACCTACATTACAAAGCATCATGAAGCCACCCATATTATCATGTACATAGTTGTACTGAACCCATGTGCGGTCATTTAATGCATCAATTTCAATACCCTGACCATCATTTGATGCACTTGATCCAACACCAAGACGTACATCATAAACTTCGTTAAACTGGAAATAGGTATCATCTGAGTTCCAGTTAAAGAGACCTACGGCTGCTCCGCCGCCTTCTGTGGCCGGTCTTAAACTACATCTTGTAACAAGGTTATATTCGGAAACTGCATTTGCACAGTTGTCAATGATCGTTCCATCACCATCGATATCATGGATGTAGTTATTTCCCATGTAGAAATCTTCATATGGAAGATAATCATATCCTCTGGTACCATAACCAAATGGTCCCCATTTTTCGTCTGTACGGAAAGACCATGGTGTTAAGAAGTTAATTCCGCTTCGTCCCACATCATAGATTTCACAGTTTGTGATACGAATATCGTTAATCTGTGTAGGTGTTGAGTTTGCGCGGTTTCTTTCCGCGTTTGTAATAATATTCATGGTGATACCACCGGAAGTTTTACCAATGTTTGTTCCCGGTCCATGGAAGCCATGAACGATTACATTGTCAACATAGATATGTTCCAATGTTCCGATATCTTCTGCCTGAATGGTGATACCACTGCGGTATACATCATTTGCAGAATTTCCAATATACTTATCTGATCCTTTGGTAAGATATGCTTCCGAATTTGGATCGTAAATTTCAAGATCACTTACTTCCCAATATTCTACATTATAGAACTGTAATACATAATTTACTTTCGCATTTTTTACCATTGCATTGGCACTCATTACATGTGTAACTGTCCAGTCTGCACCCGGCTGTAATACAGGTCTTTGATCCCCTGTACCATAGCTTCCGATTGTAATTGGAGCACCTTCACTACCAGAGCCCTGTGGTTTAAAACATCCTACAAAAGTTTCACCTTTTTTGAACAGGATCTGATCTCCCGGAAGGAAAGTAATCTTGTTCAGCTGAGCAATGCTTCTTAATGCTTTTTCTTCTGACAAACCATCATTTGCATCATTACCATTGGTTGCATCCACATAGTAGGTGCTTGCTGTTGTTGCAGCAAGGTCAAAAGAAGCTTCCTTAGATACTGTTTCATAAGTTACTTTTACAGTTACCGTTGTAGCTGTTGTACTGCGGAAATCACCAAATGTTGCAGACACAGTCTTGGTTTCCGAATTAAATACAAAACCATCTACAGAAAGTGCTTTGTACTCTCCATCTCCCATTTTGTATTCCCAGGTGAAATCATCCATTTTCGGAGCAACTGTCGGCACCTGATCTAATACTGCCTGAACACTTCCGTTTTCAGCAGATACAGAAACAAGATTTGCTGTAACCACTTCCTCACCGTTGGCATCCACTGTATAATCTACAGTAATCGTCATAGTTCCATAAGTCAGGTTTACCGTAACAGTCTGAGCAACTGCTTTTGCAGCAACCGGTGCAAAGTTTAATGTCATGGTTTTGGTATCTGCATTCCATGCACTTCCATCTGTCCATGTCAAAGCATTTGCTGTTTCTTCAGCAACTTTATAATTTGCTGTAAAATCGCTTGTAGCAGGTGTTCCTGTGAAAGTATCTGCAAATTTCACTGTAAGTTTCCCATTTTCGATACTTGCACGTTCAATTTCTCCCTTGGCTGTTACAGATGCATCATCAATATACAGATCCGCACCATTATGCGTGCCAATATAGCCATAAACACGAGGATCTGAATTTCCATTGTAAACAAACTCAATTTCATACTTCTTCCATTCAGAAGATGTCACAAATTGTTTTAATTCAGTTCCGCCATAATTTTTTACACCAACGGAATGGGTCCGAGATCCTTCTGCAATATCCTTGCTTAATTTTGCCCATACAGTGTAAACATAAGTCATCCCCTGTACCAGATCATCTCCCTCGATATCCTGTTCCAGTGCAGAATCATTTGCAGTAAATTTCGCTGCTGTAGTACCGCCATGTACTACATCCGTCGTTTTTGCTGCACTCTGCCATGCGAACCAATTTCCCAGATGTGATTTTCCTGCTGCACCAAAAGCAGTACTTTCTTCAAAATCTGGGTTAACTAAAAGATTCTGGGCTTCATAAGTTGACGCTGCTTCTACGTTCAACACGGTTCCCGCGCCGGACCAGGCAGTCGTCATCGTCATAACAGCGGCCAGAATTCCCGCCATTATACGTTTCACATAGTTCTTTTTCAACATATGCTTTCTTTTCCCCCTTTTTTATTTTTAAACTAAGCAAGCTTAGTTTTTTTCAAATGTAACCGGATTATTGGTAATCACGGTACCAATGATGGACGGATACAGTTCTTCACGAATATAATAATAAACTGCAATTTGCTTATTATTTTCAAATCCATCTTCAGAATATACAATATCCTTCACAACAATATATCGTTCCTGATAATTCATCACATCCTGATATTCGTCGCCAATTTTGGCAGAATTCAAGAAATCTGCCAGTCCCATATCCGATTTATCCAGCAGACGAAGCTGTTCTGCATCTGCTGTAACTTCAGAAGTTTCTCCATCAACAGTCGCTTCAAACGTAATCTCTTCTAGACTTCGGAAAATTTCTTTATTTTCCTCGTAATATGCTTCTGCCTGCTCATAAAGTCTGTTATCCATATTTCCTTCTAAATATTGATAGATCATGGTCTCCGTATTTTCCAATTCATACTGAAAATACGTTTCCAGGGAAAACTGCTGAAGTCCATATACCACTTCTCCATGCTCCAGTTTCAACTGACGTTCCGTATTTTCCTGTTCCAGTCGAAGTTTCAAGTTTTCAAAGGAATATGGATCTGTAAGTCCCAGTTCATTTCCCAGATAAAATACCGCATTCACTTTCTGAATATAGGCTTCTGTTCGGGTTTTAAGTTCTTCTTCGCTTGTCCCATTCGGCAAATCCCGTTCTACAAAATATTGGTAAAACTCATATTCCTCCTGAGATACAACGCGGTTATACCCCTTATAACCGTCAATAACCTCCAAAATTTTGGAGGTTTCTGTCTTTTTATGATTATGATAAATTGTCGTTCCTGCCAATGCAACAACTACCACACCAGCAGCCAGACCAATCATCTGCTTTTTTTTCAAATCATCACCACTTCTTCTCATATTTGTTATATTATACTATTTTTTTTGTTTTAAAGCAATATTGTTTTCACAAATGCACAAATCCAACAAAAAACCACAAAAAAAGAACAGGCAAAGTCTTATGACTTTGCCCATTCCATCATTATTTTATCATTTGATCTATTTTGTACAGTATCTCTGTAAAATCGTTGCCATCTGCGCTCTGGTAGCGTTGCCCTGTGGTGCAAGATCACGAGTCACGATCTGCTCGCCTTTCACCTCAACAATACCGCTGATGAGTTCTGTTCCAACTGCCCACTGCATTTCTTTCAGTGCCCAGCTGCTTACTTTATCCGCATTCTTCATGTCGCTAAAGTCGCCTCTTTCTGTCACAGATCCACCCTTGAATTCTGTGTATCTGTACAGGAATGCTGCCAGCTGTTCTCTGGTTACATTTGCATTTGGATTGAATTTCTGGTTGATCGGATCTCCGGTTGCAATGTCATTGTTTAATGCCCATGCCACTGCGTCCGCATACCAGTCGCCCTCTTTTACATCCTTGAATGCAAGATATGCACTATAATCAGTTACCTTTGGAGAACCTTCCATTCTGTAAAGGGTGGTTACGACCATAGCTCTTGACATATTTGCATTCGGCGTAAATTGATCCTGGAAACCAGACATCAAACCATTATCATAAACATATTGTACAGCATCTACATACCACTGATTTGCTACAACATCTGTAAATACTTCTGTTACATCATTCGAAGGATCCACCTGAAGTGTTGTGACAGTCACTTTTCCAGCTTTAGAACGATTGCCCGATGCATCCACTGCATATACTTCAAAAGTATAAGTTGTACCAGCCGCAAGTCCCTCTACATGATAAGAACGCGCATCCTTATCAAATGTTGCAAATTCCTTACCATTGAGAAGCATTACATATTCTGTAACTTCATGATTATCTTTCGCTTCAGTCCATCTAATTTCTACTCTATTTGCTTTTACATTTGCAGATGTTACCGTTGGTGCTGTCGGTGCCTGGCTATCGCAAAGCGTACCAAGAAGTCTTACTTCAGCTGCAGATGCAAAATCGCCCTTTCCTTCAACTGCAAGGAGTTTCACATATTTTGCTTTCAAAGGCTGATCAAATGTAACTGTCTTTATCGTTGCATCTAATGCCCAGCTGCCGGATGCTACACTTGTCCATGTTACATTGTCATCACTTACCAAAATCTCATATTTTGTGATGGTACCATTCGATGCGCCTGATCTAGGTGTATATTCATATCCGGTAAGTTCATATTCTGGACCATCTTCGATTTCCAGTGTCAGATAACGGTCAGCTGCCGCTGCGCCAGCCCATGCTGTATGCCAGATTGTTGCCGCATTTCCATCAATCGCATTTGCTGCTGCACCATTTTCACCAGCTGTTTCCTGAGAACCTGCAGTTGCAGTCAACAGTTCTACAGGTACTACGTTTTCTTCACTTTCAACTTCTGTTTCAACCATTTTTACAGTGTAAATAAAGGTCTGATCCTGATACTGAAGGGTTACAACATCTCCCTCTGCAAGTCTGATGCCACCTTCCAGCTTCTGCGCACCACGTGCCATAGAAACTTTACTTCCTTCTTTTGCATATAAATGATCTAACAGCGTCTCTGCAGTAATTTTCAATGCTTTGTTAACCGTAATTGTTTTTGCATCCTGATCAATAACTGTTGCCGCATCTTTGGAAATCAGTTTTACATCAACTTCCTGATATTCACATGCACCGATGGTAGGTGTTTCAGAAATTTTATTTCCAAAGAAGTCTTTTCCGCCATTGTTTGCTACTGCAACGCCCGCATTAAGCACCGGTGAATCTTTCTGCGGATAGTAGCAGGAAAGATCCGGTAAAGCACCCGGTACGGCACCATTTGCACCCGCACCGATTGCGATCAGTTTTGGATCTGCGCTGATGTTTACCGCGTTTTCATTATCATTTATTGGCAGGGATGCAAATCCATAGAAAATATTGCTCTGCCAGTCGATGGCATCATTACCGAACGTGTTTGGTTCTACCGGTTCTGTTCCATCATAGTAGAAGATATTATTATAGAACTTCATTGTTTCATACGCTGCTACTCTGCAGAACATGCTCAACTGTCCTGAACCATTTAACGTTCTGTCTTCTGTAAAGTAGAATGTATTGTTATACATTTCTGTTCCATAGTTTGCAGAATGAAGGTCGAAAAGCCCCTGTGTCGGATGTGCATAATCATTCTGGCTGATATTGTATCGGATAATTCCATCAAAGCTTCGATAGCTGTCGCCTACGTTACAAAGCATCATGAAGCCACCCATATTATCATGTACATAGTTGTACTGAACCCATGTGCGATCGTTTAATGCATCGATTTCGATTCCCTGTCCGTCACCGGCACTTCCACCGATACCAAGGCGTGTATCATAAACTTCATTGTACTGGAACACTGTATCATCGGAGTTCCAGTTAAAGAGACCTACCGCTGCGGAATGGCCTCTCAGGTTTGATCTTAAGTTACATCTTGTTACAAGATTATATTCTGCAACTGCATTTGCACAGTTGTCAATGATGGTTCCATCACCATCGATATCATGAATGTAGTTATTTCCCATATAGAAATCTTCATATGGAAGATAATCATATCCTCTGGTTCCGTAATTGAATGGTCCCCATTTTTCTTCTGTACGGAAAGACCATGGTGTTAAGAAGTTGATGCCACTTCGTCCCACGTCATAGATTTCACAGTTTGTGATACGGATATCGTTAATCTGTGTAGGTATTGACTGTGCACGGTTTCTAGCTGAGTTTGTAATAACATTCATAGTGATACCACCGGAAGTTTTTCCAAGGTTGGTCAATGGACCATGGAAACCATGAATCACCACATTATCTACATAAATATGTTCCAACACTCCAATATCTTCGGCCTGGATCGTAATACCGCTACGGTATACATCATATGCCGCATTGCCGATATATTTATCAGAAGTGCTGTCAAGGTATGCACTGGAATTCGGATCATAAATTTCCAGATCACTTACTTCCCAGTATTCCACATTATAGAACTGCAATACATAATTTACCTTTGCATTTTTATCCATGGAATCTGCGCTCATTACATGGCTGACAGTCCAATCTTCTCCCGGCTGTAATACTGGTCTTTGATTTCCTGTACCATAGCTTCCGATTTTGATTGGGGCACCTTTTTCACCAGAACCATTTGGTTTAAAACATCCGACAAAGGTATCACCTTTTTTGAAAAGGATCTGATCTCCCGGAACAAATGTCATGCTATTGAGTTTATCAATTGTCTGAAATGCTTTTGCTTCTGATAAACCATCATTGGCATCATCACCATCCGCAGATACATAATAAACACTTGCTGTCACTTCTTCACCATTTGCTTCTACTGTATAATCCAACACAACGGTCATTTCTCCATAAGTCAGATTTACGGTCACTTTCTGTTCCAAAGCCTTTGCTTCTACCGGTGCAAAAGCCAAAGTCATGGTCTTTGTTTCTGCATTCCAGTTGCTGCCGTCATTCCAGCTTAAATTTTTTGCAGCTTCCTGTCCCACAGCACAGTTTGCTGTAAAATCAGCTGCTGCTGGAGTTCCTGTAAATGCATTCGCAAATTTAACAGTCAGTTTCCCATTTTCAACAGTTGCTGTTTCAATGTCTCCCTTGGCTGTCACAGAGGCATCATCGATGTACAGATCCGTCCCATTATGTGTTGCAATATAGCCGTAAACACGAGGATCTGTATTTCCACGAAATT
Source organism: uncultured Lachnoclostridium sp. (assembly GCA_964561705.1). Taxonomy (GTDB): domain Bacteria; phylum Bacillota; class Clostridia; order Lachnospirales; family Lachnospiraceae; genus HGM12587. Next base: position 4,797 of record CAZLQJ010000025.1, on the reverse strand, counting down.
CAAACTCAATCTGATACTGTTTCCAATCATCAGAAGTAACAAAAATCTTTTTTTCATCGCCGCCGTAGTTTTTCACACCTACGGAATGGGTCAGTGATCCTTCCGCAATATCTTTGCTTAATTTTGCCCACACAGTGTAAACATAGGTCATACCCTGTACCAGATCATCTCCTTCGATATCCTGTTCCAGTGCAGAATTATCATCCGTAAATTTGACTGCTGTGGTTCCGCTGTGCTTCTCCTCCGTTGTTTTTGCAGCACTTCTCCAGGCAAACCAGTTGCCAAGTTCCGAGGATGTCGCTGCACTAAATTCGGTACTTCCTTCAAAGTCCGGATTTACTAAAAGATTCCGGTTCTCATAAGATGACGCTGCTTCTACATTCAGCACAGTTCCTGCGCCGGACCAGGCAGTCGTCAACGTCATAACAGCAGCCAGAACCCCTGCCATCATGCGTTTTACATAGTTTCTTCTCAACATATGTATTCCTTTCCCCCTTTATTTGCCAGATTATATTTCTAAAACTGGCTACTCGTTTATTGATTATACCCTTTTTCTCTATTGAAATCAATGATTGCTGTGGTTTTATCTGTTTTTCATTCTTTTTTCTACTCTTTTTTACAATTCCATGTTACAATTTAAAAAAATCAGACAAAAGGAGAGTAAAATGAAACTTATTTCTTGGAACGTCAATGGACTCCGTGCCTGTGTAGGAAAAAACTTTCTGGATTTCTTCAAAGAGGCGGACGCAGATATTTTTTGTATTCAGGAATCAAAACTGCAGGAAGGACAGATTTCCTTGGATCTTCCGGGATATCATCAATATTGGAATTATGCTGAGAAAAAAGGCTATTCCGGAACTGCGATTTTCACAAAAAAAGAACCGATCAGCGTGTCCTATGGTTTGGGGATCCCGGAACATGACAAAGAAGGCCGTGTGATCACTCTTGAATTTGAACATTTTTTCATGATCACTGTCTATACACCAAATTCTCAAAATGAATTGGCAAGACTTTCTTATCGTATGGAATGGGAAGATGCTTTTCGTGATTATTTAAAAGAACTTGAAAAGAAAAAACCAGTCATAGTTTGTGGCGATCTCAATGTTGCTCACAAGGAAATTGATTTAAAAAATCCAAAAACAAACCGGAAAAATGCTGGTTTTACAGATGAGGAACGCGAAAAATTCACCACACTTCTGGACAGCGGCTTTATCGATACCTTCCGCTACTTCTATCCGGATGCCGAAGGAATCTACTCCTGGTGGTCCTACCGTTTTCAGGCAAGAGCGAAAAATGCCGGGTGGCGTATTGACTATTTTTTGGTATCCGAAACCCTAAAGGACAATTTAAAAGGCGCACATATCTATACCGAAATTCTTGGTTCTGACCATTGTCCGGTAGAATGTACGATTGAATTTTAAAAAAGATCAGGCAGCTGTCTTCGCTGTCTGATCTTTTATTTTTAGTTTCCGCATTCAATGCTGATTTCATTGAATTTTTCAAGAATATCTTCAATTTTCATCGTAGTCTTTTCTTCTGCAGATTTATCAATGATCACATTTCCTTCATGCATCATCAGCAGTCTGTTTCCATATTCCACGGCATATCGAAGATTGTGTGTTACCATAATGGTTGTTAAATGTTTTTCTCTTACTATCTGGTCCGTCAATTCCATGATCAGATCTGCTGTTTTCGGATCAAGTGCTGCTGTATGTTCATCCAGGATCAAAAACTCAATCGGCGTCATAGTTGCCATCAAAAGTGCCATTGCCTGACGCTGTCCCCCGGAAAGGCTTCCCACCTTTACATCCAACTTATCTTCTAATCCCAACCCCAAACGTGCCAGCTGTTCTTTGTAAAATTCAACCCGCGCCCTATTGGTTCCTCTCTTCAAGCCAAATATTTTGCCTTTATTATCTGACAGGGACATATTTTCTAAAATTGTCATATTCGGACAAGTTCCCATCGAAGGATCCTGATAGACACGTCCGATGGTTTGATATCTTAAGAAATCTTTTTTCTTTGTAATATCTGTTCCGCCGATCAAAATCTTACCGCCATCCACCGGAATGCTTCCACAGATCAGATTTAACATGGAGGTTTTCCCTGAACCGTTGCTTCCTACAACAGATACAAATTCTCCATCATTGATCTTCAGTTGAAAATCCTTAAAAAGACACATCTCATTGATCGTGCCCGGATTATAATATTTATCAATGTGCTGTAATTCAAGCATTGCCTCTCACCTTCCTTTTTCTGTCTGTTGTGATCACCAAAATAATCAGGAACAGGGCTGCCATGACGAGTTTCATATCTCTAGCTTCCAGTCCTACAGAGATTGCACCTGCAACACAAGCCTTATATGCAACTGCACCAAACAGTACCGCCGTCGTTGGTTTTACAAAAGAAACATTTTTCAAAAGCTTTGTTCCAATGATTACACTGGCAAGACCCAGAACCATTGTTCCTGTTCCCATAGATACATCAAAATATCTCTGCTGCTGCGCCATCACTGCACCACCAAGAGCTACCAGTCCATTGGCAAGAGCAAGGCCTACAATTTTTACCATTCCCTGATCTTTTGCAAGTGTTGTGACCAATGTCGCATTATCTCCGGCTGCTCTTAACAAATATCCGGATTTTGTTTCTAAATATGCATCCATCAGGAATTTGATGATCAATACGATCACCAAAGCCATGATCACTGTCTGAAATCCTTTCAGGCTTTCCGGAAGTAATGCATCATAAGCTGTATTTTCAAATACTGTTTCCTGTTTAAACATGGTAACATTGGCTTTTCCTGCAATTCGAAGATTGATACTGTAAAGTCCTGTCATCATAATAATTCCGGAAAGCAGATCTCTTACCTTCAATTTCACATGGATAATTCCAGTACAGATTCCTGCAAGCATACCGATCACAAAAGCAATCAGAAGTGTCAGATATGGATTCACTCCACGAACCACCAACACTGCAGAAACTGCTGCTCCCAAAGGAAAACTGCCGTCTACCGTCAGATCCGGAAAATCCAGGATCTGGTAAGTAATATAAATTCCTAATGCAACAATGCCATAAATAAAGCCTTGTTCCAATACCCCTAAGATAACTCCCATATCATTCCTCCAAAGTTTTACAATATTTTATTCAGCAATCGTATCAAAAGTTTCTACTGCTGTTTCCATATAAGATGGATCAATGGTAATCCCAAGATTTTTAGCAACTGCTTCGTTAACATATAATCCGCACTGGGAAATCAATTCATATTCCATTTCTTCCGCTGTCGCTTCACCTTTTAAAATCTTTGCTGCCATTTTTCCGGTCTGTACACCAAGATCAACATATTCCAGTCCCATGGAAGCAAGACATCCATTTTCCACCTGTTCTACTTCACTTCCAAATACAGGAATATTTGCATCTTCTGCTTTTGCAAGTACCGTTGCCAATCCCTGAACAACCGTATTGTCTGTCAGATTGTTGATACAGTCCACACCTTTTCCGATCATTGCATCTACCGCTGTCGTCAGTTCACTGGAATCTGTAATTCCAATGGTTTCTAATGTAAATCCATATTTGCTTACAAATGCTTCATATTCTGCAACTGTTGACACGGAATTTGCTTCACTGGTTGTATAGATGATGCCAATGCTTTTACTTTCCGGCAAAATTGTCCGGATCATTTCCAGCTGTTGTTCTACCGGAAGCTTATCAGACGTTCCGGTTACATTTCCAACACTGCTTCCATCTGCATTTGCCAATTCTGCACCGACCGGATCAGAAACTGCAGTATAGACTACCGGAATATCCGTATTCATGCAAGATGCATAAGCACTACATGCGCTTGGCGTTGCAATGGCACAAACCAGATCTACATTTTTTGAAACAAAACTGTCTGAAATCTGTCCGGCAATCCCTGTATCCGTCTGTGCATTTTCAAAATATACGGTCAGGTTTTCCCCTTCAATAATTCCTTCCTGTGCAAGACCTTCCAAAAAGCCCTCTCGACAATTATCTAAGGAACCATGTTCTGCAAACTGCGTGATTCCAATTGTGTACTCTGTATCAGCTGTTTCCGTTCCTTTTTCGCCACATCCGGTCACCATCATTGCTGCCATGCCCATTGTCAATATAACCGCTAACATTCTTTTCTTCATTTTTCTTTCCTCACTTTTCTGATTAAATTTTCACATAACCAGCATAAGAACAAAACCTTTTCATAAAAAAACCGTCACAAGCACTCCTGCCTGAGACGGTTATAAATTACTATAATCGCGGTACCACTCATTTTGTCAAATGACCACTTTTGCACGCACCAACATGCGCTCCCTCTTGATAACGGGTTGGGATCCCGACAACTTCTACTAAGTTTCCTTTTCGAAACTGCCCTCAAAAGTCCATTCAGCTTACGGCTCCATACTGCAATCCCACCATCTGCAGCTCTCTGTAATCTCACCATTTAAACCTACTACTCTTTCTCAACGGTTTGCACTTACTATGCTTATGTTTCTTTAACTTTACTCTTTTGGCGTAATAAAGTCAAGTATTTTTTCTAACTTTATTATTCACTAAAAAAATGAGGCAAGGTACCACCCCTGCCCCATTTTAGGATCAAACTGATCAGATTTTATTATTTTACTTCGCAATATCTCTGTAAGATGGTTGCCATCTGCGCTCTGGTTGCGTTGCCCTGTGGTGCAAGGTCACGCGCTACAATCTGTTCGCCTTTGACTTCTACAATACCGCTAATCAGTTCTGTTCCAACTGCCCACTGCATTTCCTTTAATGCCCAGCTGCTTACCT
>CAZLQJ010000024.1:0-22678 GCA_964561705.1 uncultured Lachnoclostridium sp. | reverse complement strand
AGTGGACTGACACCGGATCAGCTGATGAGAAGTCGTTTATATATGCTTTTAAAAGAACGACCGAAGGGAAAAAAAGCAGCAGCGATCATTGGGAATGATTTTCCGACAAGGAAGGAAAGCGAATTGTTGGAGATCCTGAAGTGTGCAGGCATGACGATTCATGAGATTACCTCCTGTAAAACTTATGAAGAATATCAGAAAATGGCGGAGAGCAGTGTTTATATTTCTTATCATCCGGCAGCGGTAGCAGGCGGAGAAATGCTTGCCAAACGTCTTGGGGGGCTTCATGTGTATCTGCCGTTTAGTTTTGACGGGAAAGAGATAGAAGAAGGTTTTTTCAGACTTTCGGGGATCCTAAATATAGAACTTCCGGACTTCTCTGAAAAAAGAACTGCCTGTGAAAGGGCAGTAAAGGAAACCTTGGAACTTGTAAAAGATCTTCCGATTGCGATAGATGAAACCTTTTGTCCGCGGCCGCTTGGTTTGGCAAGATTTCTTTTAGATGCAGGATTTTTAGTGAAATGTGTTTATCTGGATGTGGTCAGCAAGGAAGAACAGAAGGATTTTTTATATTTGCAGGAACATTTTCCAAAGCTTTTACTTTATCCTGTCACACATGTAAGAATGCGGTTTACGGCAGAAAAAGAAAAACAAAGGGTGCTGGCCATTGGTCAAAAGGCAGCATATTTTGAAAATACAGATCATTTTATCAATGTAGTGGAAGGTGGCGGAATGTTTGGATATGATGCCATTTTAAATACTTTGCAGCTGATGAGGGAGGCCTGTATGGAAACTAAAGATATGAAAACTCTGATTCAGATCAAAGGGCTCGGATGTGAGGGATGTCTATGAAACAGATTTCAAGAATCATTTCAACCTATTCGGCGGATACCTTTGGGGTATGTTCAGCCTTATTTGAGTTAGGAGGTATGGTGGTAATGCATGATGCCTCCGGTTGTAATTCGACGTATACCACCCACGATGAACCCCGATGGTATGAGATGGATAGCATGGTTTACCTGTCGGGGCTTACGGAAATGGAAGCTGTGATGGGGGATGATGAAAAACTTTTAGAAGATATAGAAACGGCGGCAAAGGAATTACAGCCAAGATTTCTGGCAATTGCAGGGACTCCCATTCCGGCAATGACAGGATTTGATTTTTCGGCAATAGCCAGGATTTTGGAAGAAAGAACGGGGATTTTGTCATTTGGCTTTGAAACGACCGGAATGCACACGTATGTTCAGGGTGTTTCGATGGCGTTGGAGGCACTTTCCAGAAGGATAGTCGAGGAAACAAAAGAAAAAACGCCGTATTTATCCGCCAATATCCTGGGATTGACTCCTTTGGATTTTTCAATCAATGGAAGTGATCGCTCCATCGGAGATTTTTTGGAAAATTGCGGATTTCGAATAATTTCCAGATGGGCGATGGGAAGTACTCTGGAAGAGATTGCAAAGGCAGGACAGGCAAGTGTTAATTTGGTTGTTTCTGCTTCAGGGCTTAGTGCTGCAAAGGTATTAAAGGAGCGTTTTGGGACTCCGTTTGTAGTGGGCGTACCGATGGGAAAACTATATCAGGCGTGCTTAAAGGCAGAACTTTTCAGCGCTGTGGCAGGAGAGGACTGTGAACCGGAAAAAAGAGACTTTCCGGATCAGAAGATTGCTGTGATCGGAGAAGGGATTTTTTCAGTTTCTTTGGCGCAGGCTTTGGAACTTACCTATGGAAATGGCGTAAAGGTGCTTTGCGCAACAGAATGTGAGAAAACACATTTGCGAAGAAGCGATATTTTGACACCTGATGAGGAATCTGTGACAGAAGGATTAAAAAATGTGGAAATCGTCATCGCAGATCCGTTGTATCAGCCTGTTTGCCCGGAAAATGTGAAATTTATCCCGCTTCCTGCAGAAAATTTTTCGGGAAGACTTTACAGAAAAGAAATCCCAAATCTGATCAATGGCTTTGAGGATTATTTTGGAGGAATTTTAGAATGAAAAAGATGAAAAAAATAATAAGTGCATTGCTTGTAGGTGTGATGTTTTTTTCGACGGCAGGCTGCGGAACCAAAGAACCGATGCAGAAAGTAAAAGATCAGGTCAGAGTGGAGGATCCAACTGCGGAAGAAACAGAAGAAAAGACGCATATTGTGGTGGATCATTTGGGATGTGAGGTGGAACTTCCATATGAAATCGACCGGATCGTAGTCGGAAATATCTTACCTCTTCCAAGTGTATTGACAGTATTTTTTGATTCTGCCGAAAAAATCGTGGGAATGTCTCCAAACAGCATGAGTGCAGCGCAGAATGGTCTTTTGGGAGAACTTTATCCGGAGGTTTTAAATGCCGAAACAGCATTTTTGGATGGAAATGAGATCAATCTGGAAGAATTGATGAATTTGGAACCGGATGTTGTTTTTTACAGTGTCTCCCAGGTGGAACAAGGTGAACAACTCCGAAATGCAGGTTTTGCAGCAGTTGCAGTTTCTGTAAATAAATGGGAATACAATACCATCGAAACGCTGAAACAATGGATCACATTATTAAGCGAAATCTTCCCGGAAAATGATAAAACAGAAATTGTTCAGCAATATTCCGATGAAGTTTATGAAATGGTACAGGAACGTGTCGCAGAAATTCCGGAAGAAGAAAGAGAACGGGTGTTTTTCTTGTTTAAATATACGGACACCAGTCTGCAGACTTCCGGATCCAGCTTTTTTGGACAGTTTTGGGCAGATGCTGTGGGCGCTGTAAATGTAGCAGAAGAGATTACAACAGATAATCAGGTAGAGGTAAATATGGAACAGATTTATGAGTGGAATCCATCAATGATCTATATTACCAATTTTACTTCAGCACAGCCAGAGGATCTTTATACCAACGCGGTAGGAAATTATGACTGGAGTGCCATAGATGCCGTAAAGAATGAAAAAATCTATAAGATGCCATTGGGAATGTATCGCAGCTATACACCGGGAGCAGATACACCGGTTACCCTTTTGTGGTTTGCAAAAACAACTTATCCGGAACTTTTTGAAGACGTTGATATCATCAAAGAAGCAAAAGATTACTATCGGGAAGTATTTGGTGTAGAACTTACAGATGAACAGGCAGCATCTATTTTTGCACCGGATGCAAAAGCAGGCGCAGGATTTTAGAAATATTTGAATGAGGAAACAGATATGGGAATGAACAATACACCGGCAGGAGAACGCATTACTATAGGATTTTTTGGATGCCGGAATGCGGGAAAATCAAGTGTGGTCAATGCGATTACAGGACAGGAATTGGCAGTGGTCTCGGAAGTGAAAGGAACTACGACGGATCCTGTATGTAAGACCATGGAATTACTTCCTTTAGGTCCGGTCATGCTTATTGATACACCGGGATTTGATGATGAGGGTGGTCTGGGTGAACTTCGGGTGAAAAAGACCAGACAGGTACTTCGTCGTACAGATCTTGCGGTACTTGTAGCAGATGGGACGGATGGTTTGAAATCTTATGACCGGGAATTGATCTCGCTTTTTGAAAAGAATGAAATTCCTTATCTCATTGTGTACAATAAAAGCGATCTTTTGGGAAAAAAAGGACCGGAAACAGCGAAGGAAATCTATGTCAGTGCCTTAAAGAATGAAGGGATTAATCTTTTAAAAGAACGGATTGCAGCTCTAAAATCTGAGGAAAAAAGGAACCCTTTGATCGCCGATAAACTGCAAAAGGGAGATTTTGTAGTTTTGGTGGTTCCTATTGATCGTGCAGCACCAAAAGGCAGGCTGATTCTGCCACAGCAGCAGACGATCCGTGAGATTTTGGATGCCGGAGCAGTAGCGGTGGTTTCCGGAGAAAAAGAACTTCCGCAAATTCTGGAAAAACTTGGGAGAAATCCTAAGATGGTCATTACGGATAGTCAGATTTTTCAAACAGTGGCACCAATGGTGCCAAAGGAAATTCCATTGACCTCTTTTTCTATTTTGATGGCAAGATATAAAGGACTTCTGGGTGCTGCGGTACCTGGCGCAGAGGCGGTGGAGCATTTAAAAGACGGAGATACCATTCTGATTGCAGAAGGTTGTACTCATCATCGCCAATGTGATGATATCGGGACGGTTAAGATCCCGAAATGGCTGAAAAGCTATACAGGGAAAGATCTTTTGATCGAAACCTGCAGCGGAATGGACTTTCCGGAAAATCTTGAAAAATATGCGATGGTGATCCATTGTGGCGGTTGTATGCTCAATGACAGAGAAGTAAAATACCGCACCAAATGTGCCATGGATCAGGGGGTACCCATTACCAATTATGGAACCTTTATCGCATATATGAATGGCATCTTAAAAAGAAGTATGGAAGTCTTTTCCTTGCCGGACAGAGACTGAATCAATACATGATGACGGCTCTGACCGGACATACAGGACTGCAGTATCCGCAGGTGAGACATTTTTCGTGATCTACCTGGGCAAGTCCGTTTTCGTTATAGAAGATTGCGCTGGCTGGACAGGCTGCTTTGCAGGATCCGCAGCCCTCGCAGTCTTCTTGGTTTATATAGACCTTTTTTTTTGAAATATCCGGATTGTAGGATTTATCCATAGAACCGTCTAAATAGGAAAGAAGGTCATTTACTTCAGAAATCTTTCCAAAACCGATCATGACAGAATCGATTTCTTCTTTTGAAAATACATAATCCAAAGCGGTCTGATAGTTACCGGTAAGACTTCCACCGCCAAAGGCCTTCATGGAAAAGACGCCTTTATGTGCTTTGTGACATTCTTGGATGGCAGAGAGCATTTCTTCTTTTGTGCCGAAATCCTCTCCTTTACGAATGCCAAGTCCGGCATAATTGATCAATGGAAAGACCACATCCAGATCTTCCATGGAAGCAGCGGTTTGTGTGATATCAATGTGATGGGTGGAAAGACCGATCGCGCGGACCAGACCCTGTTGTTTTGCATCCTTCAAAGCCTGCCATGCACCTAGGCGTTCTTCTAACTGACCGGAACGCACTTCGTGCATCAGAAAAATATCTATGACACTACGGTTTAAGGCTTCTCGAGCTTCTAAAATGGCACTCATCATTCCGTCGTAGTCCTGACATAAGGATTTTGAACAGATGACAAGATCATCAAAGGTTTCGTTTTCCAATGCTTTGCGGATATAGGGATAGGTGCGGTAATATTGTGCAGTATCCAGAAGGTTGATCCCATTTTTTAAGGCGTAACGGATGATTTTGGCACCTTCTTCCAAAGGAAGTGCCAGCTGGCTTGGTCCCATGGGAAGAACACCAAATCCTGCAATACTGACTTTAATATTTGTATTTCCTAAAACTACTTTTTTCATTTCCTAAAATTCTCCTAATATAAAATCCCTGTAGATATATGCTAAAATTATAAAATAAAACAAAGAGATGTTCAAGGCGCATTCGGAATGTGCAGATAATGACGTAAAAATTCATAGTTTCAATGAGAAAAAAGTATTTTGGAAAAGAAATGGAAAAAATTCTTCAAATTTGTGAAAAAAATAACAATTTTGCCAAAAGGTATGTTATAATAAAAAACATGAATAATAAAAACAGGACATTAAGGAGGAACACAAGTATGACAATCACAAACGACATTAAGTATCTTGGTGTAAATGATCACGAGGTAGATCTTTTTGAGGGACAGTACGTGGTGCCGAATGGCATGGCATACAATTCCTATGCGATCATGGACGAAAAGATTGCCATCATGGATACGGTAGATAAAAATTTCGCACATCAGTGGCTGGATAATATTCAGCAGATACTGGGAGATCGAAAACCGGATTATCTGGTAGTTCAGCATATGGAGCCGGATCATTCTGCAAATATCCATAATTTTATGAAGGTGTATCCGGAAGCGACGATTGTTTCCTCTGCCAAGGCTTTTGTCATGATGAACAACTTCTTTGGTACAGATTTTGCAGACAGAAGAGTTGTAGTAGCAGAAGGGGATACCTTAAATCTTGGAAAGCATGTGCTGACATTTGTATCTGCACCGATGGTACACTGGCCGGAAGTAATCGTTACCTATGATTCCTATGACAAGGTACTGTTTTCTGCTGACGGTTTTGGAAAATTTGGTGCATTGGATGTGGAAGAAGACTGGGCATGTGAAGCGCGCCGTTACTATATTGGTATTGTTGGAAAATATGGAGCACAGGTTCAGGCACTGCTGAAAAAAGCTGCAGGACTGGATATTCAGAAAATCTGTCCGCTGCATGGACCAATTTTAACAGAAAATCTGGGCTATTATCTCAATCTTTATGATATTTGGTCATCCTATGAGGTGGAAAGCGAAGGAATCATGATCGCTTATACTTCTGTTTATGGAAATACCAAGGCAGCCGTAGAACTTTTGGCACAGAAATTAAAAGAAAAAGGCTGTCCAAAGGTGGTTGTAAACGACCTGGCTCGCTGTGATATGGCAGAAGCAGTGGAAGATGCTTTCCGTTATGGAAAACTGGTTCTGGCAACAACCACTTATAATGCCGATGTTTTCCCATTCATGAAAGAGTTTATCCACCATCTGACAGAGAGAAATTATCAGAAACGCATTGTCGGTTTGATGGAAAACGGTTCTTGGGCACCGCTTGCTGCAAAAGTAATGAGAAAAATGTTTGAAGGAAGCAAAAATATTACATTTACAGATACAACCGTAAAAATCCTTTCCGCATTAAGTGATGACAGCAAGGCACAGATTGAGGCAATGGCTGAGGAACTTTGCATGGATTATCTGCAGCAGCAGGAGCATACGGCAAACAAAAATGACCTGACAGCATTATTTAATATTGGATATGGTTTATATGTAGTTACATCCAATGACGGAAAAAAAGACAATGGTTTGATCGTAAATACAGTATCTCAGGTGACCAATACACCAAACAGAATTGCCGTCACGATCAATAAGCAGAATTATTCTCATCATGTGATCAAACAGACCGGTATGATGAACGTGAACTGTCTGGATACTACAGCAACCTTTGAGATTTTTCAGAAATTTGGTTTCCAGAGCGGACGTTCTGTGAATAAATTTGAGGGGATGGAAGTGCTGAAATCAGATAATGGACTGGCATTCCTGCCTAGATACATTAATTCCTTTATGTCATTGAAGGTGGACGATTATGTAGATCTTGATACCCATGGCATGTTTATTTGTTCAGTTACAGAAGCACGTGTGCTTTCAAAGAATGAAACCATGACTTACACCTACTACCAGAACAATGTAAAGCCAAAGCCGGAAACAGAAGGCAAAAAAGGCTTTGTATGCAAGGTATGCGGCTGGGTATATGAGGGAGAAACTTTACCGGAAGATATTGTTTGCCCGTTGTGTAAACACGGAGCAGCAGATTTTGAACCTATTTCATAAAGCACAAAAAAACGGCCGGGAAATCCCGGCCGTTTTTTTGTGCATTTCATTATTTTAATGCAATGGCTTCAATCTCGCAGAGAACTCCTTTTGGAAGATCTTTGACGGCAACGCAGCTTCTGGCTGGTTTAGAGGTGAAATATTTTGCATAAACTTCGTTAAATGCTGTAAAATCTGCAATTTCAGCAAGAAAACAGGTGGTTTTGAATACTTTATCAAATCCGCTGCCTGCTGCCTCCAAGATGGCACCAATATTTTTACAGCTCTGTTCCGTCTGGGCTGCAATGCCTTCCATGATTTCGCCGGTTGCCGGATTTACAGGAATCTGCCCTGAAGTATAGATGACACCATTGACTTCATAGGCCTGTGAGTAAGGTCCGATTGCGCCCGGTGCGTTTTTGGTTGCGATCGTATTCATTTTTTTATCCTCCATCAAATTATTTTCTACATTGTACGTCAGATTTTTTTTCCCTGCAATGCTTTTATGCTATACATTTGAAAAAACTGTGCTATAATAATTAGGTTTGAATGAAAAATATTAGGAGAGAAAGAGATTGTGAAGGAAGAAAAAATGTTAATGACGGAAGGGTGCGTCTGGAAGATTCTGATCCGATTTGCCTTTCCGTTATTTTTGGGGAATTTATTTCAACAGCTATATAATGCGGTAGATTCTCTGGTTGTAGGAAATTTTTGCGGGAACGAGGCGTTGGCAGCTGTTAGTTCTTCTGGAAGTCTGCAGCATCTGCTCATTGGCTTTTTTCAGGGTGTATTTGTAGGTGCCAGTGTAATTATTTCCCGCTATTTTGGAGCAAAAAATAAAAAGGGCGTGGATGATGCCGTACATACAACCGTGGTATTTGCGCTGGGAGCAGGGGTTCTTTTGACCATTGTTGGTGTAGTATTTACCCCGACGATCTTACGTTGGATCGATACGCCGGAAAATGTGATGCCAAATTCTGTAATCTATTTTCGGATTTACTGTATGGGCCTTTTGGGAATGGTGCTTTATAATACGACCAACGGGATTTTTAATGCCTTGGGTGACAGCAGACATCCTTTGATCTATCTGATCATTTCCTCTGTGACCAATGTCATATTGGACCTTTTGTTTGTAGGCGTATTTCGTATGGGTGTTGCAGGCGCGGCACTTGCAACGACCATTGGACAGTGTCTGAGTGCGGTTTTGGGAATGCTGCATCTGATGAGCGGTAAGTTTGTCATTCAGATTAAAATTTCCAAACTCCGGGTTGCGCCTGGAATTTTAAAAGATATATTTTACCTGGGACTCCCAAGTGGTGTGCAAAACAGTGTCAATGCCATTGCGAATCTGGTCGTACAGTCAAATATCAATAAATTCGGTGATCTGGCCATGGGTGGTTGTGGCAGTTATGCAAAAATAGAAGGATTTGTATTTTTGCCGATCATGAGTATGTCTCTTGCATTGACAACTTTTGTAGGGCAGAATATGGGAGCAAATCACCCGGAACGAATTAAGACCGGAATCCGCCAGGGAATGGGAATTGCTTTGATTATGGCAGAAATCTTTGGCGTTTTTGTATTTTTGACAGCACCTGCACTGGTAGGACTGTTCAGTAAGGATGCAGAAGTAATTGTCTATGGAGTCAGACAGGCAAGGGTGGAATCCTTGTTCTATTTCCTGCTTGCTGCGACGCATGTATGTGCAGGAGCTCTGCGTGGTTCCGGACAGACCATGGTTCCCATGGGGGTAACTTTAGGTGCATGGTGCATTTTGAGAATCCTATACATTGAGGGATTGGTCAGAGTGTTCCATGATATCAACGTTGTATTTACGGCATATCCGGTGACATGGGCCGTTAGTACTGTATTGCTTTTATGTTTTTTGAAACGCAGCAATTGGCTGCAGGGCCGCACAGCTTAGGCGGCAGAAAGAGAGGATAAAATAATGTATGCAACATTTTGGGCTTTGATTCCGCCTTTGGTAGCAATTGTACTTGCATTGATCACGAAAGAGGTTTACAGTTCTCTGTTTGTGGGAATTTTAGTAGGCGGGATGTTTTTTTCGGGATTTAGCTTTGAAGGAACGATCAATCATATTTTTCAGGAAGGCTTTGTCAGTGTTTTATCGGACAAATATAATGTGGGAATTTTAATCTTCCTTGTGATTTTAGGTGCAATGGTCAGCATGATGAACAAAGCTGGCGGATCTGCTGCTTTTGGACGATGGGCAGCCAATCATATCAAAACCCGTGTGGGTGCACAGCTTGCAACGATATTGTTGGGCTGCATGATCTTTGTGGATGATTACTTTAACTGCCTCACTGTAGGAAGTGTGATGCGTCCGGTCACGGATAAACACCAAATATCCAGAGCGAAGCTTGCATATTTGATCGATGCGACTGCAGCTCCGGTATGTATCATTGCTCCGATATCATCATGGGCGGCAGCAGTTACCGGATTTGTAGATGGTGCAGATGGCTTTTCAATTTTTATCAGAGCAATTCCATATAACTTTTATGCATTGCTTACCATTGTAATGATGCTTACACTGACTATAATGAAATTTGAATATGGACCAATGAAACGTCACGAAGCCAATGCCCTGAAAGGGGATCTTCATTCTACACCTGCCGGTGTCACAGACAATTTCGAAGATGAGGTAGAAGGAAATCCAAAAGGAAGTGTTATGGATCTGGTGATTCCTGTAGCTTCCCTGATCGTATGCTGCGTGATCGGCATGCTTTACACCGGAGGATTTTTTGAAGGGGTAGATTTTGTAACGGCATTTTCTGATTGTGATGCGTCCATCGGACTTTCTTATGGAAGCTTTTTTGGTCTGATCATCACGATCGTTTTATTGATCGCAAGAAGGGTTCTTTCCTTTAAAGAATGTATGAACAGTCTTTCGGAAGGATTTAAGGCAATGGTGCCGGCAATTCTGATTCTGACGATGGCATGGACTTTAAAAGCAATGACAGACAGCCTTGGGGCTGCAGAATTCGTCGCTGCATTTATCAAGGTTTATGCGAAAGGTTTGATGAATTTTCTGCCGGCGATCATTTTCCTGGTTGGATGTCTTCTTGCATTTGCCAGTGGAACTTCCTGGGGAACTTTTGGGATTTTAATTCCCATCGTTGTAGATGCATTTGCGGGAAATGATACCATGATGATCATTGCCATTTCTGCATGTATGGCAGGTGCTGTCTGCGGAGATCACTGTTCACCGATCTCTGATACAACCATTATGGCAAGCGCCGGCGCAAGAAGTAATCATATCAATCATGTAAATACCCAGCTGCCGTATGCGATCACTGTTGCGGTGGTATCCTTTATCACGTACATCATCGCAGGTTTTGTGAAAACAGCATGGATCGCACTTCCGGTAGGTATTTTCTTGATGATCGTAACATTATTAGTGTTAAAAAAGACTGTCGGAGAAGAGACTGCCCGCCGCTAACCGGGCAGTTCTACCAAAATCACATCCGGTCCAATCTGTCTGATGTGACACCAGGGAATCACAACTTCATCATTACAGAAAAGATTAAAAAAATGAATACCGGATGAAACGATTAAGGCGGTGACATGGCAATTTTTTTTATCAAATTCGATATCAACCACACAGCCGATCTTTTTACCGCAGCAGACGTTGACGACATCTTTTTCTTTTAATTCGCAGAGTCTCATGGCATTCCCTCCTGATTTAGTATATGCAGGAGAAGAAGGTTTGCCCTGGGTTTATAGTTGACATAAAGGAAAATCTTGTAATATACTGAGAAAAATGTCATAGAAACCATGAGTGGGGGATAATAGATATGAAATGTCCATTTTGTAATCAGGAAAATACCAGAGTGATCGATTCAAGACCGGCAGATGACAACAGTTCGATCAGAAGACGCAGGCTGTGTGATGAGTGTGGAAAACGTTTTACAACCTATGAAAAGGTAGAAACCATTCCTTTGATCGTAATCAAAAAGGATAATAATCGGGAAGCCTATGATCGTGCAAAGGTGGAAGCGGGGGTACTTCGTGCCTGCCATAAACGGCCGATTTCCGCAAAGGATATTAATGAGCTGGTAGATAAGGTTGAATTGGAGATTTTTAATCGTGAAGAGCGAGAAATTCCAAGCAAGATGATCGGTGAGATGATCATGAAACGGTTAAAGGATCTTGATTCTGTAGCCTATGTGCGTTTCGCTTCCGTATATCGGGAATTTAAAGATGTGAATACATTTATGGATGAATTAAAAAAGATTTTAGAATAGGAATAATTTATGTTTCGTACATTTTACCCAAAAGAATATGTAGATTCAACCTATGGGATCGATTTTGACAGTTTTGCAAAAAAAGGTTACAAGGGTGTGATCTTTGATATTGATAATACATTGGTTCCTCATGGCGCACCGGCAGATGAAAGAGCCAAAAAGCTGTTTGCACATTTAAGGGAACTGGGAATGGATGCCTGCCTTCTTTCAAATAATAAAGAACCGCGGGTAGCTATGTTTAATCAGGAGATAAAGGTTCATACCATCAGTAAGGGCGGAAAACCAAATCCCAAAGGTTATCGCAAAGCCATGGAATTGATGGGAACAGAAGAAAAAAACACCTTGTTTGTGGGAGACCAACTTTTTACGGATGTTTGGGGCGCAAACAAGACAGGCATTTATGCTGTTTTGGTGAAACCGATCCATCCGAAAGAAGAAATCCAGATTGTTCTGAAACGTTATCTGGAAAAAATCGTATTATTTTTTTATCTCAGGGAGCAAAAGAGAGCATGAAAAGAGTTGTATTAATGGGCTTTATGGGAGCTGGAAAATCAACCGTTGGCAAATATCTTGCAAAGGAACTGGGCTGTACACTGATCGATACGGATCAGCGGATTGAAGAGCAACAGGGACGGAAAATCAACCAGATCTTTGAAATGGATGGTGAGACGGCATTTCGCGATATGGAAACCGGACTTTTGAAAGAATTAAAAAATCAAAAGGGCGATCTGGTTCTTTCGATCGGCGGCGGCATGCCCGTGAGAGAAGAAAATAGAAAACTTCTGCAGGAAATCGGAACGGTGATCTATCTGAAAACATCGAAGGAAGAGATTATCAGAAGAGTAGAAAAAAATCAGGACAGACCATTGCTGCAGGGCGGAAATCTGGAAGAAAAGGTAGATTCTTTGATGAAAGCCAGGGAAGATATTTATATACAAACAGCACAGATCGTATTGGTGACAGATAAAAAAGAGGTTTGTGAAATCGCAGAAGAGATCCAAAACAGAATATAAGAGTTTAAAATTCAGCGTTGTTGTACATAATGCTGAATTTTTTTATTTTATTGCTGGGAATAAATTGAAAAAGTGACAAAAATGTGATATTGTACTAGTAAGTGATTTTATGTGAAGATGGAAACATAGAACACAGGAGAAGAAAAAGAAAGGGAGGAACAGAAAATGAAACAATTGAAGAAGCGATTTCTCGCAGTCATGTTATGTTTAACAATGATTGTTTCAATTTTACCTCAAAGTGTGGCATATGCCGCTGAAACAACTGATACAGACGAGTATCAGATTTATCCAACACCTCACGAGGTAACTTATCAGGACGGAACTTACGAGATCGGTTCTGATGTCAATGTGGTTTATGAAGCAGCAATTGATGAAGCTACCAAGAACCGCATGAATGAAGTTTTGTCCATCAAAGATGTGACAGCAGAAGTAACAGCAGAAAAACAGGATGGAAAAACAAACATCCTGGTTGGTATCTATGGATCCAAAGGATATGTAGATACTTATGCACAGGAAAGGTATACGATTGATGAAACATTATTTGCACATTATGCAAGTCATTATGTGATTTCAGCAAATAATGAAATCATTGTCCTTGCATTGGATACGGATGCAGCATTTTATGGAATTACATCCTTAAAACACATCTTTCATCAGATGAATGGCAAAACAATCCGTAATTTCACCATCAAGGATTATGCAGATACCAACAACCGTGGATTTATTGAAGGATATTATGGACTTCCATGGTCGAACGAAGATCGTATGTCCTTAATGGAATTTGGCGGCGATTTTAAGATGACTTCTTATATCTTCGCACCAAAGGATGATCCTTACCACAGAGAATTATGGAGAACCTTATATCCTGCGGATGAACTTGCAGAGATTAAGGAAATGGTGGAACTTGGAAACAGCGTAAAATGTCGTTTTGTATGGACAGCACATCCTTTCTTAGGCGGATTTAATGGCAATGATGTGCAGGGAGAGATCAATTCTCTGTTAGCGAAGTTTGACCAGCTCTATGGGATTGGCGTACGTCAGTTCGGTGTGCTTGCTGATGATGCAGGAAGCATTGATTACAGCGTATTGATCCAGATCATGACTGCTGTTTCTGATTGGGCAGCAGAAAAAGGCGATGTTTATGACTCTGTATTCTGCCCGGCCGGATACAACCACTCATGGCAGGGAAACTATAACGAGTTAAATGCATTGGATAAGGAATTCCCGGAAGATGTTCAGATCTTCTGGACAGGGGAAGCAGTATGTCAGCCGGTAGAACAGAAAACATTAGATCATTTTAGAAGAAATATTGTAAATGAAGATGGTAAAACAGAAAGACGAGCTCCGTTATTCTGGCTGAACTGGCCGGTAAACGATATCAATAGCGCCCGTATGCTCATGGGTAAAGGAAGTCTTCTTCAGACAGATATCAAGGTGGAAGATCTTGCTGGTGTGATCACCAACCCGATGCAGGAAGCAGAAGCTTCCAAGGTGGCAATCTTTGCAGTTGCAGATTATGCATGGAATGTAGCAGGATTTGATGATGATAAGAGCTGGGAAGACAGCTTTGCATACATTGAACCGGATGCATCCGAAGATTTATTTACATTAGCAAAACATATGTCAGATCCGTCTCCAAACGGACATGGACTGGTACTTGGCGAAAGTGATGATTTACAGCCGCTTTTAGACAGCTATAAAGATAAATTAAAAGCAGGTACCTTAACAGATGCAGATCATACCGATATGATCAAAGAATTCCAGGTAATCGCAGATGCATGTGATAACTTCCAGGAAAAATCAAAAAACGAAGATCTGAAAGAAGAGTTAGAACCGTTTACAGCTTCTTTAAAAGAAAAATGTCTGGCTGCAATTGAATTTATCAAAACACAGCAGGCAGTGGAAGATGCGGATGAAGACGCAGCGTGGACACATTATTCACAGGCAACAGCATATTTAGCAAGCAGCAAAAAACATGTGAAGACTCTGAAAGATGGTACTACTTTTGTTACACCGGGCTCGAAACGTCTGACACCATTTGTAGAAAATTTAAATACGACACTGGCACCGATCGTTAGTGCTATGATTGATGAAACAAAAGTATTAACTACCTACATTACCAATCGTACAGATGCTCCGGCAACAGGTAGTGTGGAAAATATCATGGATGGCGATGTGGCTTCCAGTGCAATCTATAAAACACCAAATCAGATCGTGAAGGATGATTATGTAGGTGTTAAATATACAAAAGCGATCGATATTGAAAATATCCGTTTTGTATTAGGTGCTGGAAAAGACCATTTTGACCAGGGAAAACTTCAGTATACAGAAGATGGAAAAACATGGAAAGATTTAGAACTTGTTGGAATGAATAACCTGTTTACAGGCGTTCAGGGACAGGTTCAGGATGTAAATGTAGCAAAAGAAAATCTTCCGGAAAACTTGAAAGCAATGGGTATCCGTTTTATTGCGACCAAAAACAATCAGGCAGATGCCTGGCTGGAAGTTCGCGAGATCATGATCAATGCAAAGGATGAACAGGGAGCAGGTGCTGCAGAAGTATATGAAGGCAGTCTGTTTGTTCCGAATGGTTTCACCGTATATCAGGGATCTGAGGCGAACGTAAAAGATGGAAGCGACAGTACTTTTATTTGGTACAGAACACCGAATGATACAGTTACGGAAGGTCAGTATGTAGGATTTGATCTTGGAAGCGCAAAAGCAATCGGCGCAATTCATTTTGCAATGCCAAGCGGCGACTGCCTGTCAAATTATACATTACAGTATTCTGCAGACGGTACAAATTATACCAATATTGCAACCTTTACAACATTGACGGCAGATGTTGATTTGAGCAATCAGAACATCACTGCACGTTATATCCGTGTATTAAATAATGCAAATACCGGAAAATGGCTGAAAGTTGCTTCTTTCAGTGTTTCTGAACCTG
Organism: uncultured Lachnoclostridium sp.; assembly: GCA_964561705.1. Lineage (GTDB taxonomy): Bacteria > Bacillota > Clostridia > Lachnospirales > Lachnospiraceae > HGM12587. The sequence goes on along the minus strand of CAZLQJ010000024.1, from coordinate 7,096 downwards.
TGATCGTTGAAACAGAAATCTTTACAAACAAAGAAACAGTTTCAGGATTTGCAAACAATCTGACAGAAAATACTGCTGTATTAACCGGAAGTAAAGAAGTAACTTATGCTCCGGGCGAATATGTAGGTATTCAATTAGACAGAATTAAAGATATTTCTGAAATTACAGCAGCAGGTGCGGGCACATTAACTTTAGAAACTTCTAAAAATAATGTAGTTTGGACAGCAGTCAAAGGAAATGATTATGAAGATGCACGTTACATCCGTCTGATCAACAATACAAAGAGTGCTGTAAAAGCAACCGTAACCTCATTAACTGTAAAATCTAATGAAATCCAGGCGGTATCTGTAGCGGCTACAAATTTTGGCAGTGCATCTACACATTTGAATGCGTTTGACAATGACCGTACAACAGAAGCAGTTTTACAGGCAAGTCAGCTGAAAGGTCAGTACATTACTTATGATTTAGGTCAGGTGATCGAACTTGACTCCCTGAAATTGGTATTGCATGATGGTACAACAGATTATCCAAGACATGCAAAAGTATCTGTATCAGCAGATGGTTCAAACTGGTCAGAAGTTTTAGTGATCGGTAATCAGAATGCAAATAATACTGGTGAAGTAGAAAATACAGATAACATTGCAGATTTATTCCCGGAACATGAAATTTCCTACTATACTTTGGAAGCAAAAGAAATTGGAAAATCTATTCGTTTCATCAAATTTGAGATTACAAGAAACAAAGCAGGTGCTGATAAGTGGGTACGTATTCGTGAAATCGAATTAAACGGTGGAAATATGTATCTTCCGGAAAAAAATGACCCAACCATCGTTACAACTGCAGCTGAAGCAAAAGGAAATGCAGCATTCAATATCAATGATGGTGATCTTTCAACAACCTTCCAGCCAACAGATGGAAAAGCGGGAAGTTTAACCTACTACTTATCAGAAAAGACAAATGTTGAAAAAATCAATATTCTCCAGAGTCCTTCTGTACTTTCCGGAGCGAAGGTCAGCGCAGAAGTTGTCGAAGGCGGAGCTGTCAAAACAGTAGAACTTGGAAACTTATCTTTAAGCTTCAATAAACTGAATACGGCAGCTTATGATCATGTATTATCAATCACGATCACATGGGAAGAAGGAAAAGCACCTTGTATCCATGAAATCATTACGATTGCTAATAAAGAAGTTGTACCGGAGGAAAAAGATCCTGTAACAGATGTATTTACAGACGTTGTAGCCGGTTTATGGTATGTGGATGCGGTACAGTACGTATACAACACCGGTCTGATGTCTGGTTTCCAGGATCAATTTACACCGAATGCAAATATGTCAAGAGCCATGGTAGTAACCACGCTTTACAGAATGGAAGGTTCTCCAAAGGTAACTGATTACAGTGCATACCTTGCATTTAAGGATGTAAAAGTTGGTGACTGGTATGCGGACGCAGTGGCATGGGCATTAAACAATGACATTGCAACCGGAGATCCGATCAACCAGAAATTCAATCCAAATGCAAATGTAACCAGAGAACAGCTGGCAGCATTCCTGTACAGATACACAGAATTCAAAGGTGGATCTGTGACAGAAAGAGGCGACTTTAGCGATATGAAAAATGCTGACAAGGTAAGCAGCTGGGCATTGAAAGAGATGCAGTGGGCAGTTGGAACAGAACTCATCAGCGGTATTGTTGAAGTAAAAGGAGAGCAGATCGTAGCTCGTGACCTTGCACCACAGGGCAATGCAACCAGAGCTCAGATGGCAACCATCTTACAGAGATACTGTACGATGAAATAGTAACAAAGTGCATATAGGATGTTCTCGTACATCCTTCCTAAGCCCCTTGGTTTACGAGAGTGAAGCAGGGGGCTTCGTGCTTAAAAGGGGGAAGAGCATGAAGAAAGGTATTTTAAAAAGAGTGCTGAGTATCGTACTGGCTGCATGTATCAGCTTGCCGGCAACAGCACTTACAGCAGAAGCGGCGGAAACGACGGCATATGAATATGAGAAGGTTTCCGTAACAGATCCGGTTTCAAATTCCTGGCATGTAACAGATGCTTCCACAGGGGACGGAAGCGCAGCCTGGGCATTTGATGGGGACTCAAACACACGCTGGCATAGCAACTATACAGAGGATGTAACAGAAAATGGCGTTGTAACAAACAAATTAAGTTCCAATCTTACCTGGACACAGGTGAGTGAAATCCCGGCATTCTCAGAAATTGCATCCAGCAGAGCCTGGGTTGGAGGATCCTTTGGAAGAAAGATTAATCTTTCAAAAATAACCTATGAAGGACGAAAAGACAATAATAAAAACTGGATGGGTCAGTATGCATTGTATGTTGCAAATGTAGATAGCGGAAAAGCAGTGAAAGATGCAGATTTTATCCTTGCTTACAATGCGGTAAATACTGGTTACAGTACCGTAACCATGCAACTTTCAAAACCGGTAGAGGCAACACATTTTAGACTGGCTGCTTTTTCCTCATCCGGTGGTGGAAATTTTGCGACAGCTTCTGAAATAGAAGTTTATGAAGCCGTTGCAGCAGATACAACACCAAAATTTGGCGGTGCGATTGTTGATACGGATACCCAGTGGACACAGGACCGTATTAGAGAAGTGAAAAAGTCAGAAAAGACATCTGAAGAACTGACTTCCTGGATTAATGATCAGGTAACTTCTGAAATTGCATTATATGCAGCCAATAAAGAATACAATAATGTGACCATTTCCGCCAGTGATCTGAAAGATCAGGCAGGAAATGTGATTTCCAAAGATCATGTGACAGCAACCTTTATAAAATCCACAAAGGCGTATAACGGTGCATATCTCGGTTTTGGAAATCCAAACCGACAGCTGCCGGCAGATAATGGTACGAACCGTTCAGAAAGTTCTGATATTTTATGGAGTACGGAACCGGTGAATATGGCTGCCAATACAGTTCAGCCGGTATGGGTGAAATTTGCAGTTCCAAAAACAGCAAAGGCAGGGACCTATACAGGAACATTAAAAGTGACAGCAGAGGGTGCAGAAGAAGCATTAACCTTTACCTATACCATTCATGTACAGGATGCAGTGCTTCCGGATGCATCAGAATTTGAAGATGGATTTGATATTGAATTATGGCAGTATCCATATTCCAGTGCGGAATATTATAATGTAGAACCATTCTCAGAAAAACATTTAAAGATTATGGAATCCAATATGGAAATCTATAAAGAGATTGGTGGCCATGCCATTACAACTTCTATCGTGGAAGAAGCTTGGTCGGGACAGACTTACAGCAAAAATAGTGTACATTATCCATCTATGATCAAATGGACAAAGGGTACTGACGGAAACTTTACCTGGGATTATACAGATTTTGATGCGTGGGTAAGTTTCTGTAAAAAAATGGGTCTGGGAGATAAGATCGTTCTTTACAGTATTGCACCATGGAATAATTCCATTGGTTACTGGCAGAATAATCAGCTGACCTATCAATCCTTTGATCTGACAAAAACATCTGATCAGGAAATTTGGAAAAAATTCCTTGAAAATCTGATTGCTCATCTGATGGAAATGGGATGGTTTGAAGAATCCTATATGGGAATTGATGAGAGAGGATTTAGTACACAGGCGTTTGATTTGATCGATTCTGTAAAAAATAGTCAGGGACAGTCGTTAAAGACTGCAGGGGCCATGGATTCCTTTGTAAGTAAATGGGATCTGGCACTTCGTGTAACAGATTTAAATGTAGGTGATACAGCAGCGGCTGCCAATGCGACAAAATTTGCAGAACTTCTGGAAGCCAGAGAAGCAAAAGGATACCGTACAACGTTGTATTCCTGTACAGGACATCAGCCTGGAAACTTTTCTTTGAGTGCGCCTGTGGAAAGCTATTGGGCAGTCTTGAATGCAGGAAAAATGGGAACTGCAGGGTTCCAGCGCTGGGCTTATGATGCATGGGTAGAAGATCCTTTAAATGATACGACACACAATGCGTTTGAAGCCGGAGACTGTTTCCTGATCTTCCCGGATGAAAAGACAGCAGAAAATCCGGTATCCAGATCTTCTGTACGTCTGGAACGTATGGCAGAAGGTGTACGTGATGTAAACAAATTGATGATGATCGCAAAAGAAGTACCGGCACTGCAGTCGAAAGTAGATGCAGTGTTTGCAAATATCCAGTATCGTCTGATTACAAGCTATACGTATCTTGCTGCTTCAAATGTTCAAATTTTAAGAAATGAGACTGCAGGATTTAAGGAAGATTTAGAGAGTCTGACAGAAAAATATATCAAGTATAAAGAAACCGGAATCATCGAGGATGATCAGGCTTCTAATCTGGTTGCATATTATTCCTTTGATAAGGTAGAAGGCAAAACGTTAACCAATGAATGGGGCAGCGACCGAAATGGTACAATAGCTGACAGTGCAACGATTGCATATGGTAAAAAAGGAAATGCATTATCTGTAAATGTAGCCGGAGAAGGTGCAGTAATCACAGAAGATTATACAGATTTGGATGGCGGTGACTGGACCGTTGGTTACTGGGTGAAAACAACCGCTTCTTTTGACAAGGAAATTTCTGTATTAGAAGATGCAGGAAGAAATTATTCTCTTTCCTTAAAAATGGCATCAGACAGAGATGCAGGTTTCCGCGTGGGAGAAAATGCCGGTGATGTATTAACATATGCCTATGCATTCTCACCAAATACCTGGTATCAGATTACCTGGGTACAGGATAAAGATCGGGGACTTTCCATGTATGTCAATGGTTCCCTTGTAAAATCCAATACCTGGCCGGTAAACAATGCAATCAAAGCACCTTTGGAAGTAGTCGGAGGAACTGGATTTACCGGGCTGATTGATGAGGTTAAGATTTACAATACTGCATTGACAGCGGAAGAAATTGCAGAAAATATGCAGATCAACGTAGTCAGCCTGCTCAATAAGCTGGACAAATATACTCTGGCAGAAAAATATCAGTCAGATGTTGAAGGACCGCATGCAGACGATGCAAGCATGAGATATCTTGGACAGCCGGATATGGTACAGACAGAAACAGGAAGACTGATCAGCGTATTCCCGGTTGGACACGGACATGGCAGACTGATCATGAAATATAGTGATGATCAGGGAGAAACCTGGACTACGATGGAAAATACGCCGAAATGCTGGGAAAAATCTCAGGAAACACCGACGCTTTACAGTTTAAAGGTTGATGATGGAAAAGGCGGATTAAAAGAACGTCTGGTATTGATCTGTGCCTGCCCAAATTGGGATCTTCAGTTAGGCGGATGGCAGATGTCATATTCTGATGATAATGGAGAAACATGGACGGATTATGAAGATTTCTGGCAACAGCGTAATGGCACCAAAAATTATACCATTGTTGCCATGGCCAGCCTGATCCAGCTGAAGGATGAAAATGGAAATGACATTCAGAAATGGATGGGTGTATACCATGATTATTCTTATGTTAATTACAAAACCTATTTGACATTTGATGCAGACGGAAATCCAAACTGGACAGAACCGGAAGCATATTTGAGTGACTATCGTGCAATTGAATCGTCTCACCAGATCTGTGAAGTTGGAATGTTCCGTTCACCGGATGGAGAGCGAATTGTTGCACTTGCAAGAAATCAGAGTCATGCCGGTCCTGCAACTATGTTCTATAGTGATGATGAAGGTAAAACCTGGTCTGAACCGGTAGAATTACCTGGATCTTTGGCAGGTGAGAGACATAAAGCATTGTATGATCCGATTTCAGGGAAATTGGTAATTACTTTCCGTGAAATCGATTATGACAGAAATAAAAATGGTGTCGCTTTGGATACAAGTTCTGACTGGACAGCCGGTGAATGGGTTGCATGGGTCGGAACATATGAAGATTTGATGAATCTGAAACAGGGAGATTATATGATCATTCTGGACGAAGATTTTGCAGCAAACTTCTACAGTGGCGATACCGGATATACAGGAATGGCAGTGTTGGAAGATGGAACCTTTATCCTTCATTCTTATGGACATTGGGATCAGGCATTTTCTAGCGGTTATGTAGATCCAAGTACCGGAGGTTACAATGTAAAGACAGACCTTTGCTGGATCCGTCAGGCGAAATTCAAACTGGGCGAATTAGAAAATGATGAAGGACTGGTTAATTATACAGCATTAAATGCGAAGATTGCGGAAGTAAAAGATACTGCAGCAGAAGGGTATACAGAGGATAGCTATTCTGTATTTGCAGCTGCGCTGAAGAAGGCAAAAGAAATGTCTGAAGGTGGTTATGCACAGCAGATTCAGATCGATGCGATGCTGACAGAACTGACAGAAGCATTTGCTGGATTAAAGAATACCAAACCGGAGGAAACAGTGAAAGTTACAGAAGCATTTAAAGATGTGGTTGCCGGCAAATGGTATGTAGATGCAGTTCAGTATGTATTTGATCATGGTTTGATGAGCGGATATCAGGATACCTTTACACCGGATTCCATGATGACAAGAGCAATGATCGTACAGACATTGTATCGAATGGCAGGAGAACCTGCAGTCAGCGACTTTACGAAATATCGTTCCTTTAAGGATTTAAATGATGGTGACTGGTTCAAAGATGCCGTTGCTTGGGCATTGAATGAAGGCGTTGCAACCGGAGATACTTATTTTAAGACCTTTAATCCGAATGCAAGTGTGACAAGAGAACAGCTTGCAGCGTTTATTTGCAGATATGCAGAAAAATTCGAAGGAGCAGATGTTGCATTGACAGAGGCACAGATTGGACAGATCCTTGGAACTACGAAGGTAAGTTCCTGGGCAAGAGGCACGTTTGCATGGGCGATCGACACGCAGCTGATTAGCGGTCTTGCCAATACTGACAGCGCAGGAAACGTTACCCTTGATCTTGCACCACAGGGAACGGCAACCAGAGCACAGTTGGCTACAATCTTACAAAGATTCTGCGAATAAAAAGAAATCCTTGCAAAATAACGATTTTTCTGTAAAATAGAATAGGAATGGAAAGATATAGACAGAAGAATTGTGAAAAGAAAGGTTAGTTAGAATGATTAGTGCAAACAATGTAACATTACGTTTGGGTAAGAAAGCATTATTT
>CAZLQJ010000023.1:0-23063 GCA_964561705.1 uncultured Lachnoclostridium sp. | reverse complement strand
AGGCTATGGCTCATGTATCAGGTCTGACAAGTCGTATTGGTAAAGTGTCAGATGGAAATACACTGAGCGATTATGACAAAGAAGAAATAAAAAGACAGTTTTCAATCAGTACTTCCGTTGTACCGATTATATGGAACGGAGTAAAGATTAACTTTTTAGATACACCTGGTTATTTTGATTTTGTTGGCGAAGCAGAAGAAGCAGTTGCAGCGGCAGACGCAGCGATCATTGTTGTTTCCGGTAAAGCAGGCGTGGAAGTCGGAACTCAGAAGGCATGGGATTTATGTGAAAAATATCATCTTCCAAGAATGTTCTTTATTTCTGAAATGGACGTTGATAATGCTTCCTTCCGTGAAGTCGTAGAAGATCTGACAGAAATGTACGGAAAGAAGATCGCACCTTTCTATCAGCCAATCCGTGAAAATGAAAAATTCGTTGGTTACGTAAACGTTGTAAAAAATTCCGGTCGTCGTTTCACAGGCATCGGAACCAGAGAAAAATGTGAGATTCCTGAATATTGTAGACCGAACCTTGAAATCTATCGTGAAGCGTTGATGGATGCGGTTGCTGAAACAAGCGAAGAATTTATGGAAAGATACTTTGCAGGCGAAGAGTTTACACCAAGTGAGATCATCGCGGCATTGAGATTTAATGTATCTGATGGAAGCATTATTCCTGTATCGATGGGATCCAGCACAGAAATCCGTAATATTCACAACCTGATGAATGATATCATTGAACTTTTCCCAAGTCCGGACAAGAGAAAATGTGCAGGTATCAATACAAAGACAAACAGTATTTTTGAAGCAGATTATAATTTTGCAAAACCAAAGACAGCTTATGTATTTAAGACCCTTGTAGATCCATTTATTGGAAAATATTCTCTGATCAAGGTTGCATCCGGCGTATTAAAACCGGAAGATGTGATGTACAATCAGGCACAGGATCTTGAAGAAAAATTAAACAAATTGTACGTAATCCGTGGTAATAAAACAGAAGAAGTAAAAGAACTTCATGCAGGTGATATTGGTGCCATCGGTAAATTATCTGCAAAAACTGGAGATACGCTTTGTACAAAGAATAATGTGGTAATGTATGCAAGAACAGAAGTATCCAAACCATATACATATAAGAGCTACAAAGCAAAAAATAAAGGGGATGAAGATAAGATTTCCCAGGCACTTGCAAAATTGATGGAAGAAGATCTTACCTTAAAATCAGTAAATGATAGTGCAAACCGTCAGACGTTGCTTTATGGTATGGGTGATCAGCATCTGGATGTGGTTGTTTCAAAACTCCTTGACAGATATAAAGTAGAAGTAGAGCTTGGAAAACCAAAAATTGCATTTAAAGAAACAATCCGTAAAAATTCTGACGTAGATGCAAAATACAAAAAACAGTCCGGTGGACATGGACAGTATGGTCATGTAAAAATGAAATTTGAACCATCAGGAGATCTGGAAACACCATTTGTATTTGAACAGATCGTTGTCGGCGGTGCAGTTCCAAAGAACTACTTCCCGGCTGTTGAAAAAGGTTTACAGGATTCTGTAGGCAAAGGACCTTTGGCTGGTTATCCGGTGGTTGGTGTCAAAGCGGTATTGTATGATGGATCTTACCATCCGGTAGATTCTTCTGAAATGGCATTTAAGATGGCTACCATTCAGGCGTTTAAACAGGGCTTCATGGAAGCAAAACCGGTTCTTTTAGAGCCGATCGTAAATATGAAAGTAGTTGTTCCGGATAAATATACCGGTGATGTCATGGGCGATCTGAACAAACGTCGTGGTCGTGTGCTTGGTATGAACCCGGTTGGAAATGGAAAGACAGAAATTGAAGCAGATATTCCTACTATGGAAATCTATGGATATTCTACAGATTTACGTTCCATGACACAGGGAAGCGGTACTTATTCTTATGAATTTGCAAGATACGAGCAGGCACCATCCGATGTACAGGACAAAGAAGTCGCTGAAAGAGCAAAAGAAGCTGAATAAGATTATGAATGTGCAGGGGTCTTTGACCCCTGCTTTTTGCGTGGAGACCTCTTGAATAATCCGGGTCATTGTGCTAAATTAGAGAATGTTTTGGATATCCTTTCAGCTTGGGAGAGAATGTTTGAAAAAGAGAAGTAGGATTAGGACGGAAAATAAGATGGAAAATAAGAATGAAAGCATGAATCTTTTCGTAAGAAATGTTTTAACTTTACTAAAATGGATCCTGTTTGCAGTTGTGACCGGAGTGGTGCTTGGTGTGGTTGGTGCTTATTTTGCTCAAAGCATCAGCTTTGTGACAGAACTTCGAAATACACATCCGTGGATTCTGTATTTGCTGCCGTTTATGGGACTTTTGATCGTATTTATTTATCAGTTTGAAAAACAGGGCGGTGGGACCAATCTGATCCTGGATGCGGCAAGAGAAGGAAACGATATTCCGCTGCGTATGGCGCCAATGATCTTTTCGGCGACGGTGCTGACTCATTTTGGCGGTGGTTCGGCAGGCAGGGAAGGTGCTGCCTTACAGCTTGGAGGAAGCATTGCCCAGAATATTGGAAAAATTTTCCGATTGGATAAAAAAGATTCAAAGATTATGATCCGCTGTGGTATGGCAGCAGGATTTTCCGCATTGTTTGGAACGCCGTTGGCGGCGACAGTATTTGCCGTGGAAGTAATAACGGTAGGCGCAATGCAGTATTCTGCGTTATTTCCTTGCAGTGTAGCTGCATTGACTGCTTTCGAGACTGCAAAACTTTGCGGCGGTCATGCAGAAGCATTTCCACTGCACCAGATTCCGGAATTTGCCCTGGAAGGAGCGATGAAAATTGCACTTCTGGCCTTGCTTTGTGCGGGACTCAGTGTGATTTTTTGTAAGACTTTGCATGGAGCGGAACATTTATATCAGAAATTTATAAAAAATCCGTACGTGCGGATCTTTGTTGGTGGTATTTTGGTGATACTGCTTGCAAAACTCCTGGGGACGACGGATTATCTTGGAGGCGGTATGAATATCGTGGAAAAAGCAGTGGAAGGCGAGGTCTTCTGGGCTGCATTTCTGTTGAAACTTCTATTTACAGCCGTTTCTTTGGGGGCAGGATATAAAGGCGGAGAGATTGTGCCAACCCTGTTTGTAGGAGGAACTTTTGGATGTCTGTTGGGACAGATCCTTGGATTTTCTCCATCACTTTGTGCAGCCTGCGGAATGATTGCTTTGTTTAGTGCTGTGACAAACAGTCCGCTGGCATCTTTGGTACTGGGCTTTGAATTGTTTGGATTTGAAGGAATGCCATATTATTTGATCGCAGTTGCCATTGGTTATGCGGCATCCGGATATTTTGGGCTGTATCACAGTCAGATCGTGAAATATGCAAAGCTGGAACCGGAACAGATCGATCAAAAAGTAAGAGAATAAAAAGATTGGAAGATTAGGACGATGGTTTTTAACTGTCGTCCTTTATTAATGGATTTTTTGTGATATAATGAGTAAAAAAGTATGGAGAAGTGACAAATGATAAAGAGGTGTAAAGGGGTAATTTTTGATTTTAACGGAACTTTGTTTTTTGACAGTGACAAGCATCAGCTGGCATGGGGAAAAATGGCAGAGGAACTTCGCGGATATGGCACGGATGCGGAAGAACTAAGGCAGCATTTTTATGGAGTTCCTAATCATAAAGTGATCGAATATCTTTTGCAGAAAACTTGTGATGAAAATGAGGTGAAGAAGTATTCGGAATTAAAAGAGGCTTATTACAGGGAATTTTGCCGGAAGGATCCCGATCGTTTCCATTTGGTTGCGGGAGCAGAAAAATTATTTGACACATTAAAAAAAGAAGGGATTGCATTTACCATTGCAAGTGCCTCGATTAAGCCGAATATTGATTTTTTTGTAGAATCCTTTGATCTGAAAAAATGGTTTGATCCGGAAAAGATCATTTATGATGATGGAAGTTATGAAAATAAAGAAAAAATGTTTTTGCGCGCAGCGGAAGTTATCGGAGTGCCGATGGAATCATGCATGGTTTTTGAAGATTCGGAAAGCGGTATCCGGGATGCTTGGAAAGCAGGATGTAAAAACATAATTGTTGTTGACAGCATGAATGTTGCGCAGCGATATTTTGAAAAAGAAGGGGTTGTCTGTGTGGTGAAAGATCTGGAAGAGATTGCAGACATGATGATGTAAATACAGAAGGCACGGGGAAAGGAGTCAGGCATGAAGGTGACCATATTTGCAGCGATTGAAATAGCATCTTATGAAGTGAGTATGAAAATCTACGCCTTGTCCCAAAAGGCAATGGAGGAGATTTCCTATGTACGGCATCGCATGGAACTAGGCAGAGATGCCTATCATTTGGGGAAAATCAGCAACGATAAAATCAATGAATTATGCAGTGTCTTACTGGATTTTAAAAGGATGATGAAGGAGTACGGTGTGACGGAATATCGTGCCTGTGCGACAGCAGTGATCCGTGAACTGGAGAGCAGTTTTTTGGTTCTGGATCGTATTTTTGTAAAAACGGGGATCCGGGTAGAAATTTTAAGCAATTCAGAAGCACGTTTTTTAAGTTATAAATCCATTGCTTCCCAGGAAAAGGATTTTGACAGGATTATTCAAAAAGGTACGGCCATTGTTGATGTGGGAGGAGAAAGTATTCAGATTTCCCTGTTTGATAAGGATCTTCTTGTTTCTACCCAGAATATACATATTGGCACCAATCGTTTGAAAGAACGTCTGAGTAGTGTTTATGAGCAGAGCAGCCGTTTTGCCCAGGTGGTGGAAGAAATTGCAAACAATGCATTAAAAACCTATCGGAAACTCTATTTAAAGGATCGTAAGATTGAAAATATGATTCTTATCGGAGATTTTAGTCCGTATATTGCCGGCTATGTCAATGAAGGACAGACAGAAAGCCATGCCATGCGCGCGGAGGATTATCAGAAATTTTATCAGGAAATGATTTCTAAAAATTCTCAGGAAATGCTGGCGACTTTAGGAATTCCGGCGGAAAATGAGGCATTGATTCTGACAACACTGGTTGTTTACAGAAAACTGATTGAAGAAACGGAAGCAAAAGAAATCTGGATGCCTGCTTTGAATTTGTGTGACGGACTGACCTATGACTATGCGGAAAAAAATATGATCTTAAGATCAGCCCATGATTTTGAGAATGATATCATTGTTTCGGCAAAAAATATGGGTAAGAGGTATCAAAGTAACAAAAATCATGTCAATGTGATGACCACGTTGGCACTGACCATTTTTGATAAGACCAAAACTTTGCATGGAATGCAAAAGAGAGATCGTCTGCTTCTACAGATTGCGGTACTTTTGCATGATTGCGGAAAGTTTGTCAGTATGTCGCATTCGGCAGAATGTTCTTACAACATCATCATGGCATCAGAAATCATTGGACTATCTCATGCGGAGCGTGAGATTGTGGCAAATATTGTAAAATACAATTCCATGGATATTTTGTCTTTTGAAGAATTTGCGAAAACCAGTGCCCTAGACAGAGAACAGTATATCAAGGTATGTAAACTGGCGGCAATTCTCAGAGTTTCCAATGCGATGGACAGAAGTCATAAACAAAAGATCCGGGAAATCAAGGTAACCTTAAAAGATACCAAAATGCTTTTAACCGTAGATACACCGGAAGATATTACCTTGGAACAGGGACTTCTGCAGGAAAAGGCAGAATTTTTTGAAGATGTATTTGGGATCACACCGGTGCTTCGTCGTAAAAGGACGATGTAGAGGAGGCTGTTATGGAAAATCGTTATCAACCGGAACATTATGAAAACCGGGAACTTAGTTGGTTGAAGTTTAATGAAAGACTTTTGGGAGAAGCAAGAGATAAGGAAAATCTGCTTTTTGAACGTTTGAAATTTTTAAGTATTACTGCATCGAATCTGGATGAATTTTTTATGGTTCGCGTGGCTTCTTTGAAGGATATGGTTCATGCAGGATACAGTAAAAAAGATATTTCTGGAATGACAGCCAAAGAACAGTTGGAAAAGATCAATAAAGTTACCCACGAAATGATCGACCGGCAGTACACAACTTATAATCGTTCCTTGCTGCCACAGTTATCTGCACAGGGCATTCGTGTGATCTCGCATCACGAAAAACTGGAAGCAGAACAAAAAGAATTTGTGGATCGGTATTTTCGGGAAAATGTGTATCCGGTGCTGACCCCTATGGCAGTGGATTCGTCCAGACCATTTCCATTGATTCGTAATAAATCTCTAAATATTGGAGCTATTTTAAAGAAGAAAAATGAGAAAAAGGCAGAAGAGGAATTTGCAACGGTTCAGGTACCATCGGTGCTTCCGAGAATTGTCCGGCTTCCGGATGATTCGGATGGAAATGTGCAGGTTATTTTGCTTGAGCAGATCATTGAACGCAATATCAGGGAATTGTTTTTAAGTTATGATGTTGTTTGCGCTTATCCATATCGGATTACCAGAAATGCAGATCTGACCATCGAAGAGGATGATGCGGAGGATCTGTTAAAAGAAATCCAGAAGCAGATCAAAAAACGTCAGTGGGGAGAAACAATCCGCTTGGAAGTAGAAGAGGGAATGGAAGATCCCCTTTTAAAGATCTTGAAAAAAGAACTGATGATCAAAAATGATGATATTTATCAGATTAATGGTCCTTTAGATCTGACATTTCTTATGAAGCTGTATAGCATGACAGGGTTTGATCATTTGCGGGAAAAGAAACATATTCCGGCGGAGATTCCGGGACTTCATGGTGATTATCAGATTTTTGATGAAATTGCCAAGGGGGATATTTTGTTGCACCACCCATACCAGTCCTTTGATCCGGTGGTAAATCTGATACAAAAGGCTGCCGTAGATCCACAGGTGCTTGCGATCAAACAGACGCTGTACCGTGTCAGCGGAAATTCACCAATCATTGCAGCACTGGCACAGGCGGCAGAAAACGGAAAGCAGGTTTCTGTTCTGGTAGAATTAAAGGCGCGTTTTGATGAAGAAAATAATATTGTATGGGCAAAGATGTTGGAAAAAGCAGGATGCCATGTAATTTATGGTCTTGTAGGGCTGAAAACGCACAGTAAGATCACTTTGGTGGTTCGATTGGAAGAAGAGGGTATCCGAAGATATGTACATCTGGGAACAGGGAATTATAATGATGCTACGGCAAAACTATATACAGATATGGGACTTTTAACGTGTTCTCAGAGTATCGGAGAAGATGCTACGGCTGTCTTTAATATGCTTTCCGGTTATTCAGAACCTTTACACTGGAACAAATTGTCATTGGCGCCGCTGTGGCTAAGAGACCGTTTCCTGGAATTGATCCGGAGGGAAAAAGAACATGCGCTGACAGGAAAAGAGGCAAGGATCATTGCAAAAATGAACTCTCTTTGTGACAGAGAAATCATAGATGCCCTTTATGATGCTTCAAAAGCAGGGGTAAAAATTGAGTTGATCGTTCGTGGGATCTGTTGTCTGAAAACGGGAATAGAGGGAATTAGTGAGAATATTACGGTTCGGTCAATTGTGGGTACTTTTTTGGAACACAGCCGGATTTATTATTTCTGGAATGACGGAAAAGAGGAAGTTTATTGTTCAAGTGCCGACTGGATGCCAAGAAATCTGGATAAACGAGTGGAAATCCTGTTTCCGGTGGAAAGAGAATCCTTAAAAGAGCGGGTAATTGGAATTTTAAAGATTTTATTGGAAGATAATGTAAAGGCGCAGATCTTGCAGCCGGATGGAACTTATGAACGAATCGACCGCAGGGGCAAAATTTTGCTGTGTGCACAGGAATATTTTACAAAGGAAGCAAAAGAACGGCTGGAAATGGCAGAAAAAAAGGATGAAAACCTACGAGTTTTCATCCCTGTGGAGCCGCAGTAACTGGTGCTTGAGTGCTTTTCCGTCAAATGGAATTAGGGGATAAAGATAGCGTCTGCGCCCATCAATGGTTCGATTGGTAAGCAGTGAAATAAACAGAAAAAGTGTGCCTGCGATCAGTCCTGGAAGACCGAAAAAACCGGTAAGGACCAAGGTGATCATGCGGTAAAACTTTATGGCATAGCCAAGTTCATAGCTTGGCTGTGCATAGTTTGCGAGGGCTACAAAGGCCATATAAAGCATGGCTTCTGCATTGAACCAGCCGGAAGACACGGCATATTCTCCCAGGGCAAGACCGGCAATGATGCTAAACGGTGTGCTTAGCATGCTTGGAGTGTTGACGGCGGCAAGCCGGAGTCCGTCAATGGCGATTTCCAGGATCAGGAATTGAAACATGAGAGGGACATTGGTAAACTCTCTAAGCCGGATGAAAGACAGCCATTGGGGAATCCATTCAGGATACATGGTCAGAAGTAAAAATACAGGAGTCATAAAAAAAGTGATGGTGCTGATTAAAAAGCGGGTAATCCGAAGATAAGTTCCCGTAACAGGAGGAAGATAATAATCGTCTGCTTCTTCCATGATTCCAAACAGACTGGAAGGCAAAATGATCGCAGAAGGAGAATTGTCTACCAAAATGACAAGACTTCCCTCCATAATGCTTGCGACGGCAGTGTCAGGGCGTTCTGTTGATTTATATTTCGGAAATGGATTATACCATTTTCTTTCGTAAAGACATTCTGCCAGACTGGTCTGGTTCATTGTGAGAGAACGAGGATGAATGGATTGAAGTTTTGTGCGGATATGATTTAAAAGTTTTCGGTCTAATGTGTTTTCCATATAGCAAAGAACAACATCTGTATGGGAGGCGGTTCCGATGGAATACATTTCCATGGTAAGTTTTGGATCACGGATCCTGCGTCGGATCAGGGCAGTGTTGAAAACAATGGTTTCTACAAAACCGTCCCGGGATCCTCTTAGTACTTTCTCCTTTTCCGGCTGATCCACATTTCGTGCAGGATAAGTACGGACATCCATGCAAATGGCTGCATCATAACCATCGATGAGAAGTGCCGTCATACCGGAGAGAATGCCGGTAACAGTCTGGGAAAGATCTGTAACGATATCCACCTCTATATAGGGAAGCTGCCTGGTGGAAAATTCCTGGGCTGTTTTTGGAAGATCCTGTGCTTTGATGGCGATAAATCCGGACAAAAGTTTTTGCATAACTTCGTCTTTGGTAAATCCGTCAACAAAGAAAAAACAGGCATTTCTTCCTCCAATAGAAGTTTCTTTACAGATTAAGTCGAAGCTTTCTTCTATACGGAGTTTCGTCTTTAAATCTTTTTGATTTTGCAGGTAATTACTTGAAAATGTCATAAAACCTCCCTATAATAAAAACAGAATACGTGAAAAAGAATATGAATAAAGTATGTGCATTCCCTGAAAAAATATACAGACGGAAAGAATTGTGCAGGATGAGAGGAGTTAGGAATGAACAAAAAAATGATTTTCCTGGATTTGGATGGAACCCTTCTGGATGATGAGAAAAATCTTCCGAAAGTCAATAAAGAAGCGATAAATGAAGCTCTTGAAGCAGGACATAAAGTGTTGGTCTGTACAGGAAGACCTTTGAGCAGCGCGAAAAAATTACTGCCTGTGTTTGGATTGAACAGACCGGGATGTTATGCCATTACCTATAATGGCGGACTGATCTATGATGCCGGAGAAGAAAAAGCAATCTATCAGAAAACACTTCCTTTTGATCAGGTGCGTTATATTTTTGAGAAGGCTTATGAATATGGAAAAATCCATATCCAGACTTATACAGAGGATGGATTTATCTGTGAATATGACACACCGGAGAGCAGAAGCTATGAGAAAAAGACACAGTGTGAACGCAAGGTTGTCAAAGATATTTTTGAGGAAATGAAAGCTCAGGAACCATGCAAAATGCTGGCAATCGCTTATGACTATGATCGAAAACACATTGAAGGATTTCGGGAATTTGTGCTGGAATATTGTGCAGGGAAAATGGATGTCTGTTTTTCCTGTTATGAATATCTGGAATTTATGCCGGCGGGTATTAACAAAGGAAATGCGATCCGGTGGATGTCGGAGTATCTTCAGATACCCATGGAATGTACCATTGCAGTGGGAGATGCAGAAAATGATATTTCTATGATCGAGGCTGCAGGTTTGGGTGTTGTTATGAAAAATGCCGGGGACGAGATCAAACAATATGGAGATTATATAACCCAAAGAGATAATAATGAAGGCGGAGTGGCAGAAGTGATTCGGCGCTTTATGCTGGACGAAAATTAGAGGAATAGAAAATGGCAGAAAAGAAATACGTAGCATATGTGGGAACTTATACTCATGGAGAAAGCAAGGGCATCCATATTTATGATCTGGATGTGGCGCAGGGACAGATGAAGGAGAGAAAAGTCATTCCGATCAACAATCCGTCCTATATAAAAAAATCACATAACGGAAAATATCTGTATTCGATTGCAGACGAAGGCGTACGTTCTTACAAAATCCTTCCGGATGGAGATCTGGAAGAAATGAATTCCATGAGCATTCAGGGAATGAGAGGCTGTTATCTATCTACGGATAAGGAAGATCATTATTTATTTGTTGCCGGATGGCATGATGGAAAGGTGACTGTAATGCGTCTGAATCCGGATGGAACCGTGGGAGAGATGACAGATGAAGTTTTTCATAAGGGAATTGGAAGTGTGGCAGAACGAAACTTTATGCCCCATGTAAACAGTGTGAATCTGACTCCGGATGGAAAGTACCTTTGTGCGGTTGATTCAGGGATTGATCAGGTGAAAATTTATAAGTTTGACCACCGGACGGGTAGAATCAAACTCGTAGATATTTTGAGATGTGAACTGGAAAGTGCCCCAAGAACGATCAAATTCAGCCGTAATGGAAAATTCTGTTACCTGATCTGTGGATTGAAAAATTATATCAGTGTCTATTCTTATGAAGACGGCGGGAAAAGTCCGAAATTTGAATTGATCCAGACGGTTTATACATTAAATGATTATCATGCCGGCGGAAGTTCGGCTTGTGCACTTCGCTTCTCCAGAGATGATACGAAACTTTTGATCACAAATGCCGGAGATAACAGTGCCGGAGTATTTCATGTAGATAACGAAACAGGAATGTTGGAAAAAATTTGTATCCTTCCGGTTAGCGGAGACTATCCGAAAGCGGTGGATTTCTTTCCGGATAATGAGCATATCATGGCATTTAACCATGAAAGCAATTCAATTACGATCTTTAAAATGGATTATGAGAAAAAGCATTTTACCATGAGTGCGAAACCAATCAGTATCGAGACACCGAATTGTGTCCTTGTATCGGAAATTGAGGGGTAAAACCGTGTTTTTTTCTTGATACATTGATGAAAAGTCCACAACATGGGTTGAATTTTAAAAATGATGATTGTATAATTGCATTATAGGACTGTCTATGTAAATAGACGGAAAATAAGGGCTATAAGAGAAAGGAGTCGATAATCATGGGATTTATTGACGTAATCAAAGAAAGAGCGAGAGCTGACAAAAAAGTGATCGTTTTACCAGAAACAGAAGACAGAAGAACTTATGAAGCTGCTGCGCAGATCATGAAAGAAGGAATTGCTGATATCGTATTGGTAGGTACCGAAGAAGCAGTGAAAAAAGGCGGAGAAGGTCTTGATTTAACAGGAATCAAAGTAGTAGATCCTGCAACAGATCCAAATGCTCCTGCATATATTGACAAATTAGTAGAATTAAGAAGCAAAAAAGGTATGACAAAAGAACAGGCAACTGAAATCCTCATGAACCAGTATTTATACTATGGTGTTATGATGGTTAAGATGGGTGATGCAGACGGTATGGTTTCCGGTGCATGTCATTCAACAGCAGATACCTTAAGACCATGCTTACAGATCCTGAAAACAAAACCGGGTACAAAACTTGTATCTGCATTTTTCTTAATGGTAGTGCCTGATTGTGAATATGGCGAAAACGGTACATTCGTATTTGCTGACAGTGGACTGGAACAGAATCCGGATCCTGAAAAACTTGCAGCAATCGCATATTCTTCCGCTGAATCTTTCGAATTATTAGTACAGAAACCTGCAAAAGTTGCAATGCTTTCTCATTCAACGATGGGAAGTGCAAAACATGCAGATGTTGATAAGGTTGTAGAAGCTACACGTATCGTGAAAGAACAGCATCCTGAACTGATGGTTGACGGAGAAATGCAGTTAGATGCAGCAATCGTACCAAGCGTAGGTAAATCCAAAGCTCCAAACAGTCCGGTAGCCGGAGAAGCAAACGTTTTAGTATTCCCAGACTTAGATGCAGGAAATATCGGATACAAATTAGTACAGAGACTTGCAAAAGCTGAAGCTTATGGTCCTGTAACACAGGGTATTGCAAAACCTGTTAATGATTTATCACGTGGATGCTCAGCTGAAGATATCGTAGGTGTTGTTGCGATTACAGCAGTACAGGCTCAGGCACAGTAAGAAATCGAATAGAGAAACATGAAGGAGAAAGAATAACATGAATATTTTAGTTATCAACTGCGGAAGCTCATCTTTAAAATATCAGCTCATCAATGCTGAAACAGAAAAAGTACTTGCAAAAGGTCTTTGCGAACGTATCGGTATTGACGGAAGACTTACTTACAGCCCGGCTGGCGGAGAAAAAGAAATTTCAGAACTTGCAATGCCAACACATACAGAAGCAATTCAGTTTGTACTGAATGCATTGACAAACGAAAAAACAGGTGTGATCAAGAGTCTTGATGAAGTAGGCGCAGTAGGACATCGTGTCGTACACGGCGGTGAAAAATTTGCCAGCTCATGTGTGATTACAGAAGAAGTAAAGGCAGCAATCGAAGAATGTAACGATCTTGCACCATTACATAATCCTGCAAACCTGATCGGTATTGCAGCATGTGAAAAATGTATGCCAGGCGTACCTATGGTAGCAGTATTTGATACAGCATTCCATCAGACAATGCCAAAAGAAGCTTACATGTATGCACTTCCATATGAATATTATGAAAAATACAAAGTTCGTCGTTACGGTTTCCATGGAACAAGCCACAGCTTTGTTTCCAAGAGAATTGCTGAATTCTTAGGAAAAGATGTAAAAGATATGAAGATTGTAGTTTGCCACCTTGGTAACGGTTCTTCTATCAGTGCTGTAAAGAATGGTGTATCCATCGATACTTCTATGGGCTTAACTCCACTGGAAGGTGTGCCAATGGGAACACGTTCCGGAGATATCGACCCGGCAATTTTAGAATTCCTTGCAAAGAAGGAAAATATGGATATTACACAGCTTAATAACATGTTAAATAAAAAATCCGGTGTATTTGGTCTTTCAGGAGAACTTTCTTCAGACTTCCGTGATCTTGAAACTGCGGCAGAAGAAGGAAATGAACAGGCACAGATGGCACGTGACGTATTTACATACAATGTAGCAAAATATGTTGGTGCATATGTAGCAGCAATGAATGGTGTAGATGCAATCGCATTTACAGCAGGTGTTGGTGAAAACGATCATCTGGTACGTGCAGATGTTATGAAACGTCTTGGATATCTCGGTGTTGAATTAGACGAAGAAGCAAACAGAAAACGTG
This sequence comes from uncultured Lachnoclostridium sp., assembly GCA_964561705.1. Lineage (GTDB taxonomy): Bacteria > Bacillota > Clostridia > Lachnospirales > Lachnospiraceae > HGM12587. Next base: position 9,528 of record CAZLQJ010000023.1, on the reverse strand, counting down.
GATGTGACAACATCATTTCAACAGCAGATTCTAAAGTAACTGTTTGTGTAATTCCTACAAACGAAGAACTTGCAATCGCAAGAGAAACATTAGCATTAGTAAAATAGTGATTACTAACGAATATGCGGGGATACGTGTTAGTATCCCCGTTTTTTGTTACGGATATAGAAAATGAAGAAGAAAATGATCTTGTGCGCATCTGTACTTTTATTAATGGGTAGCACAGTTTTTATACAAAAATTAAAAACTGAAACAAATATTGTGAAATTTTGTATCAGTGAGGTGGTAACCGCCAATGGAAGTTATGAAGATTCAAAAGGGGAATATTCGGATTGGATAGAAATCCTTTATGAGGGAAAAGAGGCGGTGAATTTATCAGAATATTATCTGAGTGATGATCCGGACAAAATTTTTCGTTGGAATTTTCCGGATCGTGAAATTTGTCCGGGGGAATATCTGGTGATATTTGCATCCGGGAAAGATCAGGTGACGGCAGAAGGGGAAATTCATACTAATTTTAAACTGGATTGTATGGGAGAAACCTTGTATCTTAGTGATTCGGAAGGGAAATTGATGACCAGTCTTACGATACCGGAACTTCCTTTTGATGCATCCTATGGAAAAACGGAGAAAGGCTATCAGGTTTTCTCTCAGGGGTCTCCTATGGAGCTAAATACGCAGCAGCAGGCTGTCTGCGTGCGGGATACAGAAGCTGTTTCTTACTCGGTGCCGGCAGGAGTTTATGCAGAAGAAATTTATCTGGAACTTGCAACCCGGGAATCAGAGGCGGAAATATTCTATACCTTAGATGGCAGTATACCGACGGAAACGTCATTGAAGTATGAAGGAGATTATTTGACCATTGCAGACCGTACCATGGAGGAGAACCAATATACAGCAATTTGGACATCTCCGTATGACTGGGAAACGGAGGATGGGTTTAGCTATAATCCAAATCCTCAGTACAAGGCGACGGTGGTAAAAACAAGACTTTATTTTCCAAAAGAGAATGTCTGGTCAAAGGAAATCTGGACCAATACTTATTTGATCGGGGCGGATTATTCACTTCCGATCGTTTCTTTGAGTGCAGAAGAGGCGGATTTGTTTGATGAGGCTACAGGAATTTGTGTACCAGGGGATGCGTATTGGGAGTATCTGGAAACTGCAGAGGTAATTGATCAGGATCCTCGAAAAAGAGTGGGAAATTACAGTAGTAACAGAAAAGTGTCCGGTTATCTGGAATATTTCTCAAAGTCAGGAAGCAAAGTTATGGAAAATCAGATGACGATGCGTATCTGTGGAAATATTTCAAGAGGAAGCGGTATGAAGTCTTTTGCGGTCTATGCCTGGGGTGATGAGACCAAGGGCGTATTTTCCTATCCGATATTTCAAGAGTCCTGCAAAAATATTGAGAATAATGAAATTACAGAATTTACATCCCTTCGTCTTCGAAATTTCGGAAATGACTGGAGACGTTCAAAGTTCCGTGATGCTTTGGGACAGAAGGTTTTAGAAGGGTTGGATCTTGGAACGCAGGCCTATGAGCCGGCGGTGCTTTTGGTCAATGGAGAATATTACGGATTGTGTGAGATCCGGGAAAACAGGGACGGCCGTTATTTTGAAGAACATTTTGGGATTGCGGAAGAGGAACTTTTGGAAGTAAAGATTGCGGATCTGGGAGATGGGGATCGGACAGAAGCGGAAAGTGAGTTTTTGGAATTGATTTCCTATATGGAAACACATGATCTTTCTGTGAAGGAACACTATGAGTATGTGGAACAGCGCCTGAATGTGGAACGTTTTATGGATTATGTGCTAGCGCAGCTTTATCTACAAAATATAGATTGGCTGTACAACAATTGCAATTTTATAAAAAGTACGGTGGTACGAGAGGATTCGGCTTACGCCGACGGCAGATGGCAGGTGTTTTTATATGACCTGGATTATTCTATGAACTATGAAAATGTGGATAATTACACAACTTTTTATGAATCTGGCTGTTTTAGTGCGAAAATCATAAAGGCATTGCTTGCAAATGAGGCATGTAAAGCGTATTATATGAATAGATTTGAAGAATTGATGGAAATATATTTTGAACCATCCAAAGGAATTGCACTTTTGGAAGAATTTCAGAAAGAACTGGAAGCGGAAGTTGCGGAGGATTTCAGTCGTTGGGATCTGTATCAGAACGGTACCTTAGTGAAAGCGACAGGGATTGATTACTGGTATGAAAAAATGGATGACATCCGTAGATTTTTTGAAGAAAGACCCCAATATGCAAAGGAATATTTCTATCAATCCTTAAATTCAGAAATATGCAAAAAATAGTGTTGACAATACAAGATATTGTATGTATAATAAATCAGTGCGAAATGGGAGACTATGATGCTAATCAATTTATCAAAACTTTTATCCGGTGATCAGCCGAGTATCACTGAACAGGTAACTGCAGAAATGGAAAAATTCACTTGTTCCCTTGGAACATTTCCGGTAACGGAGAAGACGAGTTTTCCATTGAAAATCAGTAAGACCGGTACAGACAAGTTCCTGATTGAGGGGGAGACAGAAGTTACATTGGAAATTCCTTGTGACAGATGTTTGGAACCCGTATCAGTGAAAATTCCTCTGACGATCTATCGAGAGTGCGTAAAGGACTCTGTGGAAGAGGAAACGGAAGAAGAGCATTTGATAGTTGGATATAATTTGGATGCAGAACAGTTAATATACTGTGAGATATTAGTGAACTGGCCTATGAAGACTTTATGTACAGAGGCCTGCAAGGGCATCTGTAAAAAGTGCGGAACTAATCTCAACCACAGTAGCTGTACATGCGATACTGTGGAACTGGATCCGAGAATGGCCAAGATTCGCGACATTTTTTATGGCTGTGAGGATATTGAATAATTTTCTGACAGCGTAGACAGATACTTTGTATTTGGTTAGAATGTAAGTAATAGGTAGAGGAGGTGCAACCAATGTCTATTTGTCCAAAGAACAAATCTTCCAAAGGTAGAAGAGATAAAAGAAGAGCAAACTGGAAAATGAGCGTACCAAACATGGTAAAATGCAGCAAATGTGGAGCATTAATGCTTTCTCACAGAGTATGCAAAGCTTGTGGCTCTTACAACAAGAAAGAAATTATCTCCGCTGAATAATGTGAAGGTAACAGGGACTTTTTGAGAAATCAAAAAGTCCTTTTTTGGTTTTCGGATTTATTTATTCCTTGAAAAATTTATTGATTTATAGTTTGAAGTTTAGTATGATAATTGGCAGAGAGTGGAGAAACCACTTTATAAGGAGGTAGCAGCATGCAGGAATTGGTTAAAATTGCAGTTGATGCCATGGGTGGAGACCATGCACCGGAATCTACCGTACAGGGTGCAGTTGATGCGTTGAATAAAAGCCGGGAGATCAGCGTTTTTTTAGTTGGTCAGGAAGATGTCATTAAAAAAGAATTGGAAAAATATACTTATCCCAAGGAACGTTTGACGATCGTTCCTGCCAGTGAAGTGATTGAGATGGCGGAACCTCCGGTGATGGCGATCCGAAAGAAAAAAGATTCTTCCATTGTTGTAGGAATGAAAATGGTGCATAATGGCGAGGCAGATGCTTTTGTCTCAGCAGGAAGCACAGGGGCTGTTCTGGTTGGCGGACAGTTGGTAGTAGGCAGGGTAAAAGGAGTGGAAAGACCTCCGCTGGCTCCGCTGCTTCCAACGGAAAAAGGATTTTCCCTTTTGATCGACTGCGGCGCAAATGTGGATGCCAGGGCTTCTCATCTGGTTCAGTTTGCGAAGATGGGTTCCATTTATATGGAAAACATTATGGGTGTAACAAATCCGAAAGTCGGCATTGTGAATATTGGTGCAGAAGAAGAAAAAGGAAATGCGCTTGTTAAAGAAACGTTCCCATTGTTAAAAGAATGTAAGGATATTAATTTTGTGGGAAGTGTTGAAGCAAGAGATATCCCAAAAGGTGAAGTGGATGTCATTGTTTGCGAAGCTTTTGTGGGAAACGTGATTCTGAAATTATACGAAGGTGTAGGGACGACCTTGGTCAGAATGATGAAAAAAGGGATGTTAAAGACGCTTCGCGGAAAGATCGGTGGTTTTCTGGTGAAACCATCCCTGAAGGAAACGATGAAATCTTTTGATACATCGGAACATGGCGGTGCACCGCTTTTGGGACTTCGTGGTCTGGTAGTAAAGACGCATGGAAGTTCTCATGCAAAAGAAATTACAAATTCTATTCTTGAATGTATTGCATTTAAGAATCAGGAAATCAGTAAAAAAATTGAAGAAAATCTGCAGAAAGAAAAAGCAGAATAGAAAGGAAACAAAGATGGACGATAACGCAAAAAAGATTATTGAAGTCATTGCTGACGAACTTAGTATGGATGAAGGAGAAATCACATTAGAAAGTACATTTACAGACGATCTTGGAGCAGATTCTTTGGATGTTTGTCAGATCATTATGAGATTGGAAGATATGTTTAAGATTACAATTGATGATGAAGCTGCAATGGACATCAAAACAGTTGGGGATGCGGTAGAACAGCTCGAAAAAGTGATCAATGCTTAAGAAACTTTGAGAAAAAGCCCGCTTCAGGGCTTTTTCTTGTTTAATAATTAGAAATGAGAGTAAAAATGAGCAGATTAAATGAATTAGAAAGAAAGATTGGATATCGTTTTCAGGATTTTTCTCTGTTAGAGCATGCAATGCGTCATAGTTCATTTTGCAATGAACAGAAGATGAGTCGCCTGGAAAATAATGAAAGACTGGAATTTTTGGGAGATGCCGTATTGGAACTGATCACCAGTGAATTTCTGTACAATCAATATCCTACCATGCCGGAAGGAGATGCCACCAAAAAAAGAGCAAGTATGGTATGTGAGCCGTCTCTGGCACTCTGTGCCAAAGAATTGGAATTGGGAAGCTATCTGTACCTGGGAAAAGGGGAGGAGCATACCGGAGGAAGAGAACGCGCATCGGTTACTTCTGATGCCATGGAAGCACTGATCGGTGCCATCTATTTAGATGGTGGTTTTACTAGTGCAAAAGAGTTTGTCGAACGATTTGTATTAAATGGAATTGAGGAAAAACAGCTCTTTTATGATAGTAAGACTACATTTCAGGAAATGATGCAAAGTGTAACGACGGAACAGATTCATTATGAATTGGTCGGGGAAGAAGGACCGGATCATTGCAAAACTTTTACGGTAGAGCTTTTTGTAGGAACAAGAAGTGCCGGAAAAGGAACCGGAAGATCTAAAAAAGCTGCGGAACAGGCTGCGGCCTATGATGCGATCAAAAAATTGAAACCTTAGGAGTGAACCTATGTATTTAAAAAGTATAGAAGTACACGGATTTAAATCTTTTGCCAATAAGATCGTGTTTGATTTCCACAACGGGATTACCGGAATCGTAGGACCAAATGGAAGCGGTAAGAGCAACGTGGGGGATGCGGTTCGCTGGGTTCTGGGTGAGCAGAGGGTAAAACAGCTTCGTGGAGCCAATATGCAGGATGTTATCTTTTCCGGTACGGAAAACAGAAAGCCGCAGGGATTTGCCTATGTTGCGATTACTCTGGATAATGCGGACAAACAGCTTCCGGTAGATTATGAAGAAGTTACAGTTGCAAGAAGATTATATCGTTCGGGGGAAAGTGAATATCTGATCAATGGAACGGTCTGCCGTTTGAAAGATGTACAGGAAATGTTTTATGATACGGGGATCGGCAAAGAGGGATATTCGATCATTGGACAAGGACAGATTGATAAGATCTTGAGTACCAAGCCGGAGGAGGCGAGAGAACTCTTCGATGAGGCAACCGGAATTGTAAAATATAAAAAACGTAAAAAAAATGCGGAAAAGAAACTGGAGGAAGAAAAACAGAATCTGCTCCGTGTCAATGATATCCTTTCGGAACTTGAAAAACAGCTGGGTCCGCTGCAAAAACAGTCGGAAACAGCCAGAGAGTATCTGAAAAAAAGAGATATCTTAAAAAATTATGATGTGAACCTGTTTCTGATGGAAATGGAACGGATGAAACAGCAGCAAAAGGAATTGGAAGAAAAAACGAATATTGTTCAGAATGATTTCGAAGATTCAAAACAGTCCTATGAAAATTGCAAACTGGAATATGAGCATATTGAAAAAGAAATTGAAGCCTTAAATGAGGGAATTGAAGAAAAGAAAAGCCAATTGACGGAAATTGCTTTGCAGAAAAAGCAATATGAGGGGCAGATTGCCGTTCTGAAGGCGCAGAATTCCTCAGCATTCAATAATGATAAACATCTAAACAGCCGTAAAGAGGCTATTTTGAATGAGACAGCGGAGAAGGATAAACAAAGAGAAGAATTTCTTAGGGAAAAGCAGAAACTGGATGCGCATCTTTCGGATATGAAAAATGTACTTTCTGAGGCAGAAGAAAGCCTGGAAAGTGTTCAGCAGCGGATCCTGGATCTGAATCATAGCATTGAATATTGCAAAAATGAAATTATTCAGCTTTTAAATGACCGGGCATCGACCAAAGGGAAAATTCAGCGGTACGATACCATGTTGGAGCAGGTGCAGATCAGAAAGGCTGAGGTCAGTTCGAAAGTTCTCTCGATTAAGACGGAAGAATGTGAAAACGAAACAGGACTTACAGAAGCAAAACAAATTTTTGAAGATGTAAATGCTGTGATCCGTGAACAGAATGACCGAAAAAATGAAGTTGAACAGGAAATTCAGCAGCATGCAGAAAAACTGCGGGAGCTGAATAGTCAGCTGGAAGCGGGACAGAGTGCATATCACAGAGATGCGTCCCGTTTGGAGTCTTTAAAAAATCTGACAGAGCGCTATGACGGATATGGAAATTCTATCCGGAAAGTCATGGAACAGAAAAAATCCAAAGAAGGGATTTTGGGTGTAGTTGCAGATCTTTTGAAGGTGGAGAAAAATTATGAAGTAGCCATTGAGACCGCACTTGGCGGAAGCATCCAGAATATTGTAACAGATAATGAGCAGACGGCAAAAACCATGATCCAGTATCTGAAAGCGAACCGTCTGGGAAGAGCGACGTTCCTTCCGCTGACATCAATCAAAGCAAATCAATTGTTCCAAAAGGAAAATGTATTGAAAGAGCCGGGAGTGATCGGTGTGGCACATACACTGGTGAAGACTGAGGAACGATTTGTGACGCTTGCAAAATATCTTTTAGGAAGAACACTGGTGGTGGATCATATTGATCATGCCATTGCTTTGCAGAAAAAATATGACCATTCACTGCGTATTGTTACGCTGGAAGGGGAATCCTTCAGCCCGGGCGGTTCCATGACTGGTGGTGCCTTTAAAAATAACAGCAATCTTTTGGGTCGTCGCAGAGAAATTGAGGAATTGGAAGGAAGAGTCAGACAACTTTCCGAAGAATTGGTGGCGGCAAGAAAAAGTACGGAAGAAGTGAAGGCAAAACGTACGGCCTGCTATGGCATTCTGGACGAGATCAATGAAAAGCTTTCTAAGGAATTCGTAAAACAGAATACGGCAAAAATGCAGCTGGATCTGTATATGCAGAAAAAGCAGGAAATTACCGGAAATTATACAAAGCTTCAAAATGAATTGAAAGAACTGGAGACGCAGATCTGGGAAATTACCAATCACCGTAAAGAAATTGCTGCCGAACTGGAAGGTTCGGATATTAAGGAAAAGGCGAATGAGGCAAGTATTTCCAGATATCAGGAGGAACTTCTGGAGTATCAGGACAAAGAAGCGGAATGCAAAGAAGAAGTAGAAGCACTTCGTTTGCAAAATGCTTCTTTCCAGCAAAAAAAAGAGTTTGTTCTGGAAAATATACGACGTATCCAGGAAGAATTGCAGCGTCTGAAAGAAGAAGAAGCGGAATTGGATGAAACAATTGCGCATTCAAAATCTGATTCGGAGGCAAGAGAAGAAGGCATTACGAATCTGGAACTTCAGCTGGAAGATTCGGCGGTCAGAGAAAAAGAGATAGAGACAGAAAAAGAAGCACTTGTTGCGAAAAAAGAAGAACTTCTTACCAAGAATAAGGATTTCTTTGATAAGCGGGAACAGTTATCTGCCAGAATTAATGATCTGGATAAGGAATTGTATCGCTTGGGTGCTCAAAAAGAAAAGATGGAAGAGTCCACAGAAAATTTTGTGAATTATATGTGGGAAGAGTATGAACTGACCCATCACGAGGCATTGCCGATGAAAGATGAGCAGCTGAATGACCGGCAGGAATTAAAGAAAAATATTGCCAGAATCAAGGATGAGATCAAAAAGTTGGGAAATGTCAATATCAATGCGATTGATGATTACAAAGATGTTTCTGAACGTTATGAATTTATGAATCAGCAAAGAAATGATCTGGTAGAAGCAGAAGGGATGCTTTCGAATATTATTTCCCAGCTGGATGAAGGTATGAAAAAACAGTTTACGGAAATGTTTGCAAAGATTCAGGTAGAGTTTGACAAAGCGTTTAAGGAACTGTTTGGCGGTGGTAAGGGAACGCTGGAATTGATCGAACCGGAAAATATTCTGGAAACGGGTGTCCGGATCATTTCCCAGCCGCCAGGAAAGAAATTGCAGAATATGATGCAGCTTTCCGGTGGAGAAAAAGCGCTCACAGCCATTGCATTGTTGTTTGCAATCCAGAACCTGAAACCGTCACCGTTTTGTCTTTTGGACGAGATTGAGGCGGCTCTGGATGATTCAAACGTAGGACGCTTTGCAAATTATTTACATAAATTGACAAAAAATACACAGTTTATTGTAATTACGCATAGACGTGGTACAATGGCAGCAGCGGACAGACTTTATGGAATTACCATGCAGGAAAAGGGTGTTTCGGCGCTGGTTTCTGTAAATCTGATCGAAGATGACTTAACCTAAGTAATAGAATGACAGGGTATGAGGAGGAAACAATGGCAGAAGAAAAAAAGGGATTTTTTAAACGACTGGCGGAAGGACTGACAAAGACAAGAAATAACATTGTTGCCGGGATTGATTCTGTTTTCAAAGGATTTTCATCTATTGATGATGATTTCTATGATGAAATCGAAGAAATTCTTGTAATGGGAGACATTGGAATCAATGCGACAACTTCTATTATTGAAAATTTAAAGAAAAAAGTAAAAGAGCAGCATATCAAAGAACCATCCGAGTGTAAACAGCTTTTGATCAACAGTATCAAAGAGCAGATGCGCGTGGAAGAAACTGCCTATCGTTTTGAGCAGGAAACTTCCGTAGTGCTTGTGATCGGTGTTAATGGAGTTGGAAAAACCACTTCTGTAGGAAAACTTGCAGGAAAATTGAAAGATCAGGGGAAAAAGGTCGTATTGGCTGCGGCAGATACATTCCGTGCGGCTGCAAGTGAACAGTTAACAGAATGGGCAAACAGAGCCGGTGTAGATATCATTTACGGAGGCGAAGGTGCAGATCCGGCAGCGGTTGTGTATGATGCAGTAGCAGCAGCAAAGGCGAGAAAGGCAGATGTGCTTTTATGTGATACGGCAGGAAGACTTCATA
>CAZLQJ010000022.1:0-24620 GCA_964561705.1 uncultured Lachnoclostridium sp. | reverse complement strand
GTATTGAGACACAGTTCCTGACAGCGAATATGACAAGCATGGGAAATAGTGAATTTGTCCTCACCATCTTTGGTGCATTGGCTCAGGAAGAAAGTGCCAATACTTCCAAGCGTGTAAAGTTCGGCAAGAAGATGAATGCAGAAAAAGGACGAGTTCCGAATATTGTCTATGGCTACGATAAGACGATCGGTGATTACTTTCATCTTGCAATTAACGAAGAAGAAGCAAAAGTTGTACAGCAGATTTACAAGTGGTATACCGAAGGAGGCTATGGTGCATCTAAGATTGCAAATATGTTGAATGATCAAGGAATCAAAACAAAACGCAATTGTAAGTGGAGCCAGAATGCAATCTGCCGTATATTAACTAACGAAATTTACACAGGAAAGATTATCAATGGAAAACAAGAAGTATCAGATTTTCTGACTGGACAGAGAAAAAACAATGATGAAACGGAATGGTTCGTAGTAGAGCGTCCGGAAATAAGAATTATTGATGACGAAACTTATGAAAGAGCACAGGAAATTCTCCATGGCAGACATGATGCGTTTAATATTACTCATGAGCGTCAGAGTAACAAGCATTTATTTTCAACATTGATTAAATGTAAAGAATGCGGCTGGTCCTTCCGCAGAACGGTGCGTACCTATAAGAATACCTATGTGCGTTGGGTGTGTTCCGGACGAAATGGACAAGGTGCAGATAGCTGCCCGAACAAAACCACAGTGGATGAAGATGAATTGATCGAGGTTCTGCAGGAGTATTTTGCAAATGTACTGAAACAGAAGAAAAAGGTAATCAATCATGTGATCAATGAATTTCAGCGTGTTTACAAGGCAAAAGATGAAAATCTGGAATATGAAAAAGAGTTGAATAGTCAGCTTGCCAAATTGAAAAAAACTCGTGAGAAGTATATGGATATGTATACTGATGACTTGATTTCTCGTGAGGAACTGAATGAGAAAATCGGCGGCATGAAGAAAGAAATTGAGCGTCTGGAAAATGAGTTAAAGATGGTATCTTATCATTTGACCAAAGGGGAACAGTTGGAAGCAATTCTGAATAATACCTTTAAGACGATTGAGGATATTACGGATGTACGTCAGATGACCAACACCCAGTTAAAGAAACTTATTCAGAAAATAGAAGTGGATAAAGATGGAAACGTAGATATTTATTTACGTCTGTTGGGTGACTTGGGACTGGATGAAACAATACTGATAGCGGACGATTCTGACAAAACAGTTCCAAATTGTAACGGCCACACATAAAGACTGCACAGAACGATTAAAACAGATCAATCCGTCTTTGGCGAAAGAGGTGCGGAGCGTTTTGGAGATCAATAAGCAGGAACGTCATATTCGCGGCGGTATGGCAACGAAGGAAAAATATTTGCACAAACAGGAAACTGCCTAAAATTGTTTGTGTAATGAAATCAGCATTTTTTCTTATAATTGGACATGAAAATATAAGAAAAAACACATTGTAAAAACGTCATAGCTTTTTTATAATTCATAACATAGAAAAATAAGGTAGTATCTGAAAATTTTATGGATGGAGGAAAAAGCGTGAAAAGAGAAACAGTGATCGTTATCGATTTTGGTGGGCAATATAATCAGTTAGTCGCTCGTCGTGTTCGTGAATGCAATGTATACTGTGAGATTTATTCGTATAAAACAGACATTGAAATGATCAAGGCAATGAATCCAAAGGGCATCATTCTGACCGGCGGGCCGAATAGCTGTTATGAAGAAGGAGCACCGACTTATACGAAGGAACTTTTTGAACTGGGTATTCCGGTTTTGGGGCTTTGTTACGGGGCACAGCTGATGATGCATGTGCTTGGCGGAAAGGTGGAAAAGGCACCGGTTCGTGAATATGGAAAAACGGAGGTATTTGTGGATCAGACTTCAGCATTGTTTGGTAATGTTTCTCCGACGACTATTTGCTGGATGAGCCATTTTGATTACATTTCCAAGACGGCACCGGGCTTTAAAATTTCTGCATATACCGCAGATTGTCCGGTAGCGGCGGCTGAAAGAGTGGAAGACCGGCTGTACGCGATCCAGTTCCATCCGGAGGTTCTGCATACCCAGGAAGGTACGAAAATGCTTTCCAATTTTGTTCACAATGTATGCGGATGTGCCGGGGACTGGAAAATGGACGCATTTGTAGAAAATTCTATTCAGGCAATCCGCAAGAAGGTTGGAAGCGGAAAGGTATTGTGTGCATTGTCCGGCGGAGTAGATTCATCCGTAGCAGCAGTTCTTTTATCAAAGGCAGTTGGAGAACAGCTTACCTGTGTATTCGTAGATCATGGACTTCTTCGCAAAGATGAAGGAGATGAAGTGGAGGCGGTATTTGGACCAAACGGAAATTATGATCTGAATTTTATCCGCGTAAATGCACAGGAACGTTTTTATGAAAAACTGGCAGGTGTCTCCGAACCGGAAAAGAAACGTAAAATTATTGGAGAAGAATTTATTCGAGTTTTTGAAGAAGAAGCAAAAAAGATTGGCGCGGTAGATTTTCTGGTACAGGGAACCATTTATCCGGATGTGGTGGAAAGCGGACTTGGCGGAGAATCTGTGGTGATCAAATCCCATCACAATGTAGGCGGTCTGCCGGATTGTGTCGATTTCAAAGAAATCATTGAGCCTTTGCGGGATCTTTTTAAAGATGAGGTGCGTAAGGCTGGGCTGGAACTTGGAATTCCAGAATATCTGGTATTTCGTCAGCCATTCCCAGGACCGGGTTTAGGTGTGCGTATCATTGGGGAAGTTACTGCAGAGAAGGTGCGCATCGTACAGGATGCAGATGCGATTTATCGTGAAGAAATCGCAAAAGCCGGATTGGATCGGGGAATCGGACAATATTTTGCGGCGCTGACCAATATGCGTTCTGTGGGGGTTATGGGTGATGAGAGAACCTATGACTACGCGGTAGCCCTGCGGGCAGTGAATACGATAGATTTTATGACAGCGGAAGCTGCGGAAATCCCGTATGAAGTGCTGAATAAGGTAATGAGCCGGATCATTAATGAGGTGAAGGGAGTCAACAGGGTACTGTATGACCTAACGAGTAAACCACCAGGAACAATTGAATTCGAATAAGGGAAGCTCCTTGCGATTGGAAAATGGATAAAAAGTGGAGAACACGAAAAATGTTCTCCACTTTTTTATTTTTGATGAGAATTCCAGAAATCTACAGGTTCGTAGTCCTGGAGTTGAGCAAGCATGCCATGTTTGGAAAGTTCTTCCTGGATCACATCCAGGATTTCTGCTGTGTCTGCCGTAATCGTATGATAATGATATCCGGCAGTCAGATTTAGAAGCTGGGTAGAAATGCCGGAGGCGATATTCTGGAGATAATTTTGCACATCTCTTCGGGATCTGATGCAAAGATCTGCCCGGATCACGCCGTGTACTTTGTGGTAAACAAAGACATCTTCGATCTTGCCGCCCAGATCTACAATGAGATTTAATTCTTCTTCTACTTGTTCGCCGGTATGAAATACCTTAAATACACGACAGGTCTGCTCGCTTTCCTGAACAATATATCCGCGGTGGGTCGATAGGATTTCCTGTCCGTTGGCACGAAGCAGTGCCATATCCTGTACAATGACCTGGCGGCTGACACCAAGTTCCTTGGCAAGAGCGGTTCCGCTGACCGGCTGTTTGCTGTTTTTAATGATTTTAATGATTTCTTCTCTACGTTTCTGTCCGTTCATGATTTATTCCTTCCAGGTTCCATGCAGTCAGCCTGAAACTGCATGAAGATTTTTAATGAAATATCTAAAACCGGTGTCGAATAGGTTCTTACACCACTTGATATAAAGTCTACACCAAGATTGGTGGATTTGGCAAGACAGGTAAGAAAAACGATGGGAAGGAAAAGATAAAGAATTTGATTTTGGCTGAGAAATTGGCAGAAATCTCTTGACAGACAGGGCGCTATATACTAGAATGTCCAAGGTATCAATGAAATATAGAAAGAAGTCTCTTATTCAGAGTGGTGGAGATACAAAGGATCAAAGAAGCCACGGCAACCCCGGAGAACGGAAGGTGCCAGCCTGAGCGAGTAATCGAACAATAAGAGGATTTGGAATTTACGAGTAACCAGGTCCGCTTATGCGGACCTATTTTAATTGAAAAATATGTACGAATCCGTAAGAGATTCTTTCAACAACAAAGAAAAGGAGAATGAACCATGGAGAAATTTTTATTTACTTCCGAGTCTGTAACTGAAGGTCATCCGGACAAAATCTGCGATCAGATTTCAGATGCGATCTTAGATGCTTTAATGGCTGAAGATCCAATGAGCCGTGTTGCCTGTGAAACTTCCACAACTACCGGTCTGGTATTGGTTATGGGTGAGATTACAACCAATGCTTATGTAGATATTCAGAAGATTGTTCGTGATACGATCCGTGAAATCGGTTATACAAGAGGAAAATTTGGTTTTGATGCGGATAACTGTGCCGTGATCACTGCCATTGATGAACAATCTACAGATATTGCCATGGGTGTAAATAAAGCATTAGAAGCAAAAGAAAACCGTATGAGCGAAGATGAAATCGAAGCCATCGGTGCCGGAGACCAGGGAATGATGTTTGGATATGCATCGAACGAAACACCGGAACTGATGCCATATGCCATTTCTCTGGCACATAAGCTGGCACTTCGTCTGACCGAAGTACGTAAAAACGGAACTTTAAGCTACCTTCGTCCGGACGGAAAAACACAGGTAACTGTAGAATATGATGAAAATGGAAGACCGGCGCGTCTGGATGCAGTGGTATTATCCACACAGCATAGTGAAGAAGTAACGCAGGAACAGATCCACGAAGATATCAAAAAACATGTATTTGATGTGATCCTTCCAAAAGATATGATCGATGAAAATACAAAGTTTTTCATTAATCCGACAGGCCGTTTTGTTATCGGGGGACCTCATGGAGACAGCGGTCTGACAGGTCGTAAAATCATCGTAGATACTTATGGCGGATATGCACGTCACGGCGGCGGTGCATTTTCAGGTAAGGATTGTACGAAAGTTGACCGTTCTGCAGCTTATGCAGCACGTTATGTTGCGAAAAATATCGTAGCAGCAGGTCTTGCAGACAAATGTGAGATCCAGTTATCCTATGCGATCGGTGTTGCACATCCGACATCTATCATGGTAGATACTTTTGGAACCGGAAAAGTATCAGAAGAAAAGCTGGTTGAAATGATCCGTGAAAACTTTGACCTTCGTCCGGCTGGAATTATCAAAATGTTAGATCTTCGCCGTCCAATCTACAAACAGACAGCTGCTTATGGACACTTTGGAAGAACAGACCTTGATCTCCCGTGGGAAAAGACAGACAAGGCAGAAATTTTAAAGAGCTATTTATAAAATAAGATTCAACAGGGGCATGCCGTTTTTGGCATGCTTCTTTGTTTTAGAAAATATTTAGAAAGTTATCAATTGTTAATGTTTTTCAGGGGACAGAATGTGTTATACTGGAAAAATAAAAGATGATTCTGGTGTGTAGGATATCTGATACGGAGATGAGAAGATGAAGATAAAGACTAAATTGGTGATTGCTTTTTTATTGATCATTGGGATACCGATGGTTGCCCTTTGTGCAGGAGTGATCACATTTTCCCAATATCATGTGGATGAAATGTACCAGATTTCCCAAGGTGCAGCGACCATTGCAGAATTTTCTGAGGCAAGGCATAATTTTGTAACTCAGGTTAAAAATTATATTTTTGATGTGACAGTTCTGGTATGCGTATTCGTTCCACTGATCGTAATCTGTCTGGTGCTTTGGATCTATCACAGCATTATCGCACCCATCAGTATGCTGAAAGTTGCGACCCAGAATATTAAAAATGGAAATCTGGATTTTGAGGTAGAAGTGCATAACAAAGATGAGATTGGAGAACTTTGTGAAGATTTTGAGGAAATGCGAAAACGCCTGAAAGATAATGCAGAAGAAAAGATTTATTCGGACCAGCAGAATAAGGAGCTGATCAGCAATATTTCCCATGACCTGAAAACACCAATCACGGCCATCAAAGGTTATGTAGAAGGACTGATGGATGGTGTGGCGGATACGCCGGAAAAAAGAAATAAATATCTGCAGACCATTTACAGCAAGGCAATTGATATGGATCATCTGATCAATGAACTTACCTTCTATTCAAAGATTGATACCAATAAGATTCCTTATACTTTTAACCGCATTAATGTCGTAGACTATTTTGAAGATTGTGCAGAAGATCTGGGAAGGGAACTTGAGGAAGAACAGATTGGCTTTACCTACCAGAATTATGTAGATGACTCTGTTCAAATGATTGCAGATGCAGAACAGATCAAACGGGTCATTAACAATATTATTGGAAATTCAAAGAAATATTCGGATAAAAGTGAGACAAAGATTCACATGACAGTGAAAGATGTGGGTGATTTTATCCAGGTAGAGATTGAAGATAATGGAAAGGGAATTGCAGCAAAGGATCTGCCATACATTTTTGATCGTTTCTATCGTACAGATGCATCCCGAAATTCCTCTAAAGGCGGAAGTGGAATTGGTCTTTCCATTGTGAAAAAGATTATGGAAGATCACGGAGGAAAGATTTGGGTTACAAGTAAGGAAGGAATAGGTACGGTAATGTACCTTGTCATAAGAAAATATCAGGAGGTACCGGTAAATGAGTAAAATTTTGATCGTAGAGGATGAGGTAGCCATTGCGGATCTAGAAAAAGACTATCTGGAATTGAGTGGTTTTCAGGTTGAGGTAGAACATCAGGGAGAAACAGGGAAAAACCGCGCTTTGCGGGAAGAGTTTGATCTGATCATTTTGGATCTGATGCTTCCGGAGGTCGATGGATTTGAAATCTGCAAAAAGATCCGTGAAGTAAAAAATACACCGATCATCATTGTATCTGCCAAAAAAGATGATATTGATAAGATCCGAGGACTGGGATTGGGGGCTGATGATTACATGACCAAGCCGTTTAGCCCAAGTGAACTGGTAGCTCGTGTGAAGGCACATCTGGCAAGATATGAAAGATTGATCAACAGTGGAATGCCAAACAATGATATTATTGAAATCCGAGGCATCAAGATTGATAAGACTGCCCGAAGAGTATGGATCAATGGAGAAGAAAAGAACTTTACTTCTAAAGAATTTGATCTTTTGTGTTTCCTTGCACAAAATCCAAACCATGTATTTACCAAGGAAGAATTGTTTAAGGAAATCTGGGATATGGAATCCATTGGAGATATTGCAACGGTAACCGTGCATATTAAAAAAATCCGTGAAAAGATCGAATACGATACATCAAAACCTCAGTATATTGAGACAATCTGGGGCGTGGGTTACCGCTTTAAGGTATAAAAAAGAAGCTGTCCGTATGGACAGCCTTTTTTATGCCTGATTATTTGTTTTGCTGTTTTTCTTTATATTTCTTAACAAAAGCATTGATTCTTTCGTATGGTTCTAAAAGGTCGCTGATGGATCCGTCGTGATTCAAGGTATCGATCAGGAGCGCAATATATTTACTCATATCACAGCTTACATACCAGTCTCTAGATAAGAGTTCCGGTGTCTGATAAACCGTATTGGTTGTACAGATTCTGGAAATCAGCCCCTGTGCGTAAGCATCGTCAAATCTTTCCAAACCGCTTGTGAAAAGACCGAAGGTGGAGAATACAAAGATTCTTCCGGCACCACGGGATTTTAACTGTTTTGCAACGTCTAACATACTGTCTCCAGAGGAAATCATATCGTCAATGATGATGGCATCTTTTCCGTTTAAGTCAGCACCTAAAAATTCATGGGCAACGATTGGGTTTTTACCGTTGACAATCTTTGTATAGTCACGGCGTTTGTAGAACATACCCATATCGACACCTAAGATACTTGCCAGGTAAATTGCACGTCCAGTAGCACCTTCATCCGGGCTGATAACCATTAAATGATCGCTGTCCAGCTGAATGTCATCTACGTTATTTAATAATCCCTTGATCATCTGGTAAACCGGTGTTACGGTTTCAAATCCATTTAAAGGAATTGCATTCTGTACACGAGGATCATGTGCGTCGAAGGTAATGATATTGTCCACACCCATGTTTACCAGTTCCTGAAGTGCCAAAGCACAGTCTAAGGACTCTCTGGAAGAACGTTTATGCTGTCTGCTTTCATAAAGGAAAGGCATGATGACATTGATTCTTCTTGCTTTTCCGGCAATGGCAGCAATCACACGTTTTAAATCCTGATAGTGATCATCCGGTGACATGTGGTTTTCCTGTCCGCATAAAGAATAAGTCAGGCTGTAGTTACATACATCTACGATCAGGTAAACATCCTGGCCACGAACAGATTCGTTGATGATCGCTTTCGCTTCACCGGAACCAAAACGTGGAACGGAAGCATCTACGATATAGGAATCCTTTTCATATCCGGAAAAGATAATGTTTTCCTTGTGTTCAGAAGTGTTTGCATGTCTCCAGTCCACAAGGTATTTGTCTACCTTTTCTCCAAGCTCTGAGCAGCTTTTCAGTGGAATGATCCCCAAAGGACCTACTGGAATTGTTTCAATGTTGCGAAGACTACGCTGTGTCATTCTAAAATCCTCCTAATTTCTTTTTCAAACGGATATCGCTTCCGGAAAGTTTTAACATGGTATAATTTGTCATAATGCGGGAAGCGGTTCGATCCGTATAAGTAGCTAATATTTCTTCCGGTGACAGGTTCGTGGAAATCAGTGTGGATTTTTTGCGTAAAATCCGCTCATTGATCACCAGGAAAAATCCTGCAACCGTAAAGCTGTTTGCCAGTTCCGTACCCAGATCATCGATGATCAGCAGATCACTGTCAAAAATATGCGGATACTGTTTGGCAAGAGAATCCTCTTTGTCTGAATTGTTAGAAAATGAGTTTTTTGCCATCAGGTCAAAGAGCTGGAATGCAGACAAATACAAAACGCTGTGTCCCTGATCCAGTAATTCTTTTGCGATACAGTTTGAAAGAAAAGTTTTTCCTATACCAACAGTACCACATAACAATAGGTTTTCAAAGTTTTTTTCAAAGTTTTGTGTAAAATTTTTGCAGGTTTCAATTGCAACCTGCATTTTTTCCATATTTTCCGTATCGTAATACTGATAGGAAAGAGTGGAAAAATTTTCTGCTGCAAGGATTTCGCGCAGATTGGACTGCTGATACATTTCGTCAATGATCTTTTGGCGGAAACAGTGGCATTTTTCACTGCCAATGTATCCGGTATCCTGACAGTCTCTGCAGCGATACTGGATCTGCAGCTGCTGAGGATCAATGTGGAAACATTTCAAAAGGGCATCCTTTTCCATCCGCAGGTCAGCGAGTCTTTTTTTGTATTCTTCAAAACTCATGCCATCGCTTTGGGTAAAGGAATCTGCATATTGTTCCGCCAGCTGGGCAATTTGTTCATCTAACTGCCGGATTTCCGGAAAACGTTCATAAATTTCCTGTGTGCGGTCATTTAAGGCACGTATATTTTCCAGGCGCTGGTTGTCATATTCACGCATGATCGCATCAAAATGTGCAGCTGAAAGTTTCACGATGCTTCCTCCTATTGATTAATAAATAATTTCTTTTCGAGTTCCTTAAAATCATAAGTATGCTGCTCGAAATTATGAAATCGTGTGGTAAATGGTTTGTCATTTTTCTGTGGACTGCGGGTAGCCGCACGGTTTTTGTGTTCTGTGGTCAGTTTGTCCACATCGGAAAGATGGTGAACACCTGCATTTTTCCATGCTTTCAAGATTCCGTCCACATATTCGAATTTTGGCTGATGAATCTGTCTGATCGTGCGGTCACAGGCTTCTAAGATCAGTTCAATGGTAAATCCGTATTCTGTAAGCCAGCGTTCTACGTAAGCGGCTTCCGTAGGGAGCGGATCGTGGTTGTTGATGCCAAGCGCCTTTAATACCAGATAGCTTTCCTTGGAATAAGGTTTCGAATCTAGTTTGGCTTCTTCTCTGGTGCGGATCCCTTTTTGATGCCACTGCAGTGCCACAGCTTCCATGTAACGCAGACTGCGTTTGTTTTTGGAAACACTGTATTCCACAAGGTATTCAATCAGATCAGTGGAAAAGTGAAGCTGGTCATAAAAGTAAAGCAAGGTATCTATTTCTGCTTTGGTCAGCTGTTTTCCGATATATTGTTCGCATACAAAGAGTAGCTGACGTACTTCTGCCTGTTCCCGGAAAACTTTTGTCTGGGCAGCCGTATAGCTGTGTTTTTCCAGTGTGCTGTCCGGCTGGTTGGCAAGCGGTACAGTGACAGTGTCCGGGAAAGCCGGTTCCGGTTTTGGAGCATCATTGACGGATAAGGCCGTGATCTCTCCGGAAGCATTTTCCACGATCGATAAGAGCTGCTTGCTCTCCCAATATTTTAATGCACGTTTGATATCGTTTTCCGTATATTGAAACAAATCTGCCAGAGCAGAAATAGAAAGTGCTTTGCCGCTTTTTACGCAGTGCAGCAGATAAAGATAGATCTTTACATAGTCACCATTTGCCATAGGCATGAAGTTTTCTATAAAATTGTCCGATACAGATGTCACAGGCTGATATCCTGCCTGTGTAATTTTAAATTCTGCCATCATGCGTCCCCCCATTTTTTAAGCATTGCAATTATAGCACAAACGGAATCGCTTTGGAATATGAAGTTGCGCAAGGATTTCCACAAAATTATCCACATATCAACAGGGATAATTTTCCCCATTGAATGTGGATAATGTGGACAACTATTCACGTAACAGGTTTTCTCCAATATTTACAATATCTCCGGCTCCCATAGTTATCAACAGATCCCCGTGGATACAGTGTGATTTTAAAAATTCTTCTATTTCATGAAAACCTGGGAAATAGTGACAATCTGTCCCGAGTTTTGCGATTTCTTCTCCAAGAAGTGCAGAACTCATTCCTAAAGTGTCGGTTTCCCGGGCGGCATAAATGTCTGCCAGAACGACATGATCTGCCAGAGAAAGGCTTTGGGCAAATTCTTGGAAGAAGGCTTTTGTGCGGGTATAAGTATGAGGCTGGAATACACACCATAATTCTCTGTGCGGATAATTTTTGGCAGCTTCCAAAGTTGCGCGGATTTCTGTAGGATGGTGTGCATAATCGTCAATGACGGTCACGCCCTGAAAAACGCCTTTGTGCTGGAAACGCCGGTTGGTTCCGCCGAAAGAAGCGATTCCTCTGGTAATGCATTCGAAAGGAAGACCTAAATAGTCTGCAGCAGCAATGGATGCCAGTGCATTGGATACATTGTGACGTCCTGTAACATTTAAACAGATATGGGCGAAAAATTCCCCATGGCGCATCACGTCAAATTCTCCACAGGCCATGGCATTGTAAGAAATATGTTCTGCATAGTAGTCACAGGTTGGATCCATGCCATAGGTGATTACCTGGCAGTCGAGATCTTTTGTGACCTGCTCGCGGTTTTTAATCTCGTTGTTAATGATCAGAACGCCTTCCTTTGGAAGCCGTTTGGCAAAAAGATGGAAGGAATGCATAATGTCATTCAGATCTTTAAAGAAATCCATATGATCTTCTTCGATATTCAAAATAATCCCCATGGTTGGATAAAAAGACAGGAAACTATTGGTATATTCACAGGCCTCTGTGATAAATGTTTCGGATTTTCCTACACGGATATTGCCGCCAATGGATTCGAGAATCCCGCCGACCGAGATGGTTGGATCGGTCTGGGCATCCAAAAGGATCGATGAGAGCATGGAAGTTGTTGTGGTTTTTCCATGAGTTCCTGCAACTGCAATGGCAGTCTGGTAATTTTTCATGATCTGTCCCAAAAGTTCTGCTCTGGTAAGCATTGGGAGACCTAATTCTACACATCGTGCATATTCCGGATTGTCCGGGTGTATGGCTGCTGTATAGACGACGCAGCGATAATCCGGGGAAATATTTTCAGCAGACTGCGGAACAAAGACTTTTGCACCGGCCTGTTCCAGCTGTTCTGTTAAGTTGGAATGTTTGCTGTCAGAGCCTGAGATGGGAAATCCGGCACCCAAAAGGATCTGGGCTAGCCCGCTCATGCTGATTCCGCCGATTCCAATGAAATGAATAGGTTCTGGTTTGTTAAAATTTATCTGATACATAAAAGTGTTCCTTTCATGGCTTTTTTCCTTATATTATACTCGCAAACATAGGGATTTTCAAATATATTCCATGGGATCTTTTTGCCAAAATATATTGGTAAAATTGCTTAAAATAATACAAATTTCGCAAGAAAAGTTATTCACATTGTCAAAAAGTGTGGTATAATAAGTCTATTACATAGACATGCGGTGCAGGAAGCCGTAAAAAATTTCTAAAAATAACTAGAGAGGTGATCGCGTGATTAAAAAAGAAATGATTGCAATGCTTCTGGCAGGAGGACAAGGCAGCCGTCTTGGTGTGCTGACAGCGAAGGTGGCAAAGCCGGCAGTTTCTTTCGGGGCGAAATATCGGATCATTGATTTCCCTTTAAGTAACTGTATTAATTCCGGAATTGATACGGTGGGAGTGCTGACACAGTATCAGCCGCTTCGGTTAAATACCCACATTGGAATTGGCATGCCGTGGGATCTGGACAGAAATAATGGCGGTGTGACGGTACTTCCGCCTTACGAAAAGAGTACAAACAGTGAATGGTATACAGGAACGGCAAATGCCATTTATCAGAATATTGACTATATTGATATGTATCATCCGGATTATGTATTGATCCTTTCCGGAGACCATATTTATAAGATGGATTATGAAATGATGCTGGATTTCCATAAGGAAAATGGTGCAGACGTGACCATTGCAGCGATGCCGGTACCGATGGAGGAGGCAAGCCGTTTTGGAATCGTTATCACAGATGAGAACGGAAAGATTACGGAATTTGAGGAAAAACCGGAGAATCCAAGGAGTAATCTGGCATCCATGGGAATTTATATTTTCAGCTGGCCGGTGCTTCGTCAGGCTCTGCTTGATAAAAAAGATCAGCCGGGCTGTGATTTTGGAAAACATATCATTCCTTATTGTTTTGAAAACGGGAACCCGATGTATGCTTATGAATTCCGTGGTTATTGGAAGGATGTAGGGACCTTAGGATCTTACTGGGAAGCCAACATGGAACTAATTGACATTATTCCGGAATTTAATCTTTATGAAGAATTTTGGAAGATCTATACCAAAAGTGATGCGATTGCACCAGAGTACATTTCTGCAGATGCCAAGATTACACGAAGTCTGGTCAGCGGCGGTTCAACGATCTGTGGCGAGGTCAGCGGTTCAGTGATCGGTTCTGGTGTGGTGATCGAGGAAGGTGCCGTTGTGCGTGATTCCATTATCATGAAAGGTACGACCATCGGAAAAGGTGCGGTGATCGACAAAGCGATCATTGCAGAGGATGTAGAAGTCAGCGAGGGCGTTGTCATGGGCGTAGGCGAAGAAGTGCCGAACCAGATACAGCCGAAGATCTATGCATTCGGACTGGTGACGGTAGGAGAAGATTCCTACATTCCGCCGAATGTAAAGATTGGAAAAAATACAGCAATTTCAGGAAATACGACACCGGAGGATTATCCGGATGGGATTCTGGAAAGCGGAAAATCCATTATTAAGGCAGGTGACAGAGCATGAAAGCATTGGGAATCATTTTAGCAGGCGGCAACAATCATCGGATGAGAGAGCTGTCTAACAAACGCGCAGTCGCTGCCATGCCTTTTGCAGGCAGTTACCGAAGTATTGATTTTGCCCTCAGCAATATGTCAAATTCGAAGATCAGCAGGGTAGCAGTGCTGACCCAGTATAATTCCCGTTCCTTAAATGAACACTTAAGCTCTGCAAAATGGTGGGATTTCGGAAGAAAACAGGGCGGTCTTTATGTATTTGCGCCGACGATCACGACTGTGAATAATTCCTGGTATCGCGGAACGGCAGATGCCATTTATCAGAATTTGGACTGGCTTCGGGAATGTCATGAGCCTTATGTAGTGATTGCATCCGGTGACGGTATCTATAAAATGGATTACAATAAAGTGCTGGAATATCATATCGAGAAGAAGGCCGATATTACAGTTGTATGCAAAGAAATGCCAAAGGAGACGGATATCAGCCGTTTTGGTGTTGTTACCATGGACGAAGACGGAAGAATCGTTGGTATGGAAGAAAAACCGATGCTTTCCGAGTCCAGAACCATTTCCTGCGGAATTTATGTCATTCGAAGAAGACAGCTGATTGAGCTGATTGAAAAGAGTGCTCAGGAGGGACATTATAATTTCGTGACAGATATTCTGATCCGATATAAAAATGTGAAGAAAATTTACGGATATCAGATGGATTCCTATTGGAATAATATTGCTTCCGTGGAGTCCTATTATGAAGCAAATATGGATTTCTTAAAACCGGATGTAAGAAAGCATTTCCTGAAGGATTATCCGCCGGTATATTCAAAAGTGATGGATCTGCCACCGGCAAAATATAATCCGGGATCAGACGTGAGAAATGCGTTGATTGGAAGCGGTTCGATCATTAATGGAACTGTAGAAAATTCGTTGTTGTTTAAGAAAGTTTTTGTGGGCAGTGACTGTGTGATCAAAAATTCCATTATTATGAATGATGTCTATTTGGGAGATCATACTTATATTGAAAATTGTGTGATCGAGAGCAATACGACCATTCGTGCCAATACGGTTTACAAAGGAGAGGACGAGATCAAGGTTGTTGCAGAAAACGGTGAGAGATATCAGATATAGTTTTCAAAAGGAAAAGGAGAACAGGGTATGCAGATTACAGATGTAAGGGTGCGCAAAGCAGTTGCAAAGGAAGGAAAATTACGGGCGGTCGTATCGATTACGATTGATGATGAATTTGTTGTACATGACATTAAGGTGATTGAAGGAGAGAAGGGACTGTTTATCGCTATGCCGAGCCGAAAGGCATCTGATGGTGAATATCGGGATATTGCACATCCCATCACATCTTCTACAAGAGAGAAGATCCAGAAGCTGATCCTGGAAAAATATGAAGAGGCCCTGCAGGAGCCTTTGGAAACAGAAGCGTAAAGGATGAGGGGAGCCGAAGGGTTCCCCTTTTTATGCCTTGATTTGTCTGGTCAGAATCGGTATACTGTTGCTGTAAAATTGAAGAAGAGAGTGTGAGAAAATGTATATTATTGCAGGACTAGGAAATCCTACGAAACAGTATGAAAATACAAGACATAATGCAGGCTTTGCAGTCATAGATTATTTATCGGAAAAGTATCAGATCCCTGTAAAACAGGCAGGGTTTAAGGGATTGTATGGAAGTGGTTATATCGAGGGTCAGAAAGTGCTTCTGTTAAAACCACAGACCTTTATGAATCTGAGCGGTGAAAGTATTCGTGCGGCAATGGATTTTTATAAGATTGATCCGGAGGAGGAATTGATCATTATTTATGATGATATTTCTCTGGCACCGGGACAGCTTCGTGTGCGAGGAAAAGGAAGTGCCGGCGGTCACAACGGTATTAAAAATATTATCCTTCACCTGGGAGATCAGAAGTTCCCGCGGATCAAGGTGGGTGTGGGTGAGAAACCGGCCGGATATGATCTGGCAGATTATGTTCTTGGCCATTTTTCAAAAGAAGAGCAGAAACAGATGGATGAAGCATTTGCACAGGCGGGTGCAGCAGTGGAGGTAATCCTGACAGAAGGGATTGATGCGGCCATGAACAGATTTAACGGAAAGAAATAATATGAAAAGTTTAACAGCTCCATTAAAGCAGCTTGAGGTGTTCTCAAAAGCAGCAGAACAGGTAAAGAAAGAGACAGGTGTGATCCTTTTGACCGGATGTATGGATTCTCAAAAGACACATCTGGCGCATGCGATGGGTGAAAAATTCAAAAAGAAGCTGATCATTACTGATCAGGAAATAAAGGCAAAGGAAATCTTTGAGGAATATAGACTTTTTGGCAAAGGCGTCTATTTGTATCCGGCAAAAGATTTTCTCTTTTTTCATGCAGATATTCAGGGTGGGCTTTTGGAGGAACAGAGAGTCAGGGCACTGCAGGCGCTGATGGAGCAGGAGAATGTAACAGTCATCACAACCATCGATGGATGTATGGGAAAAGTCAAGCCTTTAAAGGAACTTGGCACAGGGATTCTGACCATTGATATGGAGAGTATCATTGATCTGGATGCGTTAAAGCAGAATCTGGCTCAAATGGGGTACGAACGGACCGGCCAGGTGGAAGGAAAAGGACAGTTTGCCATTCGGGGAGGCATTATTGACATTTTTCCATTGACAGAGGAATGTCCGGTGCGTATCGAACTTTGGGACGATGAAATTGATTCGATCCGTAGTTTTGACGTGGAAAGCCAGCGTTCCATTGAGACGCTGGATAAGATCAGAATCTATCCGGCGAAAGAACCGGAGGATTGGGA
This sequence comes from uncultured Lachnoclostridium sp., assembly GCA_964561705.1. Lineage (GTDB taxonomy): Bacteria > Bacillota > Clostridia > Lachnospirales > Lachnospiraceae > HGM12587. The sequence goes on along the minus strand of CAZLQJ010000022.1, from coordinate 8,161 downwards.
AAATGGGATCAGTTTTTTAGAATATTTTTCGGACAGGGACAGCATTGTATTTTTGGATGAGCCAAACCGGCTGGAGGAAAAAGCGGATGCTGTGGAAAAAGAGTTTTGCGAAAGCATCCAGAACCGTATGGAGGCGGGGAAAGCAGCACCGGAAGAATCAAAAATGGTGGCCGGTGCGGCGGAAGTGCTGGCAAAGTTAGAACGTGTCCGTTGCGTGGCTTTTTCCATGTTAGATATGAAGGTTCGAAGTCTGGGTATCCGGCAGAAATATGCCCTGGAAGTCAGAGGCATTAACAGTTACCAGAATAGTTTTGAACTTCTGACAAAGGATCTGAAACGGTGGAAGAGGGAAAAATACCGGACGATTCTTTTGTGTTCTTCCAGAACCAGGGCGAAGCGTCTTGCCCAGGATCTGCAGGCGGAAGATTTGAATGCGTTTTATACAGAGGATGAGGAACGACTGGCAGCTCCGGGAGAAATCCTTTTGATCGCGGGAAATATCAAACATGGCTATGAATATCCGATGTTGAAATTTGCAGTTCTTGCAGAAACGGATATTTTTGGCGGTGAAAAGAAGAAAAAGCATAAAAAGAAGACTTCCTACGAAGGACAGAAAATCCAAAGTTTTTCAGATCTTTCCATTGGGGATTATGTGGTTCATGAAAATCATGGGCTTGGGATTTATCGAGGAATTGAAAAGGTAGAAGTTGAGAAAAAACTGAAGGATTACATTAAGATTGAATATGCAGGCAGCGGAAATCTTTATATTCTGGCGACACAGCTGGAGACACTGCAAAAATATGCTTCCTCGGATGCAAAGAAGCCAAAGTTAAATAAACTGGGCGGCGGAGAGTGGAATCGCACCAAGACCAAGGTGCGAAAAGCAGTACAGGATATTGCGAAGGATCTGGTGGAACTTTATGCGGCAAGAGCAGAGCGAAATGGTTTTGTCTATGGAGAAGACACTGTATGGCAGAAAGAGTTTGAAGAAATGTTTCCGTTTGAAGAAACAGAGGATCAGCTGGCGGCCATTGAAGCTGCCAAACAGGATATGGAGAGTACAAAAATCATGGATCGTCTGATCTGTGGTGATGTGGGATACGGAAAAACAGAGATTGCGATTCGGACTGCATTTAAGGCTGTGCAGGAAAATAAACAGGTCGTTTATCTGGTACCTACAACGATTTTGGCACAGCAGCATTATAATACCTTTGTACAGCGTATGAAGGAATTTCCGGTACGGATAGATCTTCTTTGCAGATTCCGTACACCGGCGCAGCAGAAGAAAACGCTGGAGGATCTGAAAAAAGGACTGGTGGATATTGTGATCGGTACCCATAGAGTATTGTCTAAAGATGTACAGTTCAAGGATCTGGGACTTTTGATCATTGATGAAGAACAGCGTTTTGGGGTTACCCATAAAGAAAAGATCAAAAAAATGAAAGAAAACATTGATGTTCTGACATTGACCGCCACACCGATTCCGAGAACCCTTCATATGAGTCTCATTGGTATCCGGGATATGAGCGTTTTGGAGGAAGCACCTCAGGATCGTCTGCCGATTCAAACATACGTGATGGAATATGAGGATGAAATGGTGCGTGCGGCCATTCAGCGTGAATTGGCCAGAGGTGGACAGGTGTATTTTGTATACAATCGGGTGAATACCATTGCAGATATGGCGGCACATATTGAAAAGCTGGTGCCAGAGGCAAATGTGGCATTTGCCCATGGTCAGATGAGTGAAAAAGAACTGGAAAAGAAAATGTATGATTTTATTTCCGGTGAAACAGATGTATTGGTGTCTACAACAATCATTGAAACCGGTTTGGATATTTCCAATGTCAACACCATGATCATTCATGATGCGGATCAGATGGGGCTTTCCCAGCTTTATCAGCTCAGAGGCCGTGTGGGACGTTCGAATCGGACGGCTTACGCCTTTTTGCTTTACCGGAAGGGAAAATACCTGACAGAGATTGCGGAAAAACGTCTCCATGCCATTAAAGAATTTACGGATCTTGGAAGCGGATTTAAAATTGCCATGAGAGATCTGGAAATCCGGGGGGCTGGAAATCTTCTGGGAGCAGAGCAACATGGACATATGCAGGCGGTTGGATATGATCTTTATTGTAAGATGCTAAATGAGGCAGTGAAGGATCTGAAAGGAACAGCGAAGGTGGAAGACCGGTATGAAACAGTGCTGGATTTGGAAACCGATGCCTATATACCGGATTCTTACATTAAAAATGAAGCGCAGAAACTTGATGTTTATAAGCGTATTGCCAGCATTGAAAATGCGGAAGAGTGTGAAGATATGTTGGAAGAACTGACAGATCGTTTTGGAGATCTTCCAAAAGCTGTTTTGAATCTTTTGGAAATTGCAAAGCTCAAAGCACTGGCCCATGGATTGTATATTACGGAGGTTTCCGGAAATGCAAAGAATCTAAAGCTTACCATGTATGAAAAGGCGGAAATCGCTGTAGCGAAGATCCCGAAATTGGTGGAACGCTATCAGGGTGCATTAAAATTTCAGGCGGCGCAGGCACCGTATTTTATATATGAAAGAAAAAATAACAAGAATACGGAAACCAATGTATTAAAAACATTGTCTTATCTTTTGGAAGATATGAAATATCTTTTAGAGGAAGTGTAATTGTGAAAAATTGTGAATTTTTGTGAATTAAGGTTGCCCTAAAGGCAAAAAAAACTTATAATACCCTACAGAAGTTTAAAATTAGGAGGCATATACGATGAAGGTATATCATAAAGCACTGGTAGTTGCAGGACTTTGTACAAGTATGGCGGCAGGTCTTGCAGGATGCGGAAACAGCACATTAGACGGAAGTAAGACCGTAGCAGCTGTGGGAGAAAAGAATGTAACACTTGGAGAAGCGAATTTCTTCCTCAGATATCAGCAGTCAATGATCGAAAGCATTTATGAAAGCATGTATGGAGAAGGTTTCTTCAACGTGGATCTTATGGGAACCGGTTCGACTTATGGAGAAAATGTAAAGGAACAGATCTTATCACAGCTTCAGGAATATAATATCCTGGAAGATAAGGCGGCAGATTATGGTGTAGAACTGACGGATGATGATGCAGCAAAGATCACGGAAGCAGCGACTGCGTTCCTTGAAGCAAACAGCGAGGATACCAAAGAGCAGATGACTGCAGATCAGGAAACAGTAGAACGTGTTCTGACTTTGATTACAGTCAGCACAAAGACTGCAAATGCGATCGCAGCAAGTGCCGATATTACAGTGACAGATGAAGAAGCAGCACAGAGAGGATTTAGCTATGTGGTGGTTTCTAAAGGAAGCGGTGATGAGGCGCTGACAGAAGAAGAACTTCAGGAAAACAGAGAACTTCTGAATGCAGCTGCAGCTTGTGTGGCTGATGGAGAAACTTTAGATGCAGCAGCCACAGAACAGGGATTGACTGCACAGACAGGAAGTTACGGAAAAGACAATACTTCCGTTTATGAAGAGGCATTGATCACAGCTCTGGATACAATGTCTGAAGGCGATGTTTCAGAAGTGATTGAAACAGATACAGCACTTTATCTTGTTCAGTTAACTGCAGAACTTGATGAAGAAGCAACAGAAAGCAGAAGAGAAGAGTTGCTTTCTTCTAAGAGATCTGACTACTATGATGAGCTTATGGAAGGTTGGAAAGCAGAATATCCGCTGGACGTTGAAACATCTGTATGGGCTGATGTGAAATTTAACAGAAGCTATGTAAATGCAGAAACAGAAGAATAAGATCATAAGAAATCCCAGGATGGTTTTGATACCAGCCTGGGATTTTTTTATCGTTCAAGTTTTCGCTTGGAAAGAAGTTTTCGCTCCGTCTGCCGTCTCATGGCTTTTTCGCGGAGGATGTCTTCGTAGTATACAAATGGATAAAATACTGCATTACAGAACAATGCAGCAGCTACGTCAATGATGCTGTGCTGTTTTAAAAACATTGTAGACAGACAGATCAGAACAGCCAGCATATGCGAGGTCCACTGCAACCACGGACGTTTTTTGAATGCCGCATTCCGGCAAAGTGCCATGTCACAGGCAATGGATACAAATACATGTAAACTTGGAAGAATATTGGTCGGGGTGTCGATCGTATACAGGAGTCTGACTACCTGGCTAAATAGGTTGTCGTCCATAACCGTTGGACGAAGGTTTTGCCCGTTTGGGTAAACCAGGGAAGTGATGACAAATACCACCATTCCAAGAATCATATTTGTAATAAATCGATCGTATTCTTTTAAATCTTTATCAGTGAGTCCAAGATACAATACGGTACCGCATGCATAAGCGTACCAGACGAAATAGGGAATAATAAAATACTCACAAAACGGGATCATATCATCGAATTTTGTATGGATGATATGGATGGGTACATCCCTTGCTTCCAAAAGGAAAAAAGCGGTCAGATATACGATGCCGAATGCGATGATTCCCCGAAGTCGTTTCCAGATTTCTTTCAAATCCATAATTCACCACCCCGATTTTAGATGCGGAATAAATACATTTCCACAAAACTCGTTTCTCTCGATTTTAGCACTGAAAAATCAGAAGTCAACTAGGTTTAGATTTATTTAAGAAAAGTTTAAGCTTTATTAGAAAGAATTATACATGGGAGGTCAATTTGGGTCTTGGATATTTGGAAAAATTGATATATACTTTCCATATCAAAAAGTTAGGTGAAGCTTTTAGGAGGAAAAAATGATGAAGGAACAGATTAGAATCGGTATCTTAGGCTATGGAAATCTTGGAAAAGGTGTAGAATGTGCTGTGAAACAGAATGAAGACATGAAATTGGCAGCGGTATTTACAAGAAGAGCACCGGAAACGTTAAAAATCCTAACAGAGGGTGTGCCTGTCTATGCAGCAGAAGATGCACCGGCTCATGCAGATGAGATTGACGTTCTGATACTTTGCGGCGGAAGTGCCACAGATCTTCCGGCACAGACACCGGAAATGGCAAAGTATTTCAATGTTATTGACAGCTTTGATACCCATGCAAGGATTCCAGAACATTTTGCAGCGGTAGATGCAGAAGCGAAAAAAAGCGGAAAAGTTGCGATCATCTCCTGCGGATGGGATCCGGGAATGTTTTCCTTAAACAGAGTTTATGCAGGCGCAGTGCTTCCTTCCGGAAAAGATTACACATTCTGGGGAAAAGGTGTCAGCCAGGGACACTCTGATGCGGTTCGCCGGATTGAAGGTGTTCTGGATGCAAGACAGTACACAATTCCGGTTGAAGAAGCTCTGGAACAGGTGAGAAGCGGTTCTAATCCGGAACTTACAACCCGTCAGAAACATACGAGAGAATGTTTTGTAGTAGCAGAAGAAGGCGCAGATCTTGCACGTATTGAAAAAGAAATCGTAACCATGCCGAATTATTTTGCGGATTATGATACGACGGTACATTTTATTTCTATGGAAGAAATGAAAGCTGAACACAGCGGTATTCCACACGGCGGTTTTGTGATCAGAAGCGGTAAAACTGGCTGGAATGAAGAATATCAGAATGTGATCGAATATAGCTTAAAATTAGATTCTAATCCGGCATTTACCTCCAGCGTGATCGTGGCTTATGCAAGAGCTGCCTATCGTATGGCAAAGAGCGGAGAATGCGGCTGCAAGACAGTATTGGATATTGCACCGGCACAGTTGAGCCCATACACACCGGAATATTTAAGAGAGCATCTTCTGTAAGGACGGGATGCTTTTAAAGGAAATTTTCGGATAAAAAATGGAAAATCTGCTCATAATTTCTGAAAAATGAGTGATACTATTTGCAGAATACAAATAATAAAGGAGAAACTTTATGAAAGCAACTGGGATCACTCGTAAGATTGATGAGCTGGGAAGAATTGTCATTCCCAAGGAAATTCGAAGAACATTGCGTATTCGCGAGGGTACGCCTTTGGAAATATTTACAGAAAAAAATGGTGAGATTATTTTAAGGAAATATTCTCCCATGGGTGAAATGCTGGGATTTGCACAACAGTATGCTGACAGCCTTGCCCAGACCACAGGGATGATGGTCTGTGTGACAGATCTGGAACAGGTGATTGCGGCCGCCGGCGGGGCAAAAAAGGATTATCTTGGCAAGACCCTCAGCGAAAAGATGGAGCAGCTTATGGAAGAACGTGGGCAGCTTCAGGCAGCACCGGAAGAGAAAAATTATGTTCCCCTGTTGCGGGAAAAAACCGAAGAAGCTTATGCCCAGACCATTTCCTCGATCATTTGCCAAGGCGATGTGATTGGTGCGGTAGTACTTCTTGCGAAGGATCTGAAAACCCCAATGGGCGATGCGGAAAAGAAACTCGCCTATTGTGCGGCAGGATTTCTTGGAAGACAGATGGAAGAATAGAAGTGACAAGACACCTGTAAAGAGTTTTTAAAATATGCTAGGATTTATGAAAAGAATGTGTTATACTTCTTTGAAATAAACCCATAAAAGGAGAAGAAACATGAGCGGCATGAATCTGACCCTGTTGACGGATCTGTACCAGTTGACCATGATGCAGGGATATTTTAAAAATAAAAATAACGATATAGTTGTATTTGACGCATTTTACAGAACAAACCCAAGCGGTAACGGTTTTGCCATTGCGGCAGGTCTGGATCAGGTGATCGATTACCTGAAAAATCTTCGTTTCAGCACAGAAGATATCGAATATCTGAGAAGTCTTCATGTTTTTGATGAAGATTTTCTGGAATATTTGAAAGATTTCAGATTTACGGGAAGTATGTACGCGATTCCGGAAGGAACTGTGGTGTTTCCAAGAGAGCCATTGATCAAGGTGATCGCACCGATCATGGAGGCGCAGCTGATCGAAACAGCAATCTTAAATATCGTAAACCATCAAAGTCTTATTGCGACAAAGGCTGCCAGAGTCGTCTATGCGGCAAAAGGTGACGGTGTGATGGAATTTGGTCTTCGTCGTGCACAAGGACCGGATGCGGGCGTCTATGGAGCCAGAGCGGCGATGATTGGTGGATGCGTCGGAACCTCCAATGTGCTGACGGGACAGATGTTTGATGTTCCGGTACTGGGAACCCATGCACACAGCTGGATCATGAGTTTTCCGGATGAGTATACAGCATTTAAAAAATATGCAGAATTATATCCGAATGCCTGCACACTTTTGGTAGACACCTATGATACTTTAAAATCCGGTGTGCCAAATGCGATCCGTGTGTTCAAAGAAATGCGGGAAGAGGGAATTCCGCTGACAAAATACGGAATCCGTCTGGACAGCGGAGACTTGGCATATCTTTCCAAGAGAGCAAGAAAGATGCTGGATAAAGCCGGATTTCCGGATGCAGTCATTTCCGCTTCCAGTGATCTGGATGAAAATCTCATTGACAGTTTGAAGGCACAGGGAGCAGCCATTACTTCCTGGGGGGTAGGTACCAATCTGATCACTTCTAAGGATCAGCCGGCTTTTGGTGGCGTTTATAAACTGTCAGCCATCAAAAATGCAGACGGAACTTTCACACCAAAAATCAAACTTTCAGAAAATACGGCGAAGGTTACCAATCCGGGAAATAAAACAGTTTACCGTATTTATGATAAGGAAACCGGCATGTTGAATGCAGATCTGATCTGTCTTGCAGATGAAACATTTGATGTCAATGCAGATCTTCGGATCTTTGACCCGGTAGAGACCTGGAAAAAGACGAAATATAAGGCAGGAACCTATGAAATGCGCGAACTTCTGACAGAGGTATTTAGGGATGGAGAATGCGTTTATACCTCTCCAAGTGTTATGGAGATGCGGGAGTATTGTAAGAAGGAGCAGGAAACTGTCTGGGAAGAATCCAGACGTTTGGTAAATCCTCATGAGGTGTATGTGGATCTTTCAGATAAACTCTACAAGATGAAGGCAGAACTTTTAGAAGAAATGAGTACGATAAGAGAATAAAGTGTTTTAACAGGATCTGAAGAAATGCTTCAGATCCTGAAATTTTCAAGATCAGAAAAGCAGAAAAAACACATGAAAAAATTTTTTTCAAAAAAATAAAAAAAGTGCTTGCATTTTTTTTGATGCTGTTATATACTAGCTTTTGTTGAGAGAACAGCTCAGCAAAAAAATGAATATAGCGCTATCGCCAAACGGTAAGGCAACGGACTCTGACTCCGT
>CAZLQJ010000021.1:0-24859 GCA_964561705.1 uncultured Lachnoclostridium sp. | reverse complement strand
TTTATAAATAAATATGTATATTGTAAGAAAAATTTAAGAAAAAAGGACTGCAGATAAAAGACTATGGCACAAGGTATTAAAATATTATATGAAGGTGGCTGCGGTGAACTGGAAGAAAAAAAATCCCGTTTTATCGCTACGACACTCCCCATCGCTTCCCAGGAAGAAGCACTGGCATTTATTGAAAAAACAAAAAAACAATATTGGGATGCAAGACACAACTGCTACGCTTATGTGCTCGGAGACCACCATGAGATCCAGCGTTTCAGTGATGACGGCGAACCCGGCGGAACTGCCGGAAAACCAATGTTGGATGTTCTCCTTGGTGAAAATATCCACAACATTGCCGTGGTTGTGACCAGATATTTCGGCGGCACACTTTTAGGAACCGGGGGACTTGTACGCGCATACTCCGGTGCTGTAAAACAGGGACTTGCCCAGTCTACGATCCTTGAAAAACAGCAGGGACGAAAACTTCTTTTACAAACCAATTATTCCGACCTTGGCAAAATCCAGTATCTGCTCCTTGGAAACAGTATTCCCATTCTTTCCGAAGATTATGGGGCGGATGTCTGTTTTGAAGTTCTGGTTCCTTTGGATGTCCAAAAACATCTCACAGAACTTCTGATTGACGGCACAAACGGTCGGATTACCATTTTAGAAGATGAAATCCTGGACTTTGCGATCCACAAAAAAGAGGTGCTACTGCTGTAGCACCTCAATTGCTTTCTGTAACTGCACATCCTCTTCATAGGAAATTTCTACCTGATTTTTCACTTCCTCCGGCAGATCGATCTCTACATCCGGCGTAATTCCAATTTCGTGAATATTATTTCCATTTGGTGTATAATATCTCGCAGTGGTAATCTTCAAAGCAGTACCGTCTTTCAGGTCGATCACGCTTTGCACGATCCCTTTTCCAAAAGACTGGGTTCCAACGATTTTCGCAACCCCATAGTCCTGCAGTGCACCTGCCAGAATTTCTGAAGCACTGGCGCTTCTTTCATTTATTAAAACACACATCGGAAGTTCCAGACACGCCGCATCAGAACGTTCCTCTTCCCGTTCTTTCCCTTTGTATTCCGTATAAACGATTGGTCCCTCCGGCAGGAGTTCATCTGCAATGCTGCATACTGTATCCACATTTCCGCCGCCATTGTTTCGAAGATCGATCACAAGTGCTTTCATACCTTGGATTTTTAACGCTTCTAAGGCAGCATGGAACTGATCGGCAGTGATCTTATCGAATTCTGTAATTTTGATATATCCCACCTGATCTGCAAGCATTTCATGGCTGATTGTCGGAACTTCAACGGTACGACGCTCCATGGTAAAGTCAATCTCTTCCTCTTCCCGTAGCATGGTAACCGTAACTTCTGTTCCTTCTTCTCCCTTAATCTTCGTCACAATATTATTCAGATCTTCACCTGTGATATCCTCGCCTTCTACCTTATAAAGAATATCCCCCGGCAGGATCCCTGCCTCATAAGAAGGACAGCCTTCATAAACCTGAGAAACTGTAATCTCACCGGTAACCATATTCTGGGAAAATACGGCACCAATCCCGCAATAGCTTCCATTGCTCGAATCAATCAATCCCTGCATTTCTTCCTCATTGAAGTAAGCTGCATACGGATCTCCCAAACTGGCAACCAGTCCATAATACAGGTAATCCTCCATCTCTTTTTCGTCAATATCATTCAGATAATTGTTTCGAATATATTTTTCCAGCTTTCCCAACTTTGCACGAACCTTTTGATCCTGTGTCACATATTTTGTCCTGCTGACAGTATTTCCCATTGCCTTTTGTTCCAACAATAAGGCACCGATCTTGCCTGCTCCCGCGATCAGACAAACCAACAATAAGGCACAGAAAAAACCTTTCCAAAAGCCGCCTTGCTTTTCATTTTCTTCCATATCATTTCCTTCTTGAATATTTTAGATATAGCCCATAGGATCCACATAACTTCCATTTTTGATCACCCCAAAATGAAGATGATTTCCTGATGAATATCCCGTAGATCCGACTTTTGCAATCACCTGCCCCTGTTCTACCACTGTACCGACAGAAACCAACAGGGAGGAAGCATGCATATAAACTGTGGAAATCCCATTTCCATGAGCGATTACCACGTAATTTCCAGCGGAAGAACTATAGGTTGCGGTGGTCACAACCCCGGCTGCTGAAGCAAGAATATTTGCCCCATAAGGTGCCGCAAGATCAACGCCCTTGTGATTGGTAGATGCCCCCGGTACCGGCTGTGGTCTTGGTCCAAAATAACTGCTGATTCTCGTATAGGCAGGACACGGCCAAATAAAACCGGTAACCTTTCCGTCGTAGGTATTTGGTTTTGCAGCCTGGGCGATCTGATCCTCAATCTGATCCAGTAGTTTTTCCTGCTCTTCTAACTGTTTCTCATAATCTTTCTGTTCCTTGCTGGCATCACCGATTTCTGCCGATTTGGTCAGCAATTCACCTTTTTTCTTATTGATGCTGGAATCCGCCTCTTTTTTCTGTGCTTCCAAAGTACTCTGCATCAGATCCAGTTCTTCTAATTCTTCTTCCAGTGTCTGTTCCTGCAGTGCAATTTCTTCTTTGGTACTAATCAGTTTATCCATCATCTTACGATCATAATCTGACATTGATAACACCATACTTGCCCGGTTCAATGCCTCTGCAAGACTGTCAGAAGTCAGCAAAAGTTCCCAAAGTGATGTCGTAGAAGTTTCATAGATTGCCTGAATACGCTTCTTCATGCTTTCATACTGTACATCACATTCCTCTTCAGCAAGTTTTAGATGTTCCTTCGTTTCTTCAATGTCAGCCTTCTTCTCTTCAATCTTTTTTTCAAAGGCAGAAATTTCACTGGTCAGCTTGCTGATCTTTTGGTCAAGTTCATTGATATAGCTTTGAATTGTATTTTTTTCACTTTTTAATTCATTAATTTCATCTTTTACATCACTGATGGAATCTTTCAGATTATCAATCTCTTTTATGGTTTCCTGACGTTTATTTTCCAATTCATCTACTGACTGGGTCTTCTTTGCAGACACCGCAGTGGTACATGGATCTGCAATCATACAAAATATCAATACCGGAAGAATCCATAACATGTAGTTTTTTCGAAATATCTTTCTGTTACTTTTCATCTTATTATACTCTCAAATGCTTTCTGGTTGTGGCAAAACTTCCGACAAATCCAATTCCAACACCCAGAAGCAGGGAAATCGGAACAAGATTTCTAAAAAGATCCCCGACCGGTAAAAACTGAAGCACATTGGTCAGCAGATTAAATTCTTCTACAACATAGGCGGTCAGTTTGCTGTAACCAAAATATAATGCAGTCAGCGGGAGCAAGGCTCCTACCAGCCCAATCACAATTCCTTCGATCAAAAACGGCGTACGGACAAACACATTGGTCGCACCGATCAGCTTCATAATTCCAATCTCTTCTTTTCTGGAATTGATGCCAATTGTGATCGTGTTATTGATCAAAAAGATGGAAACTGCCAGCAAAAGGCCAATGACCGCAATGGAGGCATAGCCCAGAAGCACATTGAAATCAGACAGGATATTTGCAATATCCTCCGACTGATTAACCTTACGTACACCATCTACTGATTCTAGGTAAGTTACTAGTTCATCCTGCAATTCTACATCTGTCAGGTAAATCTCATAATGGGCATGATTTGCCAGCGGGTTATCATCTGCAAATCCCTCTGCCAGTTTTGGATTTTCTGCAAAGTAAACTTCTTTGTATTCTGCCCATGCTTCTTCTGCGGAAACATAGACCATATCTGCAACTTCCGTTCTGGTTGCGATTTTCTCTCCGATGGCAATGATATCGCTTTCTGCCATTCCTTCGTCAAAAAATACCGTGACTGCGACACTGCTTTCTGCCAGCTTTACAACATGATTTACATTCTGTACCAGACAGAAAAAGATCCCAAACATAAAAATACATGCCGCCATGGTTGCCATGGATGCCAGAGAATACAGTTTATGTCTCCACAAATTTTTAAATCCCTGTTTAAAACAATAAATAAATGAACTAATTCTCATAGTCATACCCAGCATTCTGCTCGTCACTGACAATGACGCCTTTTCTCATGGCAATTACACGTTTTTTCATCAAATTTACCATCTCCCTATCATGAGTTACTACCAAAACAGTCGTTCCCCGTTCGTTGATCTCCAACAGAAGTTTCATGATTTCTTTGGAGTTTTTCGGATCCAGATTTCCCGTCGGCTCGTCTGCAAGAATGATGGATGGCTTATTTACCAAAGCTCTTGCAAGCGCAACTCTTTGCTGCTCTCCTCCGGAAAGCTGTTTTGGCAAAGAACGGTATTTTTCTGCAAGCCCTACCATAGAAAGAATCTTCGGCACATCCTTTTTGATTTTTTCTGATGATGTTGCCACAACTCTTTGGGCAAATGCAACATTTTCATAAACATTTCTATCTTTCAAAAGACGAAATTCCTGAAATACACAACCGATTTTACGGCGATACATTGGAATATAGCGTCGTTTCATTCTGTTTAACACAATTCCGTCCACCTCAATGGTGCCGTCTGTCGGCTCTAATTCTTTGAGTAGCAGACGAATCAGTGTAGACTTTCCTGAGCCGCTGTCTCCTACGACAAAGACAAATTCCCCGTCTTCGATATCAATACTGACATTACTCAATGCTTCCACACCATTTTCATAATTTTTCGTGACATTTTTCAAGCGTATCATAAAGTTCCTCCATAAATACACAATAATGAAGGCAGCACATGCCGCCTTCATTCATCCTCTTAATAATCAAGCGTTTCCATATATTTCATATATTTTACAACCATCAATGCAATCTTAAAAGTAATGGCATCCTCAAACACTCTCAAATCTAAACCTGTGCTTTTCTGCAGCTTATCCAGACGATATACCAGCGTATTTCTATGAATATAAAGCTGTCTGGATGTTTCAGAAACATTCAGGCTGTTTTCAAAAAATTTGTTGATGGTTGTCAGTGTTTCTTCATCAAAATCATCCGGTGATTTCCCATCAAAAATCTCTCTGATAAACATTTTACAAAGTGGAATTGGAAGCTGATAAATCAAACGTCCGATTCCCAAAGCACTGTAAGCAATGATATCTCTTTCTTCAAAGAAAATTCGACCAACATCCAGTGCCATCTTTGCTTCTTTATAGGAACGGGATACATCCTTGATCTCACCTACAATGGTGCCATAGGCGATATGAACATCTTTCATTCCTTCTGCCGCCAAAGTATCCCTCATGGCTTTCGCAATCTTTACCAGATCATCATATGTATCACTTAAAAGCAGCTCTTTTACAATGATCACATTTTTCTCGTCTACTGCAGTGATAAAATCCTTGGATTTCGCACCAAACATGGCACGTACGCTTTCCATCACATTATTTTCTTTTTCTCGTACCGTTTCTACAATGAATACCACGCGTTTAACATCCGTCGGTATATGCAGTTTTTTTGCACGGTTATAAATATCCACCATCAAAAGATTATCCAGCAACAGGTTTTTAATAAAGTTATCCTTATCAAAGCGCTCCTTATATGCTACCAGCAGATTCTGGATCTGAAAAGCGGCAATTTTTCCCACCATGTAAACATCGTCACTTCCACCATTCACAACCAGAATATATTCTATCTGCGCTTCGTCATATACTTTAAAAAACTGGTAACCTCTCAAAACCTGACTGTCAGCCTGTGAATCAATAAAACTATCCAAAACGTTTCCAAAGTCTTCCTGTTCTTTAAATGTCGAAGCTAATACTTTTCCTTCTGCATCCAGTACGCTTAAGTCGATCCTTGTAATACTTTTTAATCCATCAATGGTACTTTGCAAGATCTGATTTGAAATCATTTTTTCTTTTCCCTTCTTTTCTCTTTTTTGTACAAATAGAACACTCTGTTTTTATGCAAAATATCAATAAGCTTTTGTGAAAATGTTCCCTCTTTATTTTCCTCTTTTTTTAATCAAACTCTTAATATGTCTATATTAATGCAGAATTACGAAAAAATAAAGTGTTTATTTTAATTTTTTTGTGCATATTTAAACTTTTTTATTCATATGCTTTATAAAATAAGTTCCGGAGGAAATTATTTTGAGTTCCAAAACAAAAATTGTTGTTGTCCGTATGAAAGAATTGATCTATACGACCATCTTTCTCCTTCTGGGAATCATTCTTCTGATCCTTTTGGTTTCTATGTTCACACCCCAAAAAGAACCTCTTCCTACAGAAGTAAAAACAAAACAAGAGACGCAGCCCTCTGCGCCTCTTATCATTGACTCTTAAAATTCAAATACAGCGACTCCATACGGTGGCAGTGGATAAGCAAATGAATAAGCCTGTCCATCGCACTCACCTTTTTTTGCCTTGTAAACCAATTCACGGTTCTCTACAATGTCTTTTCCGCCAAATTTCTGATCATGGCTGTTCAGGATCAAATGATATTGTTTTCCACGCGGAACACCTACGCGGTAATCCCCTCTCTCGACCGGTGTAAAATTGATGACAAACAAAAGATTTTTCTTTTTCTTTTCATCATAACGGACGAAACTGAAAACACTTCGATCTGCATCATCCGCATTGATCCACTGGAAGCCGTCATAACTTTTATCCATTTCATAAAGACATGGATGTTTCTTATAAATGTGGAGCAATTCCCTGCACCAGTCCTGTACCTGCTGATGTTTTTCATCTCCAAGCAGATACCAGTCAAGTTCTCTCGCCTCACTCCATTCCTGATATTGGGCAAATTCCTGTCCCATAAACAGCAATTTCTTTCCCGGATGCCCCATCATAAATGCATATCCCGCCTTCAGATTGGCGAATTTATCATCCGGATATCCCGGCATCTTATTGATCATGGAACATTTCAGATGAACCACCTCATCATGAGAAAGTACCAAAATATAGTTTTCACTGGTCATATAGCTGACTGCGAATGTCATTTTATTGTGATTATGTTTTCTAAAATACGGATCCAGTTTCATGTATTCCAGAAAATCATGCATCCAGCCCATATTCCATTTGTAAGAAAATCCCAGTCCATCATTTTCCGGTTTATCTGTGACTTTCGGCCACGCTGTTGATTCTTCAGCGATCATAAGCGTTCCCGGATTTCTTCCCAACAGACAGGAATTTAAATGTTTGAAAAATTCGATTGCTTCCAGGTTTTTGTTTCCGCCATATTTATTGGCAACCCACTGACCATCTTCTTTTCCGTAATCCAGATATAACATGGAAGCCACTGCATCTACACGAAGTCCATCAATGTGAAATTCCTCAATCCAATATAGTGCATTGGCAATCAGGAAATTCTTTACCTCATTCATCTCATAATTGAAGATTTTGGTTCCCCAATCCGGATGTTCTCCTTTTCGCGGATCCGGATATTCATACAAAGGTGCACCATCAAAATTGGCAAGTCCATGTGCATCTTTTGGAAAATGTGCCGGTACCCAGTCCAGAATTACACCAATCTTATTTTTATGGAAGGTATCGATCAGATATTTGAACTGCTTCGGTGTTCCATAACGGGAGGTCGGTGCAAAATATCCTGTGACCTGATATCCCCAGGAACCATCAAATGGATGTTCTGCAATCCCCATCAGTTCCACATGCGTATAACCCATATCTTTTACATATTTCACCAGATGGTCCGCAAGTTCTTCATAAGTACAAAATCCATCTTCCTCTTCTTCATGGGGATGTCTTTTCCAAGAACCCGGATGTACCTCGTAAATAGAAATCGGCATCTTGTCCGTATCCTTTGTTTTACGTTCTTCCATCCATTTTTCATCTTTCCAGCGATAATCCAGTTTCGCTACCCTGGAAGCCGTAGCCGGACGCACTTCTGCATAGGCAGCATACGGATCCGCTTTATAATGCAGATTACCGTCTGCTCCTTCGATCAGATATTTATACGCCATTCCTTCCTTAACTCCCGGGACAAAAAGTTCATATATGCCCAACGGTTCCAGACGGGTCATTTCATGATTTTTCCCATCCCATTGATTGAATTCTCCAATGACTCTGACAGACTTGGCATGAGGCGCCCAAACCGCAAAATAGGTCCCGGATTTCCCATCCTTCTTTGTCAGATGTGCCCCCAGTTTTTTATAGATCTCATAATGATTGCCCTGTCCAAACAGGTACTGATCCCATTCTGATATCCTGCAGGTCATTTCTTCCGTTGCGGCCTGCATATTCTTTTTGGCTGCCATAGTATTTCCCCCCTAAAATCTATTTTGTTAAATTTCTTTAATAATCAAAATCTTCTTCCAGAAGCAGCTTGTTGCCATATTCATCAATTCGTTTCTTTGACAATCTTACAAAAATATTTTTGCTTTTTTTCTCAGCATGTGCAATGGCATCATCTACAAATTCTTTTACTTCCGTAATATTGACCACATGCTCCGAGGTCTGACGCACACCAATGCAGTCATAGAGTGCAAGTACTGCCATCTCATCAAAATAATACTCCTGCTCCTCTGCATAGGATTTTCCAAAAGCAACCAGTTCATCATTGGAAAAGATCGGTATATCTATGGATCGGTTGAATTTTTCAGCCAATGCTTCATGATTTCCTAAAAGACGATTAATTTCTTCTGCCGAATCTTCCAAAATCACCAGTACACCGCCTGTATTTTCTTCCATCGCATCAGAAAGTTTTTCTGCCGTTTCTCCATTGATGCTTCCTGCGCGTTCAATGATCAGTGCACCGCCGCCCAATTTTGCCAATACATCCGCAGGATCCTTTTTGTTCAAACCTTCTCCGGAAACTTTTCCCAGTTTTCCACCTTTTTCCTGTCTCTGTTTCTGGAATGCCTTAACAATATCAATTGCCAGCGTTGTCTTTCCATTTCCAGGATGTCCGGTAATGATCAGGTTCCCTTCCTTGGAATCTTCTCTTCCTTCGTAGGCATGATCTTCTTTCAGCAATTTCAAAAGCTGTTTTTTCATGCCCTTTACAGAAGTAAAATATTTAAAGAATGCTTCCTGCTCTTCCGTCATATAATGTCCAGCTGTTTCTGTCGGTGTCACTTCCAGCGCCAAAGCTCTTTCAATGGCATCCAGCATCGAGGCTGTACTCTGTCCTACCTTTTCCTGAGGTTCTTCCTCTTCCCGGTCAATTTCCAGCGGAAGATCATCCTCTAATTCAGGTTCTTCAGCCGGCAATTCTTCCGGCACCTCATCCCAATCAGGTTCTGCTATTTGTACATCGAAAAAATCCTCTTTCTGAAGCTCTTCTTCCTCAATTTCTGTTTCCAGAACTTCCTCTTTCTGAGGTTCTTCCTCGATTTCTGTTTCCGGAACTTCCTCTTTCTGAGGTTCTTCTTCGATTTCCGCTTCTAACCCTTCCGGCTCCGTCTCTTCCTCATCTTTTGGTGTTGTCGGCACAAAATCATGCAGTAACTCAGTAATCTCGCCTGTTTCATAAAGAACTTCCGTCTTTTTGCCTTCTGCTGAGCCTTCTGCATCCTCCTTCATCTGGCGTTTTTTCTCTTCCCATGCTTCCAGAATTTCTTCAATACTCATCTGGCCTGTAATCTGTTTTTCCAGTTCTCCGCCCTGATGGATAGCAATGCTCATTTGACCATCTTCTTCTGTACACAAAAGTTCTTCCAGTTTTGGTTCCTGTTCCACCGTTGCATACTTCAAAATCTCCGTCTGAAGTTCTGCTGTTTCAGACATTTTCGGTTTCTCTGCTGTCGCCTGTTCCTGCAATGCAGGTTCTGTTTTTACTTCCTTCACAGGAACTTCCTCTGCCGGACCTTCCTTTTTTACTGTCCAGCCGGTGTTCTCCAACGGAATATATTCCTTGGTATCTCCCTTTTGTTCTTCCTCTTCCGGTTCCGCTTCTTCTGCGATTTCCGTATTTGTTTCCTCGGTCAAAATTTCCTCTTCTGACGCTGTATCTCCTTCGGATTCTTCCGCTTTTTCAGCTTCATCTTCTTCCAGTACAGACTGCAGTTCTTTTGCAAGCTCTTCCTGAAGATTCATCGTACTGAATTTATGAACATTCACTTCTGCTACCTTCGGTGTATCATCTTCCTCCGGCACCGAATCTTCTTCAGAAGATTCCTCAATTTCTTCTTCCACTTCTTCCGGCTCCATCATCTCGAAACGATGTTCATATTTTTCCTGCTGGGATGCGGTCAAATCCTGATACTTCATCTTCAGTTCCATAGCCTTTACCACGTACTCGCCTTCACTAAACCACAGAATCAGTTCATCACATTCTTCTACGCACTGTTCAATCCGTCCGGCCTCTGCATACAGGCTTGCCAGCTCATAAGCCCAGCGATCATCATATTCATGTCCTTTAAATTCTTCCAGAATCGCAATCTGATCTTCTACAGAAGATCCGCGTTCCTTATAAATCTGATATTTTAAAATATATTTGCTCAGGTCATGAGGTGCGATTCTTACAAATTCCTTATATAATTCAATCGCATCCTCAAAATTATGCATTTTTACTGCAACTTCTGCCAAATGATAGACCACGGCCCTTCCCACCGGAGAACGATCATAGACCATGTTTAATAATTCGTAACAGTCCTCTAAACGATCGGTCTCTTCATAAATATCAGCGATCATATTCAAAGTTGTAACACTTCTTACTTTTCGCCAATCAATGGAGTCTGCAATTTTTGCAGCTGTCACATAATCCTTTTTTTCTATGAGTTTTTCTATCTGTGCAAGTTTCAGTCTGTATTCATACTTATCCAAAAGAGTTCACCTCGTACAAATCTTCCGTATTTTCGTCAATTTTCCTAAAATTATCATAGTTTCTTACTCTTCAGTTTAGCATATGCATAATACCTTGTCAAAGAAAAGCATTAAATGAACTGTAAGGTTTCCTGTTCATATTCTAAAGCAGAATATTCCAGTTCCTGTTCCCGGGTCTGACTGCGATAATCAACCACTACAGTTTGCTGTCTTCCATCAATCAGCTTCTGTCCCAGAATATAATTCACCTCAAAATGACCTGTGATCGCCGGTGTGGCTCCTCTGGCCGGTACGATCAGCTGCACATTATTTGCTTTCAGCAGTTTAAAGATTGGCTCCCAGATATATACATCCTTTGCAGCACCAAACGGATTATCAATAAAAATCACTTTTTTCAATTCTAATGGATCCGCATTTCCGGAATTAATGCTGGAAATATAGTTAATGATCGCTACCAAAAACTGGATATAAATTCCCTGAGACTGTCCTGTACTTCCCACCGCCTCTTCATATTTCAAATAGCGGCTCTGTTCTTTCATTCGTTCTCTCTTATACAATGTCAGACGGATCGCATCCATATTCGTAACGATTACTGAAAACAGACGTTTAAATGCCAGTTGATTTCTAATAAAATTCAAACGCTCTGACTGGGTATCAAATTTTTCCACCTGTTGTATGATCCGGTCAATATATTCCGACATTGCATTCTGATAAAGTTCTTCTTTTATATAAGGGATCTGTAAGGTGATCATGGAGATCATCTGCTGATCCATGGAAATTTTTGAAAGTTTCTGCAGACGATCCAATTCTTCCTTAATATTCAGGCAGTTCTGCAGGCACTGCGCCTCAAACTGATCCTTCAGATCCTGTAAAGAATCCATGTCTTTCCCAATGCGATCCTTTTCAAGTTCCAGACATTCCGTGGCATTTTTCAGAGAATCCATCTGACGTTTGATCTCCGCCTCATTTTCCGGTGTTCCCAAATTCTTTTTGATTTCTTCGGAAAGCTCATAGGCACCCATTTTTTCCAAAACTTCCGTTAGCTGCTGTTTTTCTGCGGCAGCTGTTTCCAGACGTTTTGCTTCCTCCTTCACGATTTTCTCGTAGGATTGCCGCAATTCTTCATATTGCTCCTTGAGAGACGCCCCCGTTTCCAAACACTCCGTAATGTGTTCCGGACGAATTCCTGCGCTTTTCATCATCCGTTCCATATCCTGGGCCATGGCTTTCAAAGCATAGCACTGTTCTTCCAGATCCCTTAACATCTTCTGCCCCTGAAGTTCCTCTTCCTCCAAACGCTTCTGCTGCGCTTTCTGATGTTCCACAAAACCTTCCAACTGTTGCCAGGAAACATCCAGAGGCTCCACACAACCATATTTTTCTTCCGCCATCTGTCTGGCATTTTGGATACTTCCCATGGTCCGGTGAAGATCAGCCTCCATACCCTTCACCTCATTTTCCAGCAGTACCTTCTGATTCTGCAGTTCAAAGGATTCTTTTTTGAAAACCAGCATTTGTTCCATATCCGTAAAAATGCATCCGATTTCTGCTTCCTTTTTCTCCATCTCTTCTATGCTATATCCCAAAAGCTGCAACTGCTGTTTTTGCTGCCCCATTGCTTTTTCATAGGAAGCTGCTAGTTTTTGTTTATCTAAAATATCTGTATTTTTCTGCTCATAAGCAGATTTTTTTCCAAGAAATGCTGTTTCCAGATCATTTGGGGACAATCCACTGGAAGGATAGTGCTGATCCGTTACATAATTTTTCAGACTTTCCAAACGTTGTAAAATTTTCTTTAATTCCTGCCGCCGAATCTGCAAATCACGTTCCATACTTTCCAGTTTCTCAGTCACATGTAAAAGTTCCCGTTCATTTTCTTCCAGGGTCTGTCTGGTCTCTCTGCAGCTTCTTTCCGAACTTTCTTCTTCCTGATCTAAAGCAGCCATTTTTTCTTCTATTTCCAGAAGTTTCTTCATATTTTCCCGACGGATCTGCATATTTTTCAGGTTCTCCCCAATCTCCTGCAGTTCCTTACGAAGAATCGTTTCCTGTTCCTCCAAAAGGCGGCTCTTGGTTCCAAATTCTTCCCGTTCTGCCTGCTGCTGTTTCCACTGTGCTTTCAAAGCATCGTAACTTTCCTGTCTGGCTTCAAAAATCTGCCGCTGCTGCAAAAACATTTTGACAAAATCATAATCCTGTTTCAGTACCCGTTCCTTTTCATAGGATTTTGCAAAAAATGTTTCCAGATGTTCCAAACGTTCCCTAATCTTTTCCCGGTCTGTCCTTCGTCCCAAAAAGACCATGGAATTTTCATCCGCCAGATCCTTTTCTTTTTCCAATGCGTCTCTTGAGATCAGCGGCAGCAGTCCTTCTCCAAAATCCTTTTCCCTTAATTTCTGATCCCCAGCGATCCTTTCCAGATCTGCATTGGTGACAATGGCATAAGGAAGCATCGGATAGCGTTCCAGAAGAATTTCCCGAAATTCTTTTTCTTTTGTACAAAGATAGTCATAGCCCGAAACAGCCTTCTCATCATAATATCTTGCCACATCTTCCAAATAGGCATCTACAGCTTCCGGCTTGGCCACAGCGATTCCATCAGCCAATGCGGATAGTTTTGCCTGCAGTTTCTTTTTCTCATCCATATTTCTGTCATAGGACAGCGTCAGTTCCTTCTGCTGCTGGAATAAAATATTCTCCACAGATTCATAGGTTCCGCCATAGATTCCAATAATCTGATCCATTCGTTCCCGAAGCTTTCCATAAGCACTCAATTCCTGACTCAACGCTTCCAGTTCATCAGTCATTCTACGCTCTTCCCGCAGAGAATTTCTGCTCTGCACCTGAAGCCCGTACAATTCTCTAGAGCATTGTTCCAGACGTTCCCCGGCATTTTTTTGCTGTTTTTCCAGCTTCTCGCATTCTGTCAGAACCTTCCTACACTGTTCTTTCATATTGTCGAAAAACAAAATACCTTCCTGAGTAGAAATTTCCCGGGCTGCATTTTGAAGCCTCTCCTTCTCTTCCTTCGCCCTTTTTCTTGCATTTTCAAGAACTTCTCTCCGGACGGTCAACGATTTTTCCAGTTTTTCTAATTCGGCCTTCTTTTCTTCCGTTTCCCCTTCCTGTTCCAGAAGTTCCCGAATCACCTCTGTAATCATTTCCTGTTCCTGCTTTGCCAGCACATTCAATTCATTTGCCATCGCAAACAAATCCTCTTCCAGGGTTTCACTGCCATTTAAAATTTCCTCAATGGTCTTTTTGGCTGTCAGATATTCTTTTTCGCATTCTTTATAATTCAGATAATGATTATCACATTCCCGTTCTTCCAGACGGATACGCTTCTTCTCACTGATTTCCAGTAAGTCCTGCAGTTCCTTCTGCTTTTCTTTCCATGCTGTCTCCAGCAAATGCAACTGCTGTTCTTTTTTCTGGATTCCTGCAGTATCGATCAGTCGACAGATTTCCTTTTTTTGTTCATTTAATTCTGCACTACGTTCCGTCAATTCACCATGTGCATGTTCTTTTTGTGCCCTGCGCTTTAGGGTTGTATTGTAAGTTTTAACTAACTGCTCCTCCAACCCCTGCTTTTTTGCATACATTCCGGAAAGTCCAGCAATCCGCGATGCAAATTCTGTCAAAAGTTCAATCTGTCGGTCATAATAATGCAGTTCATTCTTCTTTTGAGACAACAAGATCAGCTGATCTTTTAATTCCAGCAAGGTTGCTGCCATTTCACCGCTCTCCCGATCAGTTCCGGTCTTGTGATAAAAGGACTTCTCAATGATTTCCTCAATCAAAAGATCCTCTACCACTTTTCTTGTCGTGCGATAATTCGTCTCAAAATAAGTACGGACATGACCTTCGGTTTTATTGATTCCACGAATGATCTCCCATTCACTCTCGAACAGTCCATACTGACTGATAAAACGCTGATAATCACCTTTTCTATCAAAAATATGTACTTCTACATGAAAATCCTTCTTTTCCAGTTCCTGAAGGTAAGCGCGCAGTCCCAGATAGGTGATCCGCTCTTTTCCATTGGACAACGGAAGATTTTTCAGATCATTGTCATTAAACTGCCGATAAAAGATACAATAATTAAAATAATCAATGGAAGTCCGGTCTGTAAGGATCTCTTCTCCCTCACCGCTTGCATTTCGTGCCTTCCTCGCACAAAATCCTGTGGTCATATACTGCATGCCATTTTTCACATGACAAGGATTTAATTTCCATTCGATCATTGAATGAATGGTCGTATTTCCATTTCCTGAACGAAACAGCTTTTCAATCGGTTGTTTTTCATCCAACGTACAATTCGGAATCAGATTCTGTAAAAGCAACAGCATCAGTACGCTTTTTCCGCCACCATTGGCAAGATCATAGATGGTATTTTTTCCCGAAAAACGCATGACAAAATCATCGTAATATTGAGTTCCAAAATTATATTTTACATTGTTGACACGGATCCTGTTGATATGCGGCATTACTCTTCTTCCTTTCCATTCAATAATTCATAAAGTCTGCCCTGATTTTCTGTATAATAATTTTCCACCAACGCACGAAAGCGCATGGTCGGATAATAGCGTTCTTCCGCCTCCATCAGCAGGCGCTGTGCAGTCATAAAATTCACCACCATTTTGACATATCCGATTTTTGAATTTCTGGCAGCCCTTCGCACCGTTGTTTCCTCCGTTGTGATCATTGGCAGATCCTCCCACATCAAAGCCAGTGTCCGGAAAGAATTTTCCTCTACCTCACTTAACACCAGCACCTCAATCCGGGAAATCACGGAAGCCAGTCCCTGATCCACTGCAGAAATAATATCTTCAATCTTTACATATTCAATATAGCTGTAAGTCGCCGAATCCTGATAAAACTGCATCATGATCGTATAAATAATGTAATAACACAAATATAATTCCCTATTCAGGCGCACACCGATCGTTTTTTTTAATTCTTCGTTGGTAAAACCAAACACACGGTTATGTTCTCCACTGGTCATATATAAATGATTCTGATATTCATAAATAGAAAGCCCCATCTTTTGGGCGATCATAGAAGTCAATTTATAAACTTCTGAATTGGAGATATATTCTTCATAAAGGACCGGATTTTCCTCGCCCTGGATCAGATCAGAGATCAATTCCAGTGCCTTCTCTAAATTTCTGTTTTCCATGAATCATCGTTTCCTCTCTCTATCTGCAGGTTGGTCACAGACATCTGTTCACCAATCGTCAATTCTTCTTCCGGCAGCATGATCAGCCGGAATTTCATTCCATCCCACTGTCTGTTTTCTTCTAAAAAGACTTTTACCGCTTCCTCCAGAAATGTATCCGGCTGTTCCACGATCTCTTTGATGTCGTATTCCTTCTTTTGTGCCAGATGTACCAAAAATGAATAATAATCTGCATTTTTCACAACCGCTTCTCCCAGCTGGCTTCTTAACTGTTCCTGCCATTCACGTAAAGTGACACAACCCTTGTCTTCCAGGGTTTCTAAAAGATTGGAAAACAACAGAATATAATTTTTCTGAATCCTTGCATCTTCAATCTCATCTTCATAAATATAGATTTCTTCCTGACCTTCCGATATTTCTTCTACAGTTTCCAATTTTTCCGGACTGACTAGCAAAAGATCCTCTAAACGGCCCAAATTTAAGGTTTTCCCAGGATGTACATCAAACAGCGGCAAAATCAGGGCTTCCAAAAGATCCGCCCGATCACGTTCAATCAGCCTTTGTCCCATTCTTTTAAAATCCAAAGAACGCTTCAAAGCGGAAAACTTCGATTTTGCTACCAATTCTCCCACCTTTTTCTGCAGAAAAGTGCAGGCTCCCAAAAGCTCACTGTGCTTGGCGATTGCCTTCTTCAACTCCAATTCCAGCTGATAGATCTCGTCAATCGCTTGATAATACCGGCTCTGATAGTCTCCCTGCTCTCCATCTGATTCCGCCCGTTCCAAAGCCTTGTGGATCAAATCGCTGTTTCTCGCAAAAAGTCTCTGTTCTTCCTTAAACCAGCGCATGGTACTGCCCATAAACTTTTCAAAAGCTTCTACACCGGCAAATACATCATAACTTAAAATACCCAGAACTTCATTCTTCTGACGCATCAGACGACCAACTTCATTGTTAATGCGCCTCGCAACCT
Source organism: uncultured Lachnoclostridium sp. (assembly GCA_964561705.1). Classification (GTDB taxonomy): domain Bacteria; phylum Bacillota; class Clostridia; order Lachnospirales; family Lachnospiraceae; genus HGM12587. The sequence continues at coordinate 7,944 of CAZLQJ010000021.1, read as the reverse complement.
CTGTACCACCGCGGAAATTCTGGGTACTGATCATTTTTTCCAAAAGCAATTGCTCAACATTGATGGTACTCTCGTCCTTAATTTCCTTCGTATCCAGATAAAATTCTATGGCATCTGAGGTAATATAATAATAAACAACTCCATCCTCAATCTTGCTGTCCATCAGCCGGCTTCTCATGGTCTTTTTCTTATGATCTGCCGGATCATAATAATCAAAACGAAATGGTTTTCCCTCATTTTTCAACTTATCAAAAAGAAAAGCGATCAGATCCTGTTCCTCTTCTTTTTCCAGTTCCAGGTCAAAATCCCTTTTCAAAAGTTCCTTTACAAATGCATAATATTCCGGATAAGTCACATCTTTTTCTTTAAAATTGTTTTCTTCAATAAAAAAACGAATGACCGCCAATGTGATATAACCCATATCCAGATAAGCAAACTGTCCCTCTCTATACTGAGACAGAGAGGTTTCTGCCAATCGAAAATATGGGTAATATTTCTTCATATTCTTAATTCTATCGGAATGTTCTTCAATGATTTCCCGCAACATGGTTGTCTGATCTGTCAAAATTCTCTTCTCCGTCCCTGTCAAATCTCATAGATTTTCTTTCACTCATTATATCAATATTTCAATTGTTTCACAAGTAAAGCCCGTGACAATTTTCCTGCCACGGGCTTTGCTTATTTTTTCATTTTCGGTTTAAATATCAAACTTGCCAGGTATCCAAATACCAATGCTGCACTGATACCTGCGGCACTGGAAGTGAAACCTCCCCGGAAGATCCCTAAGAAACCATCATTTTCAATCGCTTCCTTCATACCTTCCCAAAGTACATTTCCAAATCCCAGCAGCGGTACGGATGCGCCCGCCCCTGCAAACTCTGCAAAAGGTTGATAAATGCCTAAAAATCCAAGGACAGCACCACTGCAGACCAGCAACACCATAATCCTTCCGGGAAGCATTTTCGTCTTTTCCATAAGAATCTGAACCAGTGCACATAAAATACCGCCTACGATAAACGCTTTCAAATATTCCATTTTTACACTCCACATCTTTTTTCTTAGTATGTGGAATATTTTTTATTTTATACTACATGCTGACACGTTCTGCGATTTCAGCCATTTTCGCCTTATTTAAACGGGTATCACCATGCACACGGCTGTAAGACAGATAACCATTCATGCGGTCAATCTTTGTCAGGTTCTTCGATCCGCACTTCGGGCAGACATCCATTTCCAGTTCCTGATGCCCGCAATCGTCGCAGTAAGCCAAAGAAAGATTCACACCTTCATAATAACCAAGTTCCATAGCTCTGCGGATCAACGTCCGGATCGCATCTTTATTGTAGCCAATCGGATATCTGACATACTGGATCTTTCCGCCATTGCAAAGTTCCCAGAAACGACCTTCGCAGTCCTGTTTTTCAATCGGTGTCATCTGTTCTGTCACATGGCAATGGAAACTGTTGCTTACATAGGGTCTGTCTGAGACATCTTCGATAATGCCATATTTTTTACGGAACTGTTCAATCTGAAGTCCACAAAGACTTTCCGCCGGTGTTCCGTAGATGGCATAAAGATTTCCATCCTCTTCCTTAAATTGTGTAATCTTCTGATTGATATATTCCAGCACTTCCAATGCAAACTGTCCATCTTCACGGATGGATTTGCCATTGTAAAGTTCCTGCAATTCATTTAACGCCGTAATTCCAAAGGATGCGGTTGCTGATTTTAACAGCGGTTTGATCTTTTCGTGTGGATCTAAGTGACCGTTATAGAAACCGCCTTCACAATAAGCCAGGGGATTCGTAGACGCATGCATTTCTCCCAGATATTCGTAAGTACGAATGTGAAGCTGTCGGATCATCTCCAGATAATAATCCAGCACTTCATAAAAATCCCTGTTTTCGGCACGGGATTTAGCAAGGATCATCGGAAGATGGAGGCTTACCGCCCCAATGTTAAATCTTCCCACAAATACCGGTACATCCTGATCGTCTGCCGGCTTCATGCCCCCTCTTTCGTACCATGGACTCAAAAAGGCACGGCATCCCATCGGGCTGATCACCTTTTTATAACGTTTATACATGCTGGAAATATAGCCTTCCCCGCTCATAGACAACCAGTCCGGATACATCGTTTTGGAAGAACAATCGATCCCTTCCTCAAAAACATCTTCACAGCATTTTCCCGGTCCATGAATCTCTTCATCATATAAAAATACGATTTTCGGGAAGAGTACCGGCTTTTTATTACCTTCTTTTCCCTGACCTTCTTTGTGTACACGCAACAAAGAAGTGTTACACATTTTTTCAAAACGCCCTGTGCCAAGTCCCAGAGTCACTGTTACAAAAGGATAGTCTCCACGGGAAGAACCTACTGTATTCAGCTTATATTCTATTCCCTGCCATCCCTGATCAAAATCACGTTTTACTTTGCTTAAGGCATACTCTTCTGCCCGTTCCTCAACACCCGGCCAATCCGGATCCACGAATTTTTTAAATTCTGCAATATATTTGTGATAGCTCTTTTCTGCATATGGTCCTAAGATTTTGTCTACTTCAGGAACCGTAAATCCGCCATACTGTTGGGCTGCCGTACTTAAAACAATGTCTCCCATAACATCAAAAGCAGTATCCAGCGTCTTTGGTTCGTTATACCAGACATTTCCCATCTCAAAACCGCCCTTAAGCACATTTCCTACATCAAAAAGGCAGCAATTCATGGTATCCAGACGCGCAGATTGATCATGGATATAGATATATCCATCCCTGCATGCCTGAAGTTCATTGCGGTTCATGAAAAACTTTCGATACAGTTCCTTATTCAGTTCATTAAAAATCAGACTGCGCTTTGTCGCAACCAGAGCACTGTCCGTATTGGCATTGCTTTTGTCACCAATATAACGGATTGACTGACTCTTGGTATAGACATCGTCCATCATATGAACAAAATCTTTCTTATAATTTCGATAATCACGATAACTCTTGGCAACTGCAGGATTTACCTGTTCCAAGGCTCCTTCCACAATATTATGCATATCCTGAATATCGATATTTTCTTTTCCTAATTTTTCTGCTCTGGAAAATGCGAAATCACAAATGTGACGTTTTTCCTCTTCTGTAAAAGTATATAAGATGCGGTTTGCAGATTTATTCACAGCGTTGATGATCTTTTCAACGTTGAACTTCTCTCTGGTACCGTCCTTTTTGATTACATAGATCATATTACTCCTCCCAACACAACATCTTGTGTTCACTGCCTCTTTCACCTCAAAATGTAGTTACAGTATAGTGGATTGTCTATTCTTTTTCAAGGGAGAAATCTACCTCTCAATGCTTTTCGTGAAATTGCACAAAAGAAAAAAATTTTTTTGACACTTTCTCTGATTGACAATTTATTTTACAAAACGATCAATAGCCTCTGTCAATTCGGAAATTGCCTCATGGTCTCCATTCTCCACGGCATCCACCAGGCAATGCTCAATATGATCCTTTAAAATAACCTTTCCGGTATTATTCAGTGCCGATTTTACTGCCGATAATTGAATCAAAACCTCCGAACAATCTCTTCCGTCCTCTACCATACGCTTAATGGATTCCAAATGACCAATGGCTCTGGACAAACGATTAATCACTGCCTTGGTATTGGTATGGGTATGGCCATGACCTTCTCCATGACTGTGTTCGTGATGACAATGTTCATAAACAGTTCCATCTTCGGCTATATGAATATGCTTTCCTTCCTCACTCATTTTTATTACACCTCTTCTTCATCGTTTTCCCAGTATAACATTTTTTCATTTGATGTACAATCCACCCTGGGGATCATCCAATCACAATTTTTTGATAGCGGATCCCTTTTTTCTCCAAAATCTCGGTCTCTCTTTGATGGCAGGAAAAGATCAACACCTGACGATTCATGCTTCCCAAATAGGAAAGCAAATGCCCCAGTCGTTCGTCATCAAAATAAATAAATGCATCATCAAAGATCAATGGCAGAGGATCCTCCGCAAAAAAAAGATCCTGCAGGGCAATGCGAAATGCCAGATCTACCTGATCCACCGTCCCGGTACTGATCTGAAACATTTGAAGTTTCCTTTGTCCATCCCATACAGAAATTTCCTTCCCATCTTCTAAAATGATCTTCTCATAAGCTCCATCGGTCAGTTCTGCCAGAACCCGGGATGCCTTTTTTTGAAGTTTGTCCCAAACCAATGTGCTTCCTTGTGCGGAAATTGTCCGAATTCTTTCCGCTGCAAATTCGATGGCTTTTCCCTCTTCATTCAGCGTACATTCCTGCATTTTTCCGTAAAGACTTTCAATTTCCAGAAGAAGTTCTTCCAAAAGACTTTCCTTTTCTCCCAAAAGTTCCCTTTGCAGAAGGATCTTTTCCTCAACTTTTACCAGTTCATCCTGATATTTTTTCTTTTCCTCTGAAATCGCTTTTCGAAAGAACAATCGCTTTAACCACTGAAGCAGCCGTTTCCAAAATCCCCTTGCCCATTTTTCTTCCGGACGTTTTAGTTCCTCTTTCTGACGTTCAAAGCCTTCCAGTTTTTCCTGATATTTATAAATTTCTTTTTCTACCAGTTCCTTTCCGGCTTCCTTTTGGGAAATCAGAGACTGTATCGCATGAATCCTCTTCTTTTTTTCCTGCTCCAGAGTTTTCCTCTTCTGATCCAGGATTGCCAATGTCTTTACAACATCTGTGGTATCACTCCCGCCTTCTAAACTATTGGCAATATAATTTTTCAGATAATCATAAATACTTTTCTGGGGTTTCATCTTTAATTGTCCTACAGCAGCAGTATTCACAAACAGATCCATATTCTCTATTCCCAGTAGCACTTCCAGATCTCCCTGCTCTACAGACAATTCTTCTCCGTCTGTTACACAAACCAGGCGAGCTGATTTTTCCCCCTGATAGAAATTCCTCTCCAGACGAAAAAGTTTCCCACCAGTCTCAAAATGCAGTACCCCTTCATACCAGGTTTTGTTTTCCCATGGCTGATAAGTTGTATAACTGTCACTTTTCGAAGCTCTTCCCCGCTGTCGTTCCATTCCAAACAGCAGTGCCATGATTGCCATATAGATCGTCGTCTTTCCGGAACCGTTTCTGCCGCAAATGACATTGATCCCGTCATCAAACGCCAATTCTTTTCCGGAAAATCTGCCAAAATTCTTTAATTCCAGTGTTTTGATATTCATGATTCCAGCACCTCCAGAATTGCCGCAGTTCCCAGACTAAGTGCCTCTCTCTCCAAAGGAGTGCTGCAATTGTCAAATGATGTAATATAGCGCTCCAAAAGGCTTCCCCGATAGCACTGTTTCAATGCGTCATAATCAAACTCTTTCTCCGTATGGTCAGAAATCAGCCGTACATTTCCGGCACTCTTCAGCTGATCCTCTATAATTTCTAAAGAGGCATGACATTTTCCGGTCAGTTCCACATCATAAATATGCACTGCCCCCTCCTCTTTGATCTTATCCTGCAATCTGGCATAAATACTCCGCATGGTATCTTCTGCAGTTAACGGAAGTTCCAGGGTACGATACAGCCTGCATGCCATGGGAACCAGTGCAATCCTGTTTTCTCCATCCTTCACCTCCACACGTACATATCCATGAACGCTCCTGTCCGTGTGATCCAAAGGCTCCAAACTGCCAGCCATAGCCGCCCTTCCCTCCAGGATCATTCCCGGCTGGTGGATATGGCCAAATGCAATATAATCAAAGCCGCTGTTTCGTAGCGTTTCCCTGGTATACGGAAGATGTTTTTCATCCCCTCCGTGAGCCAGTAAAATATGATAGTATTCATTCTTTTCCGGCTTTACTTCGTCATAAATCCGATCTCTCCACTCTTTTTGATGATAACTCACGCCATAGACATCCACCTTCAGTTCCGGAAAGGCCACCCGACTTATTGTTTCTGAACTTAAGAATGCCACATTTTTTGCCCATTCATATTTTTTATAAAAAGAATTGCTCCCTATGTAATCATGGTTTCCCGCAATCAACACAACCTTTGTCTTTGTCAGGCTTTCAAACAAAGCATTGACTTCCCGAAGTTCTTTTAACAACGGCGGTCTGTGAAAAAGATCCCCCGCAATAAGCAAAAGATCCGCCTTTTGCTGTTCTGCAGCTTCGATCAACCGCCCAAAACTATCCCACAATTCCTGTTTTCTTTGTTTTCCCCAAGGCTCACCTACATCCGGGCTTGCCCCTAAATGAATATCTGCTCCATGAATGATCAACATAAAAATACACCTCATGGTAAGTTTACCACAAGGTGTAGTCTTTTGCAAACATTTGTTCGATTTTTATAATTCACAGTTATTGACTGTTCTTGGGAATGGCAATACGTCACGAATATTACCCATACCTGTCAGGTACATCACACAACGTTCAAATCCAAGACCGAAACCAGCATGACGGGCAGAACCATATTTTCTTAAATCAAGATAGAAATCATAATCTTCTTTCTTAAGTCCCAGTTCATCCATACGAGCAACCAGCTTATCATAATCATCTTCTCTCTGGCTTCCGCCGATGATCTCACCAATTCCCGGAACCAGGCAGTCCATCGCTGCAACAGTTTTTCCATCTTCATTCAGCTTCATGTAGAATGCTTTGATTTCCTTTGGATAATCTGTTACAAATACCGGACGCTTAAATACTTCTTCTGTAAGATATCTTTCATGCTCTGTCTGAAGATCGCAGCCCCAAGATACTTTATAATCAAAATTCTCATTGTTCTTTTCTAAAATTTCAATTGCTTCTGTATAAGTCACATGTCCGAATTCAGAATTTAATACATTATTTAATCTTTCGATGAGTCCTTTATCAATAAAACTGTTAAAGAAGCTCATCTCTTCCGGTGCATTTTCCAGAACATAACGAATTACATATTTTAACATCGCTTCTGCAACATCCATGTTGTCCTGAAGATCCGCAAATGCCATTTCCGGTTCGATCATCCAGAATTCTGCCGCATGTCTTGTTGTATTGGAATTTTCAGCTCGGAATGTTGGTCCAAAAGTATAAATATTTCTAAATGCCATCGCATAGCTTTCACCGTTTAACTGTCCGCTTACCGTTAAATTTGTCGGTTTGTTAAAGAAATCCTGTGAAAAATCCACAGAACCATCTTCTGTTTTCGGAATGTTATTCAGATCCATCGTCGTTACCTGGAACATTTCTCCCGCACCTTCGCAGTCACTTCCCGTGATCAGCGGTGTATGTACATATACAAACCCTCTTTCCTGGAAAAACTGATGGATTGCATAAGCACAAAGAGAACGTACACGGAATACTGCCTGGAATGTATTTGTTCTTGGACGTAAATGTGTGATCGTTCTTAAAAATTCAAGACTATGACGCTTTTTCTGCAGTGGATAATCTGGTGCAGAAGTACCTTCTACAAATACTTCTTCTGCCTGAATCTCGAATTTCTGCTTTGCCTGCGGTGTTGCAACCAGTTTTCCTTTCACGATGATCGCCGCACCTACATTTAATTTGCTGATCTCAGCAAAATTTTCCATGGTATCATGGTAAACAACCTGTAATGTTTCAAAAAATGTACCGTCATTTACAACAATAAAACCAAATGTTTTGGAATCACGTACACTTCGTACCCATCCACCGATCTCGATGGTCTGATCAATGTATTTTTCAGTATTACGATACAATTCTTTTACTGTAACTAAATTCATCTCTTTCATCTCCCCTTTACAGTATACTTCCTCATGTTGTGTTAGTATAACGCATTTTTCTTATTATGGCAAGAAAAAAAGCTGGCACACCGCTTGGTGTGCCAGCCTATTCCGAAAGTCAAATGCTTCTAGAACAATTTAGTTTTCACAAAATCTCTGTAAGATTGTTGCCATCTGAGCTCTTGTAGCGTTGCCCTGCGGTGCAAGGTCACGAGCTACGATCTGATTGTCTT
>CAZLQJ010000020.1:0-25095 GCA_964561705.1 uncultured Lachnoclostridium sp. | reverse complement strand
TTCTTCTACTTCTCTAGAATAAATCATGTGAAATAATCTCCTTTCAAAATATGATTTCTAAGGTCTTTAGTGAGAACGCAAAGATTCCCACACCTTTATGTATCTTCTCATAAATTCGACATTTTGTCCATAGTCTTTTTTCAGTTCTGCGACAAACTTTTCATAAAGAAGGTTCTAAAGGGACACAATTCCTATCATAACCCCCGAAAGAACACTCACAATATAAGGTTTCAAAATAACCAGCAACAGCAAATGTGCCGGATAAAAAATGTAATATAAAAATTTATTTCCCTGCCCTCTTTGTCCATTATAGAGCAGGATCAATAAAAATCCAAATACTGCCCAAACTTCACTTGTGGACTGTAGCATTAAAACCAGATATCCTGCAATGCACATATTAAACGGCTGCGTCCTGAAAAGATACATCACAAAAATTGTCAAAACACCATAGACCGAATAATCCGTATGGATCAGCGCCGGCACAAAAAAGCATGCAAAAATTCCTAATGTCCGCTTCCACGGTTCCATCATACGGTCTTCAAAAAAAATCAAAAGTGCCAGCCCAAAAGCAAGCGTCCAAAATACATTTTGAAAGCCAAAATTTACAAAAGCACCCCGAAATGCAAGATCAAACGGAATTTCTGAAATCAATGCAAATAAAAACAAACGTTTTAAATACGCTTTTGCATTCCTTGTTTTTTGGAATCCTTCCACAATTGTAAAACAAAAAATCGGAAACGCAATCCGCCCCATGCCACGCATGATACGGTCTATTGTATACCACCCTCCATAAAGACCAATCCCTTTTTCCAGCATTACATAAGCCAGGTGATCGATCATCATAAATATCATGGCAATGACCTTCAGCTGATTCATGTTAAAAGAAAGCTTTTTATTCATTTTTCGTCACAACTTCTCCCTGATTTTTATAAATACTATTTGCAGGTACAAATTTTCTCACAGATGAAAGTGGATAGATATTGGAACATTTGCCAATAACGGTTCCCGGATTTAAAACGGATCCGCAGCCAACTTCTACTTCATCACCGATCATGGCACCGAATTTCTTCAGCCCTGTTTCAAGATCACCTTCCGGCGTATGTACTTTCACCAGCTTTTTATCAGATTTTACATTAGAAGTGATGCTTCCGGCTCCCATATGAGCTTTATAACCAAGCACTGAATCTCCTACATAATTATAATGCGGCACCTGAACCTTATTAAATAATACAACATTTTTCAGTTCCGTAGAATTTCCTACCACGGCACCTTCACCTACGATCGCATTCCCACGAATAAATGCACAATGACGAATTTCCGCATTCTTACCAATGATTGCCGGTCCGTGAATATAAGCCGAATCAAAAACTGTCGCCGATTTTGCAACCCACACATCTTCGCCTCGTTTTTCATACTCTTCCGGATCCAGGGTTTCCCCAAGTTCTTTAATGAATGCACCGATTTTCGGAAGTACTTCCCAAGGATAAGTTACCCCTTCAAACAATGCACCAGCAATGGTTTCCTTCAGATCATAATTTTCCTTCAGCATCAATTCTTTCATTTTTTCTCCTCTTTTCACCTATTTTTTATAATATTGCGCTGCAATATCAAAATGCGGTCTTAAAGAATTTTGATTGTTCGCCTGCAGCACTCTTGCCGTACACCGGTTGATAAAACCCTCTAATTTTTCCATATATTCTTCATTGGTAATGGTTCCTTCCGCCACACCTGTCAGTCCTTTTTCCCAACTCGCGGTAAGATCAGCCCTTAGGAGCGGGGAAATCGATGCATTGACCACATCATAGATCATCTCTCCCAACAAGGTCGGCGTCAGAATCTGGGTCTTTTTATTCAATGCAATGTATTTGTTATTTACCAGTTTTTTTAGGATTTCCGCACGGGTCGCACTGGTTCCGATTCCACTTCCTTTGATCTGGGCACGAAGTTCCTCATCCTCGATCAGCTGTCCTGCATTTTCCATGGCAAGGATCATAGAACCGGAATTATACCGTTTTGGAGGTGATGTCTCTCCCTCCTTGATTTCGGTAGCTTTCAGAGAAATTTTACTGCCTTTTCGCAAAGTTTTCAATACTTCCATAAAAGCAGCATCACATTTCATCTCATCCTCTTCTCCCCGCTTCTTATCAAAAGAATTGGAAACCACTTTTAAATATCCTTCTGCCACAAGGATTTTGAAATTTGCAAAAAACTGCTCCTGATCTACTCTGATCTGCAGCCCTACTTTTTGATATTCTGCCGGCGGGTAAAATATACTAAGAAAACGCCGCACGATCACTTCATATACCTTTTCTGCCGTTGCCGAAACACTTTTCAAAGCATTTAATCCTTGTCCTGTCGGAATGATGGCATAATGGTCCGTAATCTGTTTATCGTTAACATATTTTGTAGAAGCTATCTTTTTATAACTTCCCATTTCCAATACTTCATTAGCAAACGAAGCAGCGAGAGGATAATTTCGAAGCCCGCTGATATTTTTATAGATTTCCTTCGAAACTGCCGTTGACAGCACTCTGGCATCCGTTCTAGGATAGGTAACCAGTTTCTTCTCATACAATTCCTGAACGATCCGAAGCGTTTCATCCGGACTAATCTTAAACATTTTTGAACATTCGTTCTGAAGTTCTGCAAGGTTATATAAAAGCGGCGCATTTTTTAATTCTTTTTTCTTTTCCGCCTTTAAAACCTCCGCCTCCTTCGGAAGGGGCTCCAGTGACTTTTGTAATTTTTCTGCATCTTCCCGCTTCAAAAATCCATTTTCTTTATACAATAATGGAGACCGGAAATAAGGCGTTCCTTCCACCGCTCTCCATTCTCCGTCAAATTTTCGTCCCTGAAGTTCAAACTTTCCCAGAATACGATAAAATGGTGTTTTGACGAAACTTCTGATCTCACGTTCTCTTCGCACGATCATTCCAAGAACACAAGTCATAACACGCCCCACTGAAATAACAACATAACGTTCATTCAGATAATTTGCCACAGCATTTCCATATTTCAATGAAAGCAAACGAGAAAAATTGATTCCCATGAGGTAATCTTCCTTGGCACGAAGGTATGCGGCATTGGACAAGTTATCATATTCCGAAAGATCCTTCGCTTCACGGATTCCGCGATTGATTTCCTCCTCTGTCTGCGAATCAATCCAGACCCGTTTTCTTTGTTTTCCTTTTACATTTGCCATCTGCTCCACCAGACGGTAAATATACTCTCCTTCCCGTCCGGAGTCCGTACAAACATAAATTGTGTCCACATCGGTACGATTCAAAAGTGCGGAAACGATCTGAAACTGTTTTGCAACACCCGGGATTACTTCATAAAGGAATTTTTCCGGCAAAAACGGCAGGGTTTCCAAACTCCATTTTTTATATTTTGCATCATATTTTTCCGGATAACTCATTGTCACAAGGTGACCTACACACCAGGTTACCACTGCCGTATCACCTTCCAGATATCCGTCATGCTTTTTCATATTGATTTTTAATGCTTTTGCGAATTCCTGTGCAACACTTGGTTTTTCCGCAATAAACAAAGCTTTTCCCATAATTACTCCTGTTCATTTTCATTCAGACATGCTTGCATCATATCACAAAAATAAGAAAAAATATAGTCTTGCACCCCAAAACATGGTAAGATAGCCAAAGGAGGATCACCATGAACGTTACAGCTATCATATCTGAATATAATCCTTTGCACAAAGGACATTTATACCATATAGAAACTGCAAAAAAAGAAACCCGGGCCGATTTTATAATCGCAATCATGAGCGGAAACTTTGTCCAACGGGGAACTCCCGCCATCTTTGATAAGTATCTCCGGGCCGAATGTGCCTTAAGATCCGGCGTAGATCTGGTATTAGAACTTCCTGTCATGTATGCTTCAGCAAGTGCAGAATACTTTGCTTTGGGCGGTGTTTCCCTGGCAAATGCCCTGGGCTGTGTCACACACTTAAGTTTCGGAAGCGAATATGGACATGCCGACAAATTCATGGAAACCGCTAAGCTTTTATTAGATGAACCGGAAGAATTGAAACTTCCGCTAAAAGAAGCGTTAAAAACCGGTCTTTCCTATCCACAGGCACGAGCCCATGCAGTTTACACTTCTCATCCGGAACTTGCGGAAGTTTTAGAAGATCCAAACAACATTTTGGGTGTGGAATACTGCAAGGCATTGTTAAAAACAAACAGTCCGATCAAACCGCATACCCTGAAACGTCAGGGACAAGATTATCATTCCGACATTACAGAGGAAGGATTTGCATCCGCCAGCGGTATCCGGGCACTTTGGATGGAACCTTCCAGCAAAAAAGCAGATCTGCTCCATTCCCAGCTTGCCCCGGCTGCCTATGATCTGTTACAAGGATATTTTCAAAATCCGCTTTTAAGTGAGGATGATTTTTCCATGCTGCTGCATTATAAATTAATCACAGAAAACCGCGCACAACTTACTGAATACTTCGGCATGACAAAAGAGTTATCCAATCGAATTTTTAAACATCTTAATGAATTTGAAACTTTTTCTTCCTTTGCAGACCGGTTAAAGACAAAGAACATCACACGTACTGCGATTAACCGGGCACTTTTACATCTTCTATTGGATATTAAAACATCAGATGTCCAATCCGTGACAAAACGGGGATGTGTTGATTACATTCGTGTACTGGGTTTTCGCAAAGAAGCCGCCGGTTTATTAAAATATTTTTCTAATATTCCGGATATTCCCTTGGTCACGAACCTTTCCGATGCTCCGGTACTTTGTGAATCTGATATCCGGGCTGATCAGATTTACCAAATGGCAGCCAGTCGAAAATATCAACTTCCCTATCAAAACGAATACCAAAGAAAAATGCTGGTCGTATAACCAGCATTTTTTAACTTCTAAAACCTTCAAAGTTCAAGAAACAGTAACTACAGCTACACTGTAGCTTTAATTTTTAAAACTATGGATTGGAGCCGGGATCCTTCCTGTTCTGTTGACAAAAGCATCACAAGAGAACTGGTTCACAGGCATGATTGGAGCATATCCCAAAAGACCTCCAAATTCTACGATTTCACCTACGCCTTTTCCAATAACCGGGATCACACGTACTGCTGTAGTTTTCTGATTTACCATACCAATAGCCATCTCATCCGCAATGATACCGGAAATCGTTGTCGCTTTCGTATCCCCTGGAATTGCAATCATATCAAGACCTACCGAACATACACAGGTCATTGCCTCCAATTTTTCAAGTGTTAGTGCACCTGCCTGTACCGCATCGATCATTCCCTGATCTTCGCTGACCGGAATAAAGGCACCACTTAAACCACCTACATAAGAAGATGCCATAACACCGCCTTTTTTCACCTGATCATTTAATAATGCCAAAGCTGCAGTTGTACCCGGTGCACCCGCATATTCTAAGCCAATCTCGCAGAGAACATCTGCCACACTATCTCCAATGGCCGGTGTCGGTGCCAAAGAAAGATCTACGATACCAAAAGGCACTCCCAAACGTTTGCTGGCTTCCTGTGCTACCAGCTGTCCAACTCGTGTAACTTTAAATGCCGTCTTTTTAATGGTTTCACAAAGCACCTCAAAACTTTCCCCGCGCACTTTTGAAAGAGCGGTACGCACAACACCTGGTCCGCTGACTCCAACGTTGATGATCGCATCTGCTTCCGTCACACCGTGAAAGGCACCTGCCATAAACGGATTGTCATCCGGCGCATTACAAAATACCACAAATTTGGCACAGCCTAATGAATCCTCTCCCTTGCTAAGTTCCGCTGTTTCTTTAATAATCTCGCCAATCAGACGAACCGCATCCATATTGATGCCGGTCTTGGTAGAACCTACATTCACAGAACTGCACACACGCCCCGTACAAGCCAGTGCCTGCGGAATGGAACGGATAAAAAGTTCTTCCCCCGGTGTCATACCTTTACTTACCAATGCAGAATATCCGCCGATAAAGTTAACACCTACTTCTGTTGCAGCCCGATCCAGTGTCTGTGCAATCGACACATAATCCTCTACACTTTTACATGCTGCACTTCCGACCAATGCGATCGGCGTTACGGAAATGCGCTTATTTACAACCGGAATCCCAAATTCCTTCGAAATTTCTTCTCCGGTTTCTACCAGATTTTTGGCATATTTTGTAATTTTATTGTAAATATTTTCATTTACTTTTTGAACATCAGAATCGATACAGTCCATCAGGCTGATTCCCATGGTAATGGTACGCACATCCAGATTTTCTTTTTCGATCATTTTATTGGTCTCTTTTACCTCGAAAAAATTGATCATATTTTTCTCTCCTCTGCAGCCACCGGCTGATTAAATTCTATGCATTTTGTTAAAAATATCTTCTCTCTGGCAATGGATCGTAACACCAATCTCTTCCCCAGCCTTTTCCAGTCCATCTACAATCTGGTCAAATTCTGCATTTGTTACATCTACAATCATCATCATGTTAAAATATCCATCAATAATTGTCTGGGTAATATCCAGGATATTTACCTGATGCTCTGCAAGGTACACACACACCTTTGCTATGATCCCTACGGTATCTTTTCCTACTACTGTTACAATCGCTTTTTTCATCATCCATTCTCCTTTTATTAAAATTCAATCATCCGTGATACAGACTCCCTGTTCGCTACTTCGATCAAAAAATCCTCCGGCTGATATTTTTCACTCCCCAGTGCAATCTCCAGCTTCACCGTTTCAAACGCCAGCTCATCATAATTATTTTCCTTGCTCAAATGTCCCAAAAATACCTCTTTTAGATCATCATGCAAAAGCTGACACAAAAGCTTTCCGGCAGCTTCATTGGATAAATGTCCCTGTTCTCCCAAAATACGCTGTTTTAAAGGATAAGGATATCCCCCTACCTGAAGCATATGGATATCATGGTTTGATTCTAATAATAATACATCAAGTTTCTGCAGCTTGTCTACAATCTCCTGATCAAAATATCCCAAATCCGTTGCTACCGCTGCTGATTTTTTTCCGCTTTCCATCCGATAAGCCACCGGTTCAGCTGCATCATGGGAAATTCGAAAAGGTTTTATGATCAAATCTTCGATCACAAGTTCTTCATCCGCCCGGATCACATGATAGAGATCCTCATCAATCGTTCCCAAAGCAGACATCCCTTTTATGGCTTCAATGGTTCCTCTGGTCCCATAAATAGGAATATGATGTTTTCTCGCAAGCACTCCAAGTCCCTTCACATGATCCGAGTGTTCATGGGAAACAAATATTCCCTTCATTTCTTTTATATCTCTGTCAATGGATGCAAGCCCCTGTTCAATCCGTTTTGCACTGATGCCTGCATCAATCAAAATTCCTGCCTTTTCGGTTCCTGTATAAATACAGTTCCCGCTGCTTCCGCTGGCAATACTGCATAAATTCATTTTATCTTCCTAACTGTTTATCTATTTGTCTATAGGTATCCGTCAGACTGCCGCTGTTATCGATCACGATCTGACAGACATTTTCAAATTCTTCCGGAGACTTCTGATTTGCCATAATTCCGGCAATCTTTTCCTCATCATATCCGCGACTTTCTTTCAGGCGATTTTTTCGCACCTCTTCCGCCGCATGGATATACCAGATTTCATCACAGATCACATCATAATGATCCTCCAAAAGAAGGGCTGCTTCAACCACAAAAACCTCCGTCCTGTGATACGTTCTTTCTTTCGCAATTTCTGACACAATATAAGATTTCACTCTTGGATGAATGATTTTATTGAGTGCTTCCAAAAGCTCTGCATCTGCAAAAACAATTTGTGCCAATTTCCCTCTGTGAATGGTCTGATCACCATTTAAAATGCTGCTGCCAAATTTTTCTACAATGCTGTAATAACAGGCACCGCCCGGCTCCATCAAAAGATGCCCCACTTTGTCTGCTTCCACAACGACTGCGCCATGCTTTTCCTTAAAATATTTTAAAATTTCACTTTTACCGGCTCCTACGCCGCCTGTAATCCCTATTACTTTCATCTTCAATCCTACTTTGCTTCGTACCAGTTTTTCCCATCATGAACATCAATTTCCAATTTTACGGAAAGATCTGCTGCTCCCGCCATTTCTTCCTGCAGAATCTGTCGAACTTCATCCAGCTCTTCCGGTGCCGTTTCAATCAAAAGTTCGTCATGCACCTGTAGAAGAATTCTTGATTTCATTCCCCGAAGTCTTCTGTCCACCCGAATCATGGCAAGCTTCATAATATCCGCTGCTGTTCCCTGAAGCGGAGAATTCATGGCTACACGTTCTCCAAAGGAGCGTTTCATAAAATTCGAAGAGGCAAGTTCCGGTATCGGTCGCCTTCTGTGATAAAGAGTTCTGACACACCCTTCTTCTTTTGCCTTTTCGACGGTTCCATCCAGAAATTCCTTGATTTTCGGATAAGTTTCAAAATAATGATCAATATATTGTTTTGCTTCTTTGGGACTGATACTCAGATCTTCGCTCAACCCATAGGAACTGATTCCATAAACGATGCCAAAATTCACTGCTTTGGCATTTCGTCTTTCCAGATCCGTTACTTCTTCAAATGGTACATGAAACACCTGGGAAGCTGTCAGCCTGTGAATATCCTGTGCCTCATTGTATGCATTGATCAAAACTTCATCTCCTGACATATGCGCCAGCAGCCTCAGTTCAATCTGTGAATAATCTGCATCTACAAATACATATCCATCCTGCGGCACAAATACCTTCCGGATCAATCTTCCAAGCTCCATGCGGATCGGAATGTTTTGTAAATTCGGTTCTGTGCTACTTAAACGTCCGGTAGCCGTTACTGTCTGCTGAAAGGTACTGTGAACCCTTCCATCAGCGCCCACACAGGTCAGAAGACCATCTGCATAGGTAGATTTCAATTTTGTCAATGTTCGATATTCCAAAATATCTCTGATTACCGGATTCTCCGGTGCAAGTTTTTCTAAAACATCGGCACTTGTGGAATATCCTGTTTTTGTTTTTTTACTTCCCGGAAGCTGCATTTTTTCAAACAAGATGACTCCCAGTTGTTTCGGAGAATTGATATTAAATTCTTCTCCTGCCTGTTCATAAATCTTCGTTTCCAATTCCCTGATCTTGACACTAAGTTCTTCTCCATAAACTTTCAGTGCCTCTGTATCCATTTGAACTCCGGCAAGTTCCATGGCTGACAGGGTAAATACCAAAGGCATCTCTACTTCTGTAAAAAGTTCCCACATTCCCAGCTCTTCCAGCATTTTTTTTGCTTCTGGAAATCTTTTCCATACGGTCAACACATCGATTTCTCCCGGTTTCACCGAAACCAATGGATTGATCAGATACTCCGCAATATCCAGATCATAAAGACAGGTTCGCTCTTCTACATGCAGACGTTTCAGCATTTCCTTTAACCCGGAAACTGCTACACATTTGCCCTGAGAGAGTAGGATTTCTGTCTGACCCAAAAGATACGCTTCCGTCAAAAAACCTTCGCAGCAGATATCATAAATGGTGCCGTCAAATACCAGCGAAATTCCAGAAAACGCATCTTCATCCATTTTATAAGCCACAGCAGACAATTCTGCATTTTTCGCTTTTTCAAACAACGCTTCTGCCTGCGTAAAATCTGTCACAATCACAGCCAGATTTTCTTCTTCTGCCGGAATTTCCTCCAAATTAAATTTGGACATCAATTTTTTCAATTCCAGTCGCTGGCAAAACTCATATGCTTCTTTTGTATAGATTTCTCCTGTTCTGGCACCTTCCCAGTCAAAATCATACGGTGCATTGATTTCAATGGTCGCAAGCTGTTTACTCATAACCGCCATATCAAAATGCGCTTCCAGATTCTCTCTTGCCCGCTTCGGCTTGATTTCTTCCAAATGCGCATGTGCATTTTCAATGTTCTCATATTGCTGCAGGATTGCTGTGGCAGTCTTTTCCCCTATTCCCGGAACTCCCGGAATATTATCTGAGCTATCTCCCATCAAAGCTTTTAATTCAATGATCTGCCACGGAAGCAGGCCATATTTTTCCTGAACATCTCCGGTATAATACATTTCATATTCTGTCGTTCCACGCTTTGTTTTTGGAATACATACACGAATGTGGTCCGTTACGATCTGCAGCAGGTCTCTGTCACCAGAAACCACCAGAACTTCCATATTTTTTGCTTCACTACGTTTTGCAACAGTCCCCAGAAGATCATCCGCTTCATAACCGGCAAGTTCCATAATCTGAATGTTCATTGCTGTTAAAAGTTCCTTTAACAGCGGCACCTGTTCACTCAGTTCCTGTGGCATTCCTTTTCTGGTTCCCTTATATTCTGCATACATCTTATGACGAAACGTCGGATGTTTCACATCAAAAGCAACCGTCACATATTCCGGTTTTTCTTCCTCCAGGATTTTCAACAGAATGTTTACAAAACCAAAAATCGCATTGGTATGCACCCCTTCTCTGTTTGTCAGATCCGGCACTCCATAAAACGCCCTGTTAATAATACTGTTTCCATCAATGAGAACTATTTTTTCACTCATGCTATACTCCTAAAATCCATTCCAACAGTTTCTGTACCATTACTAAAATGATCGATGCATTTACAATCCATAATAAAACATCTGAAAATGTATAAAAAAGAGACATATTTCTCAAATGCAGATTGGAAATATCCAATTCTTCATTTAATGCCTCAATCATGTTCATCGAAAGTTCCTCTTTTTCATCCAACTGCATCAGACCTTTATATACAATATAATACGTCTCCAGTTCTTCCCTGCAGTCCGGGCATTCCTTCACATGTTCAATAAATCTGCGAAGTTCCTGATCACTCAACTGTTCTTCGATATAAGGAAACACCATCTTGGCTGCTTCCTTACAGGTCAATTTTTCTTTGTTTCTTTTCAAAAAAGATCCATGTATCATTATCTGCCACTTCCTGTTTTCCATGCATTCTTCATGTTTTCCAAAAGCTGCTCATCTCCCCTTATAAAAGGATCACTCAACGCATGTCTGTCACTTGCCGCACTTGGAAACAGCCGGTAGGTTTCTGCCAATGTAGCCAGTTCTTTTCGCTGCATATCATCATATTTTGAATAATAAACCTCCATCCCTGCAGGATGGTCTTTAGTATATGACTTAAAATCCATCACAAGTCTCAAAACATCCGCTTCTTCGCAATGGTAATGATACGGATGTGCCAGAATTGGAAATCCACGATGTTCACAGATCAGCGAAACACAGTCTTCAAGAGACATATATTTCATATATTTTGTCGAATCCACCCAGTATGGCGACCGATTCCCTATCAGACGGTCAAATGCATCCGTAATATCATCCGCATAATTCTTTTTCACCAAAAGTTCCGCAATGTGCCTTCTTCCCAACTGATTAGAATCCGGAAATGCATTGCACAATTCTTCATAGGAAATGGACATTCCCAAATGGTTTAGCCTGGTAATGATCGCATCCAAATAAGCTTTTCGCTGCAGCGGTATCTTCCGAAAGATTTTCCGCAATTCCTCCGGCACTCCCTCAAAAAACAAACCCACGACATGAACTTCCAAAAGTCTGCCTGCCTGTGTAAGATAAGACGTAGAAAACTCTGCTCCAGGAAAAATTTCCAGATTTCCAGCTATTTTCGGCTCTATCAGGGCAAACTGGTTGTGATCCGTCACCGCAATCTTTGTAAGTCCAAAGGCTTTTGCATCCTCTATGGTCTCCTCTAAAGTTCTTGTTCCATCCGAATTTGTTGTATGAATGTGCAGGTCGATCCCATATTTTTCTTCATCCATTTCCGTCATCTCCATTCAAAGGATGTATATCTAATTAGTGTATAATACCTTACCAAAAAAATCAATCATTGACATCATAATCCAGTTTACAATATTCATAGGCATTGATTACCGTCGTATCCTGATAAGTACAGATCTGGGGGATTTTATGATCGTAACTTCTATGGACATGTCCATGGATAAAATATTTTGGTTTATATTTCTCCAAAAGTTCCAAAAAGCACTCAAACCCACGATGAGCAATATGCTCCATATCATTTAATCCATAAGCCGGAGCATGGGTCAGTAAAATGTCAAATCCTTTTTTCTTCCACAGTTGCAGCCCGACTTTATAGATTCTTCGTTTCATCTGTGCCTCAGTGTACATATTTTTTCCATCCCTGTAGCGGTAGGATCCGCCAAGACCCAGAATACGTACACCCTTATATTCATAAATCTGATTCTCAATACAAATACATCCTTCCGGCGGAGCTGTTGTAAAACTGTCATCATGATTTCCACGAACATACAGCACCGGACAATGTGCCATCGTAGCAATAAATTCCAGATATTTTGCTTTTAAATCCCCGCAAGCCAGAATCAGGTCAAATTCATCCAGCCTTCCCGGTACATAGCAATCATAATAGTATCTTGCAGCTTCATCTGCAATCGCTAAAATTTTCATTTCATTCCTCCCACACCTGTAATCGGTGTGCCCGCACTTTCAACCGTCTCTTTTGCTTCCTTACTCAATTGTTCAAAAACAGGAATTGTTCCTACAATATTTTCATTTAACCAATCCATGGTAATAACCTGTTCAAAACTCAATCCTCTGCTGTTTTCATCAATCACTGCATGCTCCTGGGTATAAATTGGTCCCTGGAACGGATTATAACCATTCTTACACACATTTTCCTTGATTAGTTCTGTCAGTTTCCGAACACTTTCCGGCAGATTTTTAGAGCAGATAAACTCTACCACTCCTGCAGACATTCCCCAGTAATAATTCAACGCCTTATTGCTGGATTCGTATTCCTGCTGCAAAGTCTTATTCAAAATGCTGCGGATCAGTTTTTCATAATACACCCCCCAATGCCAGATTGGCATTGCCAGATTTTTCTTTCCCTCTTCATTCAATTCAAACAGACCAAAAAAGCTGTTGGCAGTATTATCCGGTCTTGCAAAATCCATCGAAGAGATCAATTTGATGCCCTTCTTTCTCAAACGAGCCAGCGCAATGTAGGTTCCCTGTACGGAAGACCATTCCAGATACACCCTGGCTCTCGGATTTACCATCTGCACCCCTAATGCAAAGGCATTGATCCCGGCAATCTGCCCCACGATCGGATAATCACAAACATATCCTACCTTGTCATTTTCTGCCAAAGCGCCGGCAATGGCACCGATGATAAATTTCACTTCATACATTCTTGCATAATAAGTTCTGATATAGCGGTGAGGTTTATTCAAAGAACAATTCAGCAAAATTTTATCGGGATACTTTACAGCAGCGGTCAGGCTTGCATCAAAAAGTTTCGGCGAGGTCGTAAAAATGATATCATTTCCATCCAGAACCGCCTGTTCTACAATCTTTTCCGGATCGTATTTCATCACATTTTCATAGACAGATGTAACTATATTTCCATTAAATGCCTTTTCCAAATGCTGTCTGCCCAATTCATGTCCATAAGTCCAACCGGAACGTTCCGGCGTTTTATCATAAATAAAAGCAACTTTTGCTGCTTTTTGATTTTCCCCGAACATTCGTTCTAAGATTGATTTTTTATGTTCATCCTCCGGATCAAGTTTGAGATCGATTGCTTTTTCCTCCTGAAGAAGTTCTAACTCTTCCCAAATCCTACTAATCTCCAATCTGATCTGCGTACCATTTTTTTCTTTAAAAGACGTATAACCATAAATCTGAATGTAACCCAAAAAGGCATCACCTACCGTACATCTCAGAGATTTTCCGCCCAGTTCTTCGAAAATCTGCAGAAAATAATAATAATTTGCCCGAAATGTCTCGATTTCATTTTCCGTCCATGTCTCCTGCACATCTTTTCCCAAAAGTTTTTGAAGTTTTGTATAGCTTCCCAGTCTTGAAAACTCAATATAATTAATTTTTGTACAATTATAAAAATCCAAAAATTCATAATATAGCTTCAATTCTTTTTCTTCCCCTTTTGGCGGTAAAATACGGATTACCTGCGCCGGAATTGAAACTGCACCAAAAAATTTCAACACACTGACTCTTTTATTTCCCTCTTCGACATAAAAGCGGTTCATATATTCATAAACCTTGATCGGATCACGAATTCCTTCTTCCAAATGTGCCTTGCAAAGCATTCTCCATTTAAATGCAAACTCCGACGCCGGATCTAAAAGCGGCATAAAGTTTGCCGCAAAAGCATTCGTTCTTCCTTCTGTTTTCGTACCAACGATAAATTCCGCCGGAATCTGCATAACTCCCAGACGTTTTCCACTATTCAAACGTTCCTTCGACATCATTTCATCCATTACAGGCAGATATGGATATTGTCCACGACTGATCAGATGTCTTTTTTCCTTCTGCCCTGCTTTCAGAGCTTCTTTATAAAATTGTTCCGGCATAGGATCCCTTCCTCCTTTTTGATCATTGTACCACATAATCGTATTTTTGTTAAAAAAATTCCCTCTATTTTGCTTTTGCAGAACAGAGGGTAAATAATTCCTATTTTATACTAAATTTACTTAGAAATCTCTGATTTCTTTTTTTGGTAAATATCTACGATATATTTATCAAATTGTTCGGAAAACCGCTCAAGAGAAAATATTTTCGCTCTTTCAACGGAATTTTTTCGAAGTTTTCCAACCTCCGGTGTATCATAATCATCCATCAACCGAAGGATCAGACTTTCAAATGTTTCTCTTGAAAGATCCTCCAATAAATATCCATCTTTTCCATCATTGATGATTTCAGAAATAGCACCTTTATTCAGGCAGATACAAATATTTCCGGAAGCCATAGCCTCTACGATTGCCAATCCAAATCCTTCTTCACAAGCTGGAAAATGAACAAAAAACTGACTTTCTGCTAACAATTCCGGGATATCTGTACGACTTCCTAAAAAACGGGTCTTAGAACCTAAGCCTTTGTCCTGTGCCATAGCCATCAGTTTTTCCTTATCCTGACCATCTCCAATGATCTGAAGTTCGATTCGATCCAGCACCTGTGGACTCAATGCAGCAAACATTTGAAGGATGTTGTGAACACCTTTCTCCTTTGACAACCTGCCCACATAAGTAAAACAAAACTTCCCGTTCTTTCTCTTTGGCACCTGTTCTTCATATTTTTTCAACGGAACTCCGTTGTATATGATTGAAATCTTTTTCGGATCTACTTTCAAGTAATTTAACAGACTCTTTCGAACAGAATGTGAAATCGCAATCACGCCATCCGCTGCACGAAATCCAACTTTCTGGATCAGTTTGCGAACCTGATATCCAAAAGGTTTATTTTCATTACATATCACATGTGCATCTGCATGTGCATAAGCAATTGTCGGCAATTCCGGCATAAAAATCTTCAAAACTGCAAGAAGCATTTTCAACATCGGCGAGGCATGATGTACCACCGCCACCTGGATTTTTTCCTCTTTGCACAACTTTAAAATTGTACGAAATACGGACAATGTCTGAAGATTTGTTTTATTTAAGACCATGACTTTACGTCCGCTCTCTTTTAATGCGTCAGCGATCACGCCGCCTTCCCATACAAACAGATAGAGATTTTCATGATTCGATTGTTCATCATAGTTTTTAAGAAGTGTTTCTATCCCACCGATACTTCCGGTGGCTAACAAATGTAAAACTTTCAATCTTTCCATAGTCTCAAATTCCTAAATAAATGCATCTTTGTCCGTTATAATACATAACCCCCTTGAATAATCAAGGGGGCTCATCATGCAGGAGATGGGACTTGAACCCACACACTGTTGCCAGCGTCAGATTTTGAGTCTGATGCGTCTGCCATTCCGCCACTCCTGCCTATATTTAATCAGCAATCACTGACCGAAATACATACTATCACATTCCGGTCAGTTTTGCAAGCTTTTTTTATCGAGTTAACGAAGCCAATTCATCAAAGCAGTCAAAAGTAGCAAAATAGTCCTTTGCAGTCTCTGCTCTTCTGATCAGCTGCACACTTCCGTCTTCCTTTAAAAGAAGTTCTGCTGACTTTAATTTTCCATTGTAATTATATCCCATTGAAAATCCATGGGCTCCCGTATCATGGATCACAAGATAATCACCTTTTTCAATCTCCGGCAGCATTCTGTCAATGGCAAATTTATCATTGTTCTCACATAAAGAACCGGTGACATCATATTTGTGGTCACATGCCTTGTCTTCTTTTCCTAAAACAGTGATATGATGATATGCTCCATACATTGCCGGACGCATCAAGTTTACTGCACAGGCATCTACACCAATATACTCCTTATGTGTATGTTTTTCATTGATTGCTTTGGTTACCAGACATCCGTAAGGCCCCATCATAAAACGGCCAAGTTCCGTATAAATTGCAACTTCTCCCATACCGGCAGGTACCAGAACCTCTTCATAAGCGGTTTTTACACCAGCACCTATAATCTTGATATCATTTGGCTCCTGATCCGGCTTATAAGGAATTCCAATTCCACCGGAAAGATTGATAAACCGTATCTCCGCACCGGTTTCTTCTTTTAACTGCACAGCAAGCTCAAACAAGATTTTGGCAAGCATTGGATAATACTCATTTGTCACTGTATTGCTTGCCAAAAAGGCATGAATACCAAAATGTTTTGCACCCTTACTTTTCAGAATCTTAAATGCCTCAAAAATCTGCTCCGTGGTCATACCATATTTGGAATCCCCCGGATTATCCATGATATCATTGCTGATTTTAAAAAGACCGCCCGGATTAAAACGACAGCTGATCGTTTCAGGAATTTTTCCCAATGTTTTCTCCAGAACTTCAATATGCGTAATATCATCCAAATTAATGATCGCACCCAATTCATTGGCATAAGCAAATTCTTCCGCCGGTGTATCATTAGAAGAAAACATGATCTGCTCTCCCGTCACACCAATAGTCTCTGAAAGCTTTAATTCCGTCATAGAAGAACAATCACAGCCACAGCCGTACTCGTTCAGGATCTTTATCAAAAATGGATTTGGTGTCGCCTTCACCGCAAAATATTCACGAAACCCTTTGTTCCATGAAAATGCTTCTTTTAAAGCTTTAACATTTTCCCGGATTCCTTTTTCATCATATAAATGAAACGGTGTCGGATATTTTTCAACGATCTGCTCCACCTGTTCCTTTGTAACAAATGTTTTTTTCATTTCTCATTCTCCTCTAAATATCACTATGTTTATTATAGTAAAGTGATAAATCAATGTCAATTTACTTTTCGCAGTTTCCAGAGAATATCTACAATATAAATTCCCAGAGCGATCATCCCCGCTGTAGTCAGCGTTTCCAGTAAATAATGGGCAGCCAAAGAATTTTCTCCCATGATCAAATAATAAACGGTACGATAAATCCCTGCTCCCGGCACCGATGGGTAAATTCCCGGGATCAAAAATACCGTCACCGGACATCGAAGCCTTCTGGCAAAAATCTGAGAAAGCAACGCAATGCAAAATGAACTAAAAAATACACTTCCCATCGGAAAGAACTGCTGCGCCAGCAAATAAACTGCCCATCCGACGGTCCCTGCGACCCCACAATAAACCAGATAACGCTTTTGGATTTCCAGAAGGATGGCAAAACCGACCACCCCGATAAATACCGAGATCAATTGTGCGATCATACCACAGCACCTCCCAACAAGATCAGACTGATCCCCACACCCAAGGCAATGGCAAGTGCTTTGATAAACGCTTCCACTGCTCTCGCAGCACCGGAAACATAATCTCCATTTAAGGTATCACGAATTGCATTGGTAATCGCAACTCCCGGAACCAAAGGCATGATGCAAGCAATGATTACTGCATCCTGATGGATTTTAAATGGAAGCAGACGATTGAAAGCCAGATATGCCACACCGGCAAGAAACGACACCACCAAATCCTGCATAAAAGGATGCATGCGGATGGTACGCACCAGATAACTGCTTCCTGCTACCAAAAAACCTGCCAAAAGACTGGCTGCACAATCGTAATAAGTACCACCTACAAGAAGTGGAAATGTCGCAACGATTAAAACGGTTCCAACCATAAACATCCACGGTGTGTATTCCCAGCTGCAACCCTCACAGATTAGGTCATAAGCCTCCTCAAGACTCAAAACGCCCTCACAGTACTGTCTGGAAATCTCATTGGCATAACAGATCTGCTTCAAATTATTTCCACGACTGTGTACACGCCTGGTCACCGTAATCGTATCTATGGATGGATCTGATAACGTAGCAAACATTCCGGTCATGATTACAAACACCTCTGCTGTTTCAAGATTCGCAGTCTTTAAGATTCTATGAACAGTATCCTCCACACGATGCGCCTCCGCACCATGACTAAGCATCACTTCCCCTACTTTCATGGCCATATTCATTAATAATTGATAGTTCATATTGTTAACCTTTTAATTCTTCTAATAAAATATTTACGATCTTCGAATCAACATTCAGATCAAATTTTCTCGCAAACATCGCTTTTGACGTTTTCAACTCCATCCGGTCACTGTTGCGGAACACATAAGGATTGTTGTGACTTCCCCGTTCCCAATCGATCAAACGTGTATCGCAAATCTGCGGCATGGTATTCTGATTACAGATGCGATCCGCATAACTGCTGTTTCTGGCAATGGTCTGTAAAAAAAGCTCATCACCGCAAACGGAATGTGCAAAAACTTCTTTAATCCATTCTTCTCTCTCCACAGTCAACTTCGCAAGGCCATGGGTAATGCTGAACCAGTTTCTGCCCTTCTGAAAAACCACTCCCTTATATAGCTTTAACCTGTCTACTTTCAAAAGCTTCTGAAATTTCACTTCCAAAGCGCCCAAAACATCCTTCAGACTTCCCGCCTTTCCAAAAAAATGATGGGCATACCGTACTCTGGAAAGAGCAGCCTCACTGATCAATGGAAGATCTTCATCTACAAATTCCAACCCCTCATACTTGTCAAAAAAAGCATGAATTTCATCCTGGGTCCTGATTGGCAGATCCATTCCGGAAAGCAGGTGATAATATTGATAATTTCCCTGCACTGCCGCCTTTAACAACACCATTTCACAGTTAATCTGCGAATAAGCGCCCCATACAACATCCGTACGTTCAGTCAAAATACATTTCGATCTTTTAGCCGTTTCCAGCACCTCTTCCAGAGGGTAATCTGCTGCCTTTTTATCTATATGAATGTAAATATCATTTCTCTCATCATCCAGCAGCCGAATCAATGTTTTCAAAAGTTCCGGCTGTGTATGAGCCATAATTAAATAAGCATGTTTTTTCATTTTTCACTCCAATGCTCCTATTCTAACCCAAGATACGCTCAGATGCAATATTTGACTGTGTCGATTTTCGTTTCATTTCATACACTATTTAAAAGAACATTCGAAAGGAGTATTTACCATGAATGAATGTAAGTGTCAAAACAATGTAAGAAACAGCCGTAATTCTATGGATGCCTTAGGACAATTTCCTCTTGCAATGGCTTATGTCCCATGGCAGAGATTTGGTCAGACCTACGATTTAGCAAAAGCGCTTTGTGCCGGAACTATTTTTCCGGAGCTTGATAAACCATTTTGCGGAAAGCGAGGTGCATGTAAATGATGGATCATCGTCAAACCACCTGTTCTAGCGTCTATCGCACAACCAATCAAATGAGCAGAAATACCTCTGCTCCTGTGCCTTCCCAGAAGGAATTATTAAATCGCATTAACCGCCATAGCTTTGCCATGAATGAAGCGAACCTGTTTTTGGACACACATCCTTATGATCAGGATGCTCTTGCCTACTTCCAGAAGCAACGCAGTCTGCGCATCGAAGCTGTCAAAGAATATGCCAAACACTATGCTCCGCTTGCCATCGATTATGCCGTAGATGACAATACACCTTGGAGCTGGGTAAACGAACCATGGCCATGGGAAGGAGTTGAATGTTAATCTATGTGGAACTATGAAAAGCGATTACAGTATCCTGTAAAAATCAATCAGACAAATGCCAAAGCTGCCCAGATAATTATCTCACAATTCGGTGGACCCGACGCCCCAAAGCCATAATATATCTTCTAAAAAAAGCTGTGTGTACCCATATTGCCCATTTCATTCGATAAGAAACAGCTTCTGTATCAATCACCTGATCCGGTTTGATCACCTTCTCTACGATCCCAATCATCTGTTCTCTGTGAATACCCGGCTCCAGCACATACTGGTTGTCTCCACGCATCACATAGTCCTGTGCCCTTTTTTTCACAATGCGATGCAGAACAAAGGCACCATTCTCTCTTTTATATAAAACCACCTGATATTTCTTTAAATTTTCCGGAAGCGGTGCCAGCAACACCTGATCCTTACCGGCAACGATCGACGGAAGCATACTTGTCCCTTGTGGATAAAACTGAAACGTCCCGCCCTTGGAAAGCACATTCCGGATTACTGGTTCCATCTCTGATAAATTATAATGTACTTTTTTCATACTAATTCTCTCTTTTTTCATACTTCTCTTATCTTACCAAAAAAATAAGTATTCTGCACGAACTTTTATCACATAATTCAAAACAATCATATTTTTACAACAGACAGTTTCTTCTTATGAAGTTATTCTAATATTCATAGGATTGTTTAAGAAAAATGGACATCGTTAGTCGCATGCCCATCTGAAGATTTTTAGATTATTTTTCCTGATCCAATTGATATTTCTTCAGCATTCAAAGCTGCTGCAAACCAAAAAGCGTTGCTTAAATTGAGATCTTTAAAGTTCTTTTTGTTCATAAATTCTCCTTACATCTTTCATAAGAAGAATTTCTGCCTGTGGTTAAAGTATAAAGGATACATTTCTAAAAAACAACCATTTCAATGTAAGATCAGCAGCTTTTGAACTCGCACATTTCACCTGCCATTTCCCCTTTCCCCGTCAAGATCATCGTCACATTTTCCATAAAAATCCCATATTTTCAACCTTCTTCCCTATTTTTTCGTTCAGGGGAATACTCTACGAAGAAATTCCATTAACCAGAAACGAAAGATATCTATGTAGGATGGGCAAACTGTCCTGATCGAAACATGAACACAAAGGAGGCTTAGGGGGAAAAACAAAATAGAGATGTTTTTTGAAATGTAGGATTTATGAAAAATGACAAAATAAGTAAAGGAGAGAAAAACATGAGAAAAACATGGAAAAAATCAATTGCCATGGCATGTGCAGCAGCTATGGTAATGACAGGCACAAATTGGCCGGTGATGTCAGTTGTTGCAGCTGAAGAAAATGCTACAACACGTACAACTCAGTACACAGCAGAGGATCGTTTTCAATTCCCTACAACATCCACTGCAGTAACATTAGAAGCAGAGC
Source organism: uncultured Lachnoclostridium sp. (assembly GCA_964561705.1). Taxonomy (GTDB): domain Bacteria; phylum Bacillota; class Clostridia; order Lachnospirales; family Lachnospiraceae; genus HGM12587. The sequence goes on along the minus strand of CAZLQJ010000020.1, from coordinate 3,796 downwards.
ACATGATAATGCATGATGATAATACAAATGATGCTGGCTACAAAATGGAGTATAAAGATAACGTGGAATGGGCAAGCAACAAATGCTTTGTAAATGCCATGCAGCCAGGTGGTTCTAATGGAGGGGACTATCTTGAACTTCAATATACCGCTGAAAAAGCTGGTATCTATACTGCTACAGCATATTATAGAAGTGGCAATGCAAACAATGGTCTCTACTGGGAAGAGTTTAATGGTAAGATCCAGGCCGGTGATGTAACCATTGGGGCAAATGATTCTGCTAGAGAAACTCATACCGGATCATTTAAATTCTATATTCCTGAGGCTGGTGATGGAACATTATATCTGCATGCAAACACTGCTGCTGGTGGTCCTCAGCTTGACAAATTTGACATTTCTTATGTTGAAGGTTCTGAAAGTCAGATTACGAATATAGAAAAAAACTGGGCACGCGAAGCTGGTGTTAGTGCTGTTGCACGTGTAACTGCTACAGACGCAGATGCTAAATTTGAGTCTAGTTATGCAACTGTATACGATGGAAACAGAACTGGAAACTATGCAGCATACCGAGCAGCTGAAGATACAAACGATTTTTCTTCTACATATATTCAGTTAGATTTGGGCGCTGTCCGTAATATTGATACGTTGAGATTATATAGATATGCTGACGGCAGAATGTATTATTCTACAACAATCGTATTATCTGAAACCGAAGAAGGATTTGCAACAGATTCTTCACGTAGTGTAATCTACAACTCAGACAAAGCTGGAAATGCACACGATACAACATTAGAAAATCAGCATGGATTTGGTGTAGGTACTGCTGATCTTTATCAGGAAGATGGAAATGGTCTCACTGTTAATTTAAATAATACCGTGGCTGCACGTTATGTACGCATTTACGGATGTGGAAGTAACAGTAATGGCGGAAATTCTTCAAACCATATTTATGAAATTGAAGTTATTAAAAACCAGAAAGCGATTAAGGCAGTAGAGGGAATCAATGCTTCTGTTTCAAAAACAGTTTATGCAAAAAATAGTACTTTTGATATGAGTACGTTATCTTTGAATCTTGTATATAACGATAAGACAACTGCACCTGTAACAGGAAATGAAAATGTTACAGTTACTGGTGATGATTTTTCAAGCACAGGTGATAAGATGCTTACCGTAAGCTACTTATACGAGGGAACAACCTATACAACAAATATTACAGTTCAGGTTGTAGAACCGGGAAGTGCAAAGGATCCAACAAACGATTATCCTCTTGATAAACTTACAGTTACAGCAGGTGGCTCCGAGTCAGCTGTTTTGAATGTAAATAACGACGGAAATGTCTATGCTGCATTTGACGGTAATGAAAACACAAAATGGCATACGTCTTATAATACATCTAATTTTGCTAACCAAGCATGGGTTGTGATGAAATTCGAAGAAGCAACTGTTGTTGATGCTGTACGTTGGCTTTCTCATAATGGGAATGGTGCTGTTGGAAAATATGAAGTTTACGGTACAACGGATGATGTGACAATTGCGGTAGATAGTACAACAAATAACGGAAATAATTCTGTTTCAAATGAAAGCGATATCTCTTGGACAAAATTATGTAGTGGAACCTGGACAAAAGATAGCAATTGGCATCTTGCTAATTTCCCAGCAACCGAATTAAAAGCAATCAAAGTTAAAGTGTTAGAAGGTTTCAACAACTATGCCAACGCAAAAGAAATCCGTGTAAGAATAGCTGAAAGTGTTGAGTCAAACGGCGTTGAATGTCTTGGTGGATCCTTAAAAAAAATGTTCACTGATGAAACCAATACAACTGTTGATTATACAAAGACAGCACTTAGATTTGGATATACTTTCCCGACATCTTACCAGGAAAAAGAGGCAAGTGCTGTAGCATGGACATATTATGCAGAAGCATCTAAGAACAATCCATTGACCTTAGAAAAATCTATCACAGAACTGAGAAAAGTAGATAACGAAGATGGTACTTATACAGCAAATCTTCTGATCGGTGGTGATGGTGGAGAAAGTGCAATTCCATCTAAATATTATGACCAGACATGCCATACATCTATGAGTGTAACCTATGGAACCGCTACAAAAAATTCAGGTGGAGATTATACTGCTGATACAATTACACTTTATAGCCAGCCAATTGAAAAAGAACATCGTTCCGTAATGGACGTTGCTGAAAAATTAACAGGCTCTTGGGCTTCTTATGGTGCAGGAATCATTGAAGCTGGTACAAATAAATAATAAAGGAGATTGATGTTCATGAAAAAATCAGTTTATGTAGAACCGCTTCTCGAATTAGTGGCTATGGAAACAGAAGATATAATGATAACTTCTGGAACTGTTCAAGAAGAAGGAGACAATAACGGGGCAATTGGTGGATTGTTCGGAGAATAATTTACGTTTAAGAAACGGAGTCGGCTCGGCTCCGTTTCTTTCATTGAGATTTTTAATTCGGATATTTCGGTGTCTATTTTTCTGTGATCCGGTCAAGATTTTTGAATTTATATTAAAAAGAATTTGTCATAAGATATTTATATTTGCGGATCTGCCGGTGAATGAGGTCGGAAACACGTGAAATAATACTCTCTGGATAAAAATCTAATCCTTTTTTCAAAATATCTTCAGCATCATTTGCAGAAAACCAGCATTTTAACGGCACTCCATACAAATTTTCAGCAGCATCCATCTGCTCATCAAAAGAAATGCTAAATGGTTTTGCTTCTATTGTTGCATAACACTCATCCAAAGAAACATTCAAGCCATAGCTGATGATTGTATCTGAAAACAACGCAGATCCATTGTCAAATACCGGACAATATTTGAAAGTATTATCGCGGTCGTAAATAACGGCAATATTATGCATGTGTCGATCTTCATTCAAAAAAATCGCATCCAACTCTAAAATCATCGTCAGATATTTCCCAAACTCAGTCAATCCAGTAAGTTGTTCAACCCCTTCAACAACAAATTGAATTTTTTTCGATGTTTCCCAACCAGCGATTTCTTTGGCTAGATCAATTCCCTTGAATTTTCTAAATAACTTTTCCAATGTAATCAATTCGGCTCCATCCTGGAGAAAATTTTCACTTGCGCAGCCGTTATAGATTTTTCCCTGATATTGAATTTTTTTTAGCTGATAATCTGCAAATTCAGGAACATTTGTTTTTTTCAAAAGCTGAGAGACCACATATTCAGAAAGACCTTCGTAACCAAGATAATCTGCCTTGTACCAAGTTCCCTGATCAAACCATTTTAACTGATTTCCTTTTGGAGAATCTCGGTTCATATCTATTTGCTTAGATGTTGTCATATTTATCATGTTTTAGTCCTCTGTAATCTCAAGCCATTGCGTATCATCTGCCATACGCCCATGTGTTTTTCGAATAATGGTAAGCGGATCATAGTGATCTATTCCCATGTCTTTCAATACCAGTTTCATTTTATCACGTGTACGTGGAAAACATCTTTCTTCCAAAAATGCTTCAAAATCCTTCCACGTCGGTGAGGTATTGTTTCCAAAAGCGCGATGCAACAAAAAATCTGTTTTGTTTTCAATCTGAACAGTTTCTGTTTTAAAATCCGCATTAATGATTGTGCAGATACCGTTGTTATCCATAAAATTGATAATCATAATGCCTCCTGAACCACTAAAATATATCAATAATATAGCAAAATCATTTCTGAAGTGCAACGCTAAAAAACTTGATATCAAACCAACACGTTTCACCTGCCATTTCCCCTTTCCCCGTCAAGATCATCGTCACATTTTCCATAAA
>CAZLQJ010000019.1:0-25166 GCA_964561705.1 uncultured Lachnoclostridium sp. | reverse complement strand
TACCAGCACCTTCAGATACACCTAAGATTACTGGGGAATTGCATTCCTGAGCTGTCTGTAAAATCGCTTTTGTCCATTCTAAGTTGTTAATGTTGAACTGACCTACTGCATAATGGCCTGCTTTTGCTTTTTTGAGCATTTCTGCTGCTGAAACTAACATAACATTACCTCCATATAACAATGTTTGTGAATATTTTCTCATCAAACTTTTCAGTCTGATGGAATTTTAAGAATTTGTATAAATCCTCATTTGGCTCTATTATAACTCATAATTATAAAAATGAAAACATTTTTTTACGTCTTTTCGCGCTTTTTCATCAGATTCCTTCCTTTGGAACAATAATTTCAATTGCTTTTTGATTATTTTCAATAATTATCTGCTGATGTTCCCCGCCAAATTCCCCATCCAGCGTCCACGGAACCATCTCCTGCGCCTGAATGGAAAGTTTTTTGGTCCGGAAAGAGTACATATATTTCGAATCGATTCGCTCATCGATCAGGGAAGCTAAGATTTCCTGGATTTCTAACGGATTTTTGGGACGTTTGATAAATGTCACTTCATAAACGCCGTCATCAAAAACCACTTCATTTCGTACCAGTCCCTTAAATCCGGCAACAGATTTTGAATTTGTGATCATTCCAAAGAGGAAATCCCCTTCAAATTCCATTTCTTCGCTGACTACCTTCATCTGATAGGATTTGATGTTATACAGACTCTTCATTGCTTCCAAAATATAGGCCATATGACCCAGAACATTTTTCATTTCTTGTTTGGTACTATAGGAGACATCTGTAAATATGCCAAACGATGCAATGTATACAAAGGTATCATCATTAAAGGAACCCATATCACATGCAAACGGTTTCCCATTCATAATACTTCTGGCTGCTTCCGGCATATTCCTTGGGATTTCCAGGCTTCGGGCAAAATCGTTGGTAGTTCCCGCCGGAATGTAACCAATGGGAAGTCTCTGACCTTCCGGACGTTTCATCATTCCTGTAACAACCTCATCCAGAGTCCCGTCACCGCCGCTGCAGACGACCAGATCATAACCTTCCGGCAGATTTTTCACTCGCTGCATTGCATCCAGATAACCAATCGTCGGCACCACAGTCAGTTCATTCTCCTGATCTGCAAGGATGCAGATGATCTCATTCAACTTACTCCCAATCTGTTCCTTTCCCGCATGAGGATTATAGATAAAATAAATCTTTTTTTTCATCTTATTTCACCTGTTGTTGTTTTCTCTTTACAGTTCCTTTTTCCACCATAAACTCCGGGCGATAGGACATTTTTGCTTTGCGTAGTCCCTCATCTCCCGTATCTTCCTCCCGATTTACGTAAATCACATCCCGGCATTCGTGCTCCACGAATTGCTGGTTGATCATCGGGTAGGCTCCCTCATATTCGGTCAGTGCTTTTTCAATATGCACCACCATCGTATCATCGCACACACGCTCCCCTATGGTAAATGCCACTGCCTGACCATTTGCCCGCAAAATGCCGCCGCAGACTCCCAGTTCATCAAACAAACGCAGATAATTGGCTGCAACACAGCTTTCCGCATTTTTTTCTTCATGATCATAGCAGCCATTTAAATCCTTCCATTTTAGGAGCAGCTGAAATGCTTCTTCTGCATTTTCACTGTTTAACGATACATATTCCCAATTTTCATACATTTTTCGAAATTTATTCACATGATTCTTTTTTCCATGATATTTTTTCCCCGAAAGCGTCCGAAGCTTTTCCGCTTCATAAACATAATCGGCAATATCTCTGTGATATTCAATTTCAAATTCCCCCGGAAATAAATGATCCAGCTCTGCAAACTCTTCCGGCGTTACACAGTGCATCATAAATTCCTGCCCCTTTTCTTCACTGTATGCCATCAAAGCTTCTACACATTTTCTGACATCACCGGAACCATAAGGATAATGATAACTAATCTTATTGCCACAGGTTGCTGATACAAGCATTCCCTCTACTTCTGCAATCCGGATATTATAAAACCTTGCCCAGAGAAGCAGATTTCCAAAAGTATCTTCACAACTTCTTGATTTTTTTTGTTTGATATAGCCGGTGACCAGGTCTTTATCCCCGATCACCGGCTTTTTAAATTCTATTGTCATAAATTTCTGCTGTTTTTCCCTTTCTTTCGCCGGCTATGAAAACAGTTTTTCTTTATAAACACCGGCATCAACCAGTGCCTGGAAAGAAGCCATGACCAGTGGTTTGTCTTCTTTGTAGGTTACCCCGAACCACTTGTCTCTGGTTTCAAGAACCGTCACTTCCGCCTTTCCTTCCTGGATCTGCTGATCTACCACAGATGGAAGCAGATATTCTTTCTTAACATCACCCTGGGGAATGCTCTCTAAAAATGCCACAAAGTTTTCTTCTAAAATATCCAGCATTTCCGGTGAAAATCCCCACATGTTCATCGATGCATAAACACCGGCATCCGTAGCTTCTACTGTACCGTCCTCTTTTTCAATTCCGGCACCTTCTGCTGTTTTTACAAGCCCGCCTGTTTCGACAACTTTTCTCAGATGATTCTGGTCATCTACCTGACAAAGACCTCTGGTCACGGCGCCGTTGTCACTTAAAGTATTTCCCAGAATAAATCCTGCCATACAAAACTGGAGTTTTTCTTCTGCTGAATGATCCTGTACCAGGAAATCATGTACCTTTACAAAAGCCTCTTTTCCATAATAATCATCTGCATTGATTACCGCAAATGGTTCCTGAACAATGCCTTTGCAGCAAAGAACCGCATGACCGGTGCCAAAAGGTTTGGTTCTGTCAGCCGGCTTTGTAAATCCCTCCGGAAGTTTCTCAAGTTCCTGATAAACATAAGCTACTTCTGCAATTTTTTCGATTCTGCTGCCGATAACTTCCTTAAATTCTGCTTCAATATCCTTGCGGATGATAAATACGATCTTATCAAATCCTGCTTCCAACGCGTCGTGGATGGAATAATCCATAATGATCTCTCCGCCCGGTCCTACTTTGGCAAGCTGTTTTAATCCTTCTCCAAAACGGCTTCCAAGACCTGCCGCCATGATCACTAATGCTGTTTTCTTCATTTGTCTTCTCCTATCTATTACATAACTGCTTTCATTGCATCGATTACTTCTGTGACATATTTTTCACAAAGCTCCTGGGTCTCTGCTTCCACCATCACACGAAGGAGTGGTTCTGTACCACTGGCACGTACCAGAATACGACCATTATCCCCCAAAGCTTCTGCAACCTTCTTTTCTGCTTCCTGAACGGACGGGTGATTTAATACAAGATCTTTATCCGTTACTCTGACATTTTTCAGAAGCTGCGGATAAATCTTCACTTCAGAAGCCAATGTACCTAAGGTCGTTTTCTTTTCCAAAAGCACTTCCATAATCTTTAATGAGGTTAGGATACCATCCCCTGTGGTCGCATGTTTGCTGAAAATAATATGACCTGACTGTTCTCCACCCAGAGAATACCCGTTTTTCACCATATTTTCGTAGACGTATTTATCGCCTACATTGGTTTTTTCATATTTGATACCTTCTCTATCAAAAGCTTTATAAAGACCGATATTTGACATGATCGTGGTCACTACGGTATCGTCGTGCAGTTTTCCATTTTCCTTCATATATTTTCCGCAGACGTACATGATCAGATCCCCATCAATGAGATTTCCATTTTCATCCACTGCAAGACATCTGTCTGCATCTCCGTCATAGGCAAAACCAACATCCAGATGATTTTCCACTACATACCTCTGCAGTTCCTCAATATGCGTAGATCCGCAATTGGTATTAATATTGGTTCCATCCGGATCGTTGTGGATCACGTAAGTATGGGCTCCCAGTGCATCAAATACACTTTTTGCAATGGCAGAAGCACTTCCGTTTGCACAATCCAATCCGACTTTTTTATTTTTAAAGGAACGGGTAGGCAGGGAGATCAGATAGCCGATATAGCGGTTTCTTCCTGCTGAAAAGTCTGTCGCACAGCCAATTTCTTCCTTTTCTGCATAAGGGAGCTCTCCCAATTTTCCATCAATGTACTGCTCAATCTTTTCCTCAACCTCTGCTTCCATTTTCTGTCCGTTGCAGTTAATGAGTTTGATTCCATTGTCATAAAATGGATTATGACTTGCGGAGATCATAATACCACAGTCAAATTCTTCTGTACGAACTACATAAGAAACACTTGGCGTCGTCGTAACGTGCAGCAAGGACACATCGGCCCCCGAAGCAGTCAGACCTGCTACCAGGGAGTACTCGAACATATAACTGCTTCGTCTTGTATCCTTTCCGATCACAATTCTTGGTCTGTGACCTTCTTTTTTATAATAATAGCCCAGATAACGGCCAACCTTAAATGCATGTTCTACTGTCAATTTCACATTGGCTTCCCCGCGGAAACCGTCTGTGCCAAAATATTTTCCCAATTCACAGCACCTCAATTCTTGTTATTTTATTTGAATTATATGCCATTCCATCCCTAGTGTCAACGTAAGAGATTATGAAAAAATCAGACCGGCACAGGTAAAATGCGCCGGTCTGTCTTTCAATTTTTATACAATTTTTTCATGCAATCAGGTTATTTTTCACAGTATCTCTGTAAAATCGTTGCCATCTGTGCTCTGGTTGCGTTGCCCTGTGGTGCAAGATCACGAGCTACGATCTGTTCGCCTTTGACTTCTACAATACCGCTGATCAGTTCTGTTCCAACTGCCCACTGCATTTCCTTTAATGCCCAGCTGCTTACCTTGTCAGCATTTTTCATGTCGCTAAAGTCGCCTCTTTCTGTTACAGATCCACCTTTGAATTCTGTGTATCTATAAAGGAATGCTGCCAGCTGTTCTCTGGTTACATTGGCATTTGGATTGAATTTCTGGTTGATCGGATCTCCGGTTGCAATGTCATTGTTTAATGCCCATGCTACTGCATCTGCGTACCAATCGCCCTCTTTTACATCCTTGAATGCAAGGTATGCGCTGTAATCACTTACCGCCGGAGAACCTTCCATTCTGTAAAGAGTAGTTACGACCATGGCTCTTGACATATTTGCATTCGGTGTAAATTGTTCCTGAAAACCTGACATCAGCCCGGTATTATATACATACTGTACCGCATCCACATACCACGAACCTGCTACAACGTCTGTAAATACTTCTGTTACCGGATCCTTTTCTTCTGGTTTTGTATCCGGTACTTCCGGCTTTTCGTCTGGTTCTGCTTCAGCTGCGATAATACGAAATTCTGCCGTACTCATATGTTTGTCACTGCCATTGACGCTGTCTGCATAGGTATGAATACCCACGATACGAATCTGTTTTACAGTCACAGCATCAAATCTGATCAGTTTCCAGTTCTGGTCATCCTTGTCCCAGGTACCCGTCGCACCTTCAATATCGATCCATTCCCCATCATCTGCAGTGCGATACTGAACCTTATATTCTGTCACAGCACCATTTTTGCTGTTTCCGGTTCGTGGAAGATAACGGATCCCTTCTATCTTTGCAGCCTCTGCCAAACTTACGCCAACCCATCGTTTTTCCACATCCGATGCTTCGGAAGTATTCCAATTCGTATGCCAATGTGTTCCTTCGTTTCCGTCCAGAATATAATCATCCGGACCTTCATTTGCTGTTCCCGGATACTCGCTCTCGGAAATTGCCGTCAGTTTTTCTACCGGATAGTCATTGCCTGCATAAGTCGGACTTTCCTTTGGATCCACAACCGTAATGTAATAAGTAATTTCTCCTACAACTGCCTGTGTATTACCCGGTGCCACCGCCGTAATCTTCGTCACATTCTTTGAAATATTTGCAGTACCGCCCACTTTCTTCGTCTGTGCATTCTTTCCGTTGGTCGGATAAAGAACGATCACATCGCCTTCGGCGGTAATGTATGTGATCAGATACTGTTTTCCGCTTGTGATCTTTTCCACGCGTTTGTAACCCGGAACAATATCTTCTGCTGAAGCTGTCGCCTGTTTTTCCAAAAGAACAACTTGCTGTTTACCCTGTTCTTCGTAATTTTCCTTATAGCCGCCGCTGTTGGAATTCCAGTTCATCTGTGCATAATAGAACAGAATATAACGGGTATCATCCGTTTTAGAAATCTTAAATTCCATTCCGTCTGTGCCGTTGACAGCAGTTACTTTCATCTCTGATTCGGTTCCAAAATAAGCATCCGCCATATCATTTCGTAGATAAACAGATTTCTTTTCATTGTAGATCTTCCAGTAATCACCGCTTGCCGTGAAGGTAAATTCCGCATCTTCTACCAAAGCATTGCCCGGTTCTTTTGCAAAACCGGCGGATGAGTCATGATCCAACAGTGCCGTTTTTCCCGTTTCAGTGACAAATTCCGTATGAACGGTTGCAATTTTTTCATCCGGAGTTTTCGTGATTTGGGCAGCTTCCAGGGCAGTTTTTTCATCCACATAGGTTTCACCCGCATGAAGTTCCACATATTTCTCTGTTCCCAGTACCTGCTTCAGATTTAATTTATCAAAACGGATCGACGTACCTGCATTTTCCCATAAAAGACCAATATTTCCATCCTCCATCTCTGTCATACAGGAATATGCATAATAACCGGAATTTATCTCATAAGTGTTGTAAAGTGTCATGGAATGATCTTTCTCTGTCAGAAACGTAAATATTTTTCCATTGGCACGGCCGCTGCCACCAGGACACGCCACCAGAAGAACCGTCTTTCCATTTATTTTTTGAGAATGGCGGATTGCTGTCACATTACAGGTCGAACATACATCAATATTTGTCGCGATGCCTTTTCCCATCACCCATTCTCCGGCATCATTTTTTGTAATATCTGCATAACAGATTTTTCCGGTTCCGCTGCGGAAAAACATACGAAGTGTCTGCTGATCCAATTCTACAACTTCACTTTCAGAGGACCACAAACTGCCTGCTACATCATTGGAACGTTTCCACGTCTTTCCCTCATCAGAGGACCAGATCACACTTGCATTTTCCATTCCATCCCCATGATCATAGAACGGGATTACAATATCACCGCCGCTGGTTGTAATTCCCTGTCCCGGAGAAGCTAAAAGTGCTACTTCCTTATCGTCATCCCGCTTAATTTGTGTATTCAATATCTGTGGATTTCCCCAGGTTCTTCCATGATCCTTGGAAGTTACAAGCCATAAATACCCGGTATTGAATACATGAAGTACCGAATCTTTATAAAATACATTCTGCTGGATCTGCGTATCTTCATTTACCATGTTCTGTGTCAGTTTTGCCTTCGGCTCTCCGGTTTCCGGATCAGCCTGATAAATATTGTACCATTCATCAACACACCATTCGGTTGCTGAATGATCCGCCTTATTCAGCACCGGCGCATAACCTTCTGAAAAATCACCTACATAATATTCATACGTTTCCGGATCACCATAAGTTGCCCATTCCTGGGAAGTCGGTTTTGTATAGGTATCAGTCAGTACCAGACGATCTTTTCCATCAATCTTTACAAATCCGGTTCCTTTTGCCGGCATAATATCTCCTGTGGTAATTCCACTCGGATTCATATCCGCGATACAATAAATGGTTCCATCATTTCCCTGCACAAGTACCGGATCAATAGCTGTCGTTGCTACTTGATTTCCCGGATACTGCTCATTGCTGTCCGGGAAATAAATTGGAAAACTGTAATACCAGGTTTTTCCCTGGTCGTCCGACACAGATGCAATGGTATCCAAGCCACCCCAGTCAGCGCCGCCGGTCCATCTTGCATCCGCCGCTGCCAAAAGATCCCCATTTTCCAATGTGATCAATGCCGGAATACGATATTTCTGACACCCCGCCGTACCTGCCGCAAATGGCTGGTCATTCGTTTTATTTTCTGGCAAAACGCTGATGCTTCCAGCCTTCGGCAATTCGCTTTCCATCGGTACGCCTTGTGCCGGTTCCTCTGCCGTCAGATCCTTGGTCCATTCGATCAGTTCCTCATCGGTCAATACAGCTTCATAGGCTTTGATCTCATGAATGGATCCGCCGAAAGTATATTTGGCAGCTCCGCTTCGTTTGACTGCACCGAGCCACACCGTATCCATGCCTTCAATATCCTTTGCAAACCGATATCCGTCTGTTGCATCAATTTTTAAAACAAGTACACCATTTACAAAGAATTTATACTGCTGATTTTCCTGATCTGCCTTCCATGCAATCCTGTTTTTCACGCCCGCAGTCACTGCATTGTCTATATAATAATGACAATTTTTCGCATTTGTCCTGATCTCGCAACCCAATCTTCCTGCCGGAGTTATATATACATGAAAATGATCATTGGCAGTTGTCCCGGCGCTCATACTAAACAATGACTGTACACCAAAGGTCGATGTAGAGGTATATTCTGCCGTAATCGTTCCTTCTTCCAGCGTCAGCAATTTGGAGGCATTTTCTTCTCCACTCAGGTCTACATAACTTCCCTCTTCAATGGTCAGATCCGTTCTTTCCACCAAAGGTTCCTTCGAAACCACATAAATCGTAAATGTCGCTTCCTTTGTGATCTTTTCACCGGCTGCGCGGACACGGATCTGATAATCCTTTCCTGCCGTCAGATCTGTTTTTATCTTCAACTGACCATCTATGATTTCAAAGAAACCATTATCCTTGCTTCCTTCTCCTTCACACAGGCTGTAGGTATAAGAATCTGTTCCAATCAGACCATCCACGGATACTTTCCCTACCAAAGTCCCCGTCTTGGCTGATTTCAATTTTCGATTGCTTAATATCAGTTCCACTGATTCCTCCGCCTGCTCATCACTCAAAGTCACATTTACACTCTCAAAAATAACCTTCTTTGCAGCATTCGTCTGATAACCGGAAATCTCTACCTGATAGGTATCATTTTCCGGAAGCCCTGAAAGAATCGCATAACGTTTTCCTTCCTTTACAGATGCTTCATAAGTCTGACCATTTGCCTGAGCGGTCGCTTTGATCGTCACATCTCCCAGAGACAAACCGGAACTTTTTTCCAGAACTTCTATTGAAATTCCCATCTCTTTTCTGTTAAAAACAATCTCCGGTTCCAATGGATTGGTTACTTCCGTAATTCCCATATCATAATAAAGATTTGTCATCGCACTGTCCTCTGTCCAAAAACCACAGGCTTTGATAAACTGATTGGTCATATAACGGTGTCCATTGGCATCCGGATGAAGTCCATCCGGAAACAGCTTTCCTCTAATCCATGAACCATAAGTGTCTGTAATTTCTTTCAGCTCTGTATACTGATCGATCCACATGGTATCAAATTCATCTCTTAAATCTTCCAAAACAGCCATATAGCTGTCGATATTCGGCATTCTATTGTCATCAAAAACTGGTGTCGGTGTTCTTAAAAGAATGACTGCATTCGGATTGATTTCTTTGATCTTTGTCAGGATTGTCCGCATATTGCTTTCAAATTGTTCCAAGCTGACATTTGCAACCGGCGAACAATCATTGGTACCCAGCATAATTGATACCACATCCGGGTGATAATTTGTCAAACGTTGATCCAGTTCCTGTACGGTAGTTATTGCATTTGCGTTAGACACCGCCGTATTTAATACAATGTCATCTGCTCTTCCGAGTTCTTCTTTCACATATTTTTCAAATGCCTGAACTATTCCATCATAACCAGCGGTATACTGTGCTGCATGGGTAATGGAATCCCCCATAAACAGCCAGGTCAGGGAATCCTTTGTCTTCATCAGATCTGCAATCTTTTGCTGATCTTCATCCAATACCTGTGTATTTTTCACAGCCACCTCATCCTTTGTGATCTTGCCTTTTGTGGTCACCAGCTGTTTTTTACCGTCCTGTGAACGGATTTTCAAAACATAAGGCGCCCCCTGTGGAAGATCTTTAATCTGAAAAGCTGCTTTATCCGACGTTCCCGTAACCGTCAGATTTTCCATCTGAACTTCGTAATTCCACGCCGTTCCATTTTCTTTCGGAATCACCACATCCAAAGAAGTTTCGCCGGCTTTGACCTCCGGCATTACATCCGGATATTCTTCTGGCTGTGCTGCTTCTTTTCGATCCAGCGTAACCCCCGCTCTTGGGAATTCTTGATTACTTTCCAGTCCGGCTGTCACCTCCGCAAACTGTCTGGCAATTTCCAAATGTCCCTTGGCATTTAATTTGCCGTCTGCTGTCTGTTTCTCATTTTTAAAATCATCATCAGATTTTGTCGCTGTATAATGATCCACCACTACAATATGGGAAAATTTCTCACTGTCAGAGGAATATTCTGCCACAACTGTATTAACCGCTTCCCAATACTTCTCAATCTGTCCATTCACGGCTTCCTCTTTCACTGCATACGGCATTTGGATCACTGCAAATCCTTTTCCATCTTTCAATTCCAGGGACTGGTCGATAAAGGACTTCAAGTTTTTCTTAAATTCCTCAAGTTGTGCCTCCCCCTGCATATAATCCTCTGAACCAACCATATAAACAGCGGCCCTGGTTTTGTATTGTTTTACCAGATTGTCATAATTTTTCACAATATCTGCCAGTGTACGTCCTTCTTTTGCGATATGAAATGCAAATCTCTGACGGCCATTGATTGGTGAATTTGCAATCGACCATCGTATGTACTCTTCAAATTGTCCTACATAATTGCGGCTTCCTCTGGTCTGATCAAAACCCCCGTTTACAACCTCTCCACCGGTAAAAAGCCAGGTATTATCTCTTTGAGACGTGTCAAACATTTCCGAAATTGCCGTTCCGCATTCGGTTGTTTCTTCTGCATGTACCATCTGCATATCCGAATACCACATACCTGCTGTACCCGGAACCGCCATACACAATGCAAGCCATAGAGCAAACCACTTCTTAGTTCTTCGCATAAAAAACCTCCTTTTCACAATTACCCTTTCCATGTACAGATACCTTCCCCTCTGTACCCATGCATATTATAAGAAAAACCTTGTGTCGAAGTCTATCAATTTTGGTCGTTTTTTTGACTTTTGTAAAACTATACAATATTTCTTGGTTATTTTACACAATAAAAAAATGCCATCGCATGAGTTCCACTCACCCAACGGCATTTTCTTATTTCATCTTGCAATTCAGGTATTAAGCAAAGATTGGTTTTAAAGCAGCTGCCAGAACATCTTTCTGTGCCTGTGCTTCTGCCAGATCCTTTCCTAAGGTTGTAAAATAAGTTTTGATCTTTGGCTCTGTTCCAGACGGACGAACGATGGCTTCAGCACCGCCTTCTAATTTAAATACCAGAA
Organism: uncultured Lachnoclostridium sp.; assembly: GCA_964561705.1. Lineage (GTDB taxonomy): Bacteria > Bacillota > Clostridia > Lachnospirales > Lachnospiraceae > HGM12587. The sequence continues at coordinate 13,909 of CAZLQJ010000019.1, read as the reverse complement.
CATTTGCAGAAGGAAGTTTGGTTTCTTCCGTTTTTTTGTAATCCACGATCTTTTCAACTTTGTAACCGCCGATCTCAGCCGGTGGATTATTTCTTAAATTCTCCATAATTCCCGCCATTTTATCCATACCGGATAAACCTGGGAACTCAAAACTATCTACTTTATTTAAGTATCTTCCATACTGTGCATAAATTTCTTCCAGACGCTGTTTAATAGAAGAACCGATACTTCTGTAATAAGCTGCCATTTCACAGATCAGCATTGAACCGATCACAGCATCCTTATCACGTACATACGGGCCGGCAAGATAACCATAACTTTCTTCAAATCCAAAGATAAAACGGTCAACTTCCCCTGCAGCTTCCAGATTTGCAATCTGGTCACCAATCCATTTAAATCCAGTCAGAACATTGCGAAGTTCCACGCCATAATGTGCCGCCACTGCATCAGCCAGCGGTGTAGAAACGATGGATTTCACAGCCACAGCTCGTTCCGGCATGGTGCCGTTTTCCATACGTGCTGCACAGATGTAATCTAACAAAAGAACTCCCATTTCGTTACCGGAAACCAGCTCATAAGAACCATCCGGGCATTTCATGGCAATTCCGACACGATCTGCATCAGGGTCTGTCGCAAGCATCAGATCTGCGCCTTCCTTTTCCGCAAGTTCCAACCCCAGACGAAGCGCTTCAAAAATTTCCGGATTCGGATATGGGCAGGTTGGGAAATTTCCATCCGGATACTGCTGTTCCGGAACAATGGTAATATCTGTAATGCCAATATCTTTTAAAATTCTCATAACAGGAACCAAGCCGGAACCATTTAATGGAGAATAGACCAGTTTTAATCCTGCAGTTTTGCAGATTCCCGGACGAACACTCCTTGCCTTGATCGCATCATAAAGTGCTTCCTTACAGTCTTCGCCTACATATTCAATCAGTCCTGCTTCAATTCCCTCTTCAAAAGACATGACTTTTGCACCTGTTAATACATCGGTCTTCTGAATTTCTGCATATACGATATCCGCAGCTTCATCCGTCATCTGGCAGCCGTCTGGTCCGTATGCTTTATAGCCGTTGTATTTTGCCGGATTATGGGATGCAGTTACCATAATTCCTGCATTTGCCTGATAATAACGAGTTGCAAAACTCAAAGCCGGTACCGGCATCAATGCATCATAGATGCGCACTTTGATTCCGTTTGCTGCCAAAACACAGGCTGCTGTTTTCGCAAATACATCACTGTTGATACGGGAATCGTAACTGATCGCTACCAGCTGGCTGCCTCCCTGGGTCTTTACCCAGTTTGCCAGCCCCTGGGTTGCCTGACGGACTACATAAATATTCATGCGGTTCGTTCCTGCTCCCAGAACACCTCTCAAACCTGCGGTACCAAATTTTAATGCAACTGCAAATCGATCTTTAATTTCTTCTTCATTTCCCTGAATGGACGCTAATTCTGCCTTTAATGCGGCATCTTCCAGATCTGTTTCCATCCAACGTTTATATGCTTCTAAATACATGTCAACACCCCTTATTTTTATGGAAGGATTTCCTTCCTGATGATTTTATTCTAATGAATCAAGGTTCAAAAGTCAACGCAATCTCCTACAGAAACTCCATTGGATTTTTTACTGCACTACACCATTTTTTGGACAGATATCCTGTAGGACGCATTGACCACAGTAAGGTTTCGTTCTTGCCGTACATACATCTCTTCCATGATATACCAGACGATGGCAAAAATCGCTGCCTTCTTCCGGCGGAATAATCTTCCACAATTCCATCTCAACTTTTTTCGGATCCTTGATGCCATCGACCAATCCCATACGGTTGGTCAAACGGATACAATGGGTATCCGTTACAATGGCCGGCTTTCCGAATACATCTCCCATAATGAGATTTGCGCTTTTTCTCCCGACCCCCGGAAGCTTCAGCAAAGCCTCAAAATCTTCCGGTACTTTTCCGCCATATTCTTCCCACAGGATTTTCATGCAGGCACAAATATCTCTGGCTTTGCTCTTTCCCAGACCGCAAGGACGAACGATTTCTTCGATTGCATCCACCTCAGCTTCGGCCAAAGCCTCTATGGTTGGAAATTTCTCATAGAGTTTTTGTACCACTACATTGACTCTGGCATCCGTGCACTGGGCCGCCAGACGTACACTGACCAGAAGTTTCCAGGCATCGTCATAATCCAAGGTACATCCTGCATCTGGATATGCTTCTTTTAATCTTTGAATAATCTCTAAGGCCTGTTCTTTCTTATTCATATGATTCTCCAAAATCCTTTACCGGCAGTCCTTGATGGATTTCTTCCATATAGGTATTCCAGATCTGTGCCGGATATGCACTTCCTGACAATCCTTTTAACCAGCGCGGGTTGTCGTATCCTACCCAGATACCGGTGGTATAATATGGTGTATATCCTACAAACCAGCCGTCTTTATTTTCATTGGTCGTCCCTGTCTTTCCAGCACTTGGCATTCCATCAACGCCAAGACCAGCTGCGGTTCCTCTAGTCATGACACCTTCCAGAATGTCTGTCATCTGAATGGCCGCCTCCTGCTCATAAACCTGTAACGGTTCTTCTTCATATTGATAAACCAGTTCTCCATAGGAATCATCAACCTTTAAGATGCAGCTTGGTGAACGGTATCTTCCGCCATTTTCAATGGCTGCATATGCAGAAGTCATTTCCAGGGTACTGGCACCTTTGGTAAATCCCCCCAACGCAGCGGATCCGGTATAATCCTGCGGCATGATCTTGGTGAAGCCCATGTCCAAAAGATAGCTCATGGCAACTTCCGCTGTCAGTTCATGAAACAATTTCCATGCCACGGTATTTTTTGATTTTTCCACAGCGGATCTAAGGGAAATCGATCCAGAATACTGCCCATTGGCATTTTTCGGTCCATCAGCATCTTTGGTATCCTGTACCGTCGAATTTGCCGTATATCCCCGTTCCAGAACCGGTGTATAAACCACCAGCGGTTTGATCGCACTTCCTGGTGGACGATGGCTTAAATAAGCCCTGTTATAGTCATAGGATATATCTTCCTGACTTCTTCCGCCCACCATGGCAGTTACCAATCCCGTTTCATTATCAATACAGGTTGCCGCACACTGCAGTGCATAGCTTCCATTGGTATTTTTGGTATTGTATTCCTGCAGCTTTTCATCAATTGCCCGCTGCAGTGACTCCTGTTTTTCAGGGTCGATCGACGTATAGATCCGGTAACCCGATGTATATAAGCGCTCCCTGTATTCGGCAAAGGTCTGATCATAGATTTCTTCGTAATCTTCCCTGTCTGTTACCTGGGCAAAATCATACTTGAATTCAAATCCATCCTGTGCCATCAGCTCTTCTACCACACAGTGGATCGCATAGGATTTGATCCAGTTCTGCTCATAGACCTTGCTGTGCTGATCCACCACAATGCTTTCCGTTACCGCAGTCTCATACTCGTCCTTTGTGATCTTTTCGTTCTCATACATGGCTTTCAGGATCACATCCCGGCGTTCTATGGTATTCTCTATATTCTTCAGCGGATCCATCCTGCTTGGACTGTTGGGTATCGCACACAAAAATGCTGTTTCTGAAATCGTACATTCTGATATACTTTTCCCGAAATATTTTTCACTCGCTGATTCAATGCCGTAACAGTTGTTCGCATAAAAAATATTGTTTACATAAAATTCCAAAATCTGATCCTTACTGTAGATTTTTTCCAATTCCCACGCCAGAAACATTTCCTTGACTTTTCGCTGCCAGCTTCGTTCATGGGTCAAAAACACATTTTTGGCTAGCTGCTGAGTAATGGTACTTCCCCCCTGGGTAATCGCATTTTTATTGATCAGTTTGGTCACTGCTCGGGTAATCGCAAAGAAATCCACACCATTGTGCTTGTAAAACCGCTTATCTTCGATGCTGATAAATGCATCTTTTACAGTCTGTGGGATTTCCTCCGCTGAAAGATAACGGATATTTCTTTCATTTTTCAGTTCTGCCAGAACATTTCCATTTACATCGTAAATGGTCCCAACACGTTGTCCCTGCAGATCTTCTATGGTTGAATTTTCCACAATCTCAATGGCTTCTTTCCGCAATGTGAAAATTCCGCTCACATAGTCGCTTTTTATAAACAAAAGAACGATCAGTAACACTGCTACCACAAACAACCCCTGCAGCAGATAAAAGAGCCGATCCTTTTTTTCCCGTTTTTTGTCTTTATTCTTCATATAAAACCTACTTCTCAAATACGACAGTTCCGTCACAGATGGTCATGCAGACCTCTCCATATAATTCCATGCCGGTGAATGGCGTATTGGATGCCTTGGAATAATATTTTTTGGGAGTCCAGCATTTTTCTGCATCAAAGATCACCAAATCTGCTGCTTTTCCCACATTTAATGTTCCTTTGTCCAATCCATAGATCCTCGCCGGATTTAAGGACATCTTTTTCATCAATTCGATCAGCGTTAAATATCCCGGTCTTACCAAACTTGTAATTCCCAGTGCCAGAGAAGTCTCCAGACCAATGATCCCGCTTGGAGCCTCTGTGATCGGCTTTGCCTTCTCTTCTGCACTATGCGGCGCATGATCGGTAGCAATCATATCAATGGTTCCATCCCGAAGTCCCTCAATAATCCCTAATCGATCTTCTTCCGTACGAAGGGGCGGATTCATCTTCGCCATAGTTCCATAGCTGATACAAGCCTCTTCCGTCAGCGTGAAATGGTGTGGTGCCGCCTCTGCATATACCTTGGCTCCGGAAGCTTTTGCCTCCCTTACAAGTTCCACGGCTTCTTTGGAACTGATATGCTGGATATTGATCTTTGCACCTGTTTCCCCGGCAAGCCTGCAATCTCTTCTGACCAATGAAATCTCCGCTTCTTTCGGAGAGCCACCAATGTGATAAAATGCACTTGCTTTGCCTTTATTCACCCCATTATTTTCGATCAGTGCCGGATCTTCTTCATGGAAACTTAAAACCACATCCAATTCCTTAGCTTTTTCCATCGCCTGTTTTACAAAATTTTCGTCCTTCAAAGGGATCCCGTCATCCGTCAGACCGCAAGCACCATTTTTCAGAAGTTCCTCAAAATCCGTCAGCTCTTTTCCCTGAAATCCCATGGAAACTGCCCCAGCCTGCAATACATGGATCTTCTCCTGCTTTGCCTTTTTCTGCACATCATACAAAATTTCCACATGATCAACGACCGGCTTTGTATTTGCCATACAGATTACTGTGGTAAAACCTCCTGCTGCCGCTGCAAGCGCACCGGTATGGATATCTTCTTTATAAGTCAGACCCGGATCACGGAAATGTACATGTCCGTCGATCAATCCCGGTGCCACATATTTCCCGGCTGCATCAATGACGCTTTCTCCAGCTTCCGGCTCGATTTTTTCTGCAATCTGTTCAATCTTTCCCTGGCAGATCTTTACATCTGCTTGATAGATTTTTTCCTTCACCGGATCAATCAGCATCCCATTTTTAATGATCATACAAATCTCCTTTCGAAAAAAGCCCGCAAAAAGCGGGCTCTCAACATTAACTGTTTAATTTACATGTTTTTTCGAAAACGTCTTCTCCAAAACGCACTTTTACGTATGCTTTGATCTCTTCCACTGTCTTTTCGAATCCAAGAACACCGCTGTTTAAGCACAAGTCATAATTTCTGGCATCATCCCAGTTTTTGCCTGTATAATATCTATAATAATCGCCACGATATTTATCCGTTTTTTCAATATGTTTCAAAACACCCTTATCGTCGCCAAACATTCCGAGATATTCCTTGGAACGCTCCAGACAAAACTGTTCATCTGCGTACACATGTACGCGAACAACATTCGGATGATCCTTCAGCACAAAATCAGCGCATCTTCCCACAATAATACAGGATTCCGTTTCTGCAAGTTCTTTGATCACTTTTGCCTGATAGTTGAACAGATTATCATTGGATACAAAATCCTCTTTATCAGGTGAGATCAGCTGCCCTTTGTAAACTTTACTGCTGATCCTGAAAAGATTGCTTTTCAGTCTTTCATCCGCTTTTTGAAACAATGCTTCATTGATTCCACTGGTGTCGGACGCCATTCTTAAGATCTCTCTGTCGTAGCAGTTGATCCCCAGTTCTTTTGCAAGCATCATTCCCACCGTTCTTCCGCCACTTCCGAAATGTCTTGCAATCGTAATGACTAAATGCTTCATTACACTGTGCCTCCTTATTCCCCTAAATATGCTTTTTTGATTGAATCATCATTCATCAGGAATTTTGCATCGCCTTCCAGCGCAATATTTCCTGTTTCCAGTACATAGGCTCTGTCAGCAATCGAAAGTGCTTTTTTTGCATTCTGTTCTACCAAAAGAACGGTTGTTCCACTTGCACTGACTTCCTGAATGATGTCAAAAATCTCATTTACAAAGATTGGTGAGAGACCCATGGACGGCTCATCCATTAAAATAATCTTTGGTTTGCTCATCAATGCACGACCCATCGCCAGCATCTGCTGCTCCCCGCCGGAAAGTGTTCCCGCCATCTGGTTTTTTCTTTCTTCCAGTCTTGGGAAACGTTTATAAACCATCTCCAGTGTTTCTTCAATCTCATTTTTATCTTTTCTGGTATAAGCACCCATTTTCAGGTTATCATATACAGAAAGCTGCGCAAACACACGACGACCTTCCGGTACATGAGCCATTCCCATGGATACGATCTTATGTGCCGGAATTTTGGTAATATCTTTTCCCTCAAACAGGATACTTCCTGTTTGAGGTGCCAAAAGTCCTGTCACCGTATGCAAGATCGTTGTTTTTCCTGCGCCATTGGCACCGATCAGTGCAATGACCTCTCCCTGGTTTACTTCGAAGGAAATTCCTTTGATGGCCTGTATCATCCCATAGTAAACCTGAAGATCTTTTACTTCTAACATTGCCATTTGAATCTACCTCCTACTCTCCCAGATATGCTTTGATGACCTGCGGGTCATTTAATACTTCACTGGTAGTTCCCTGCTTTAATACCTGACCAAAGTTCAGTACCGTCAGTTCTTCACAGATACCTGATACAAGCTTCATATCATGCTCGATCAGCAGAATGGTCATTCCAAAATGATCCCTTACAAAACGGATCGTTTCCATCAATTCCTGTGTTTCATTTGGATTCATACCTGCTGCCGGTTCGTCCAGAAGCAAAAGTTTTGGTTCTGTAGCCAAGGCTCTGGCAATCTCCAATTTTCTCTGCTTACCATACGGAAGGTTCGCTGCCAGTACCTGCGCACTGCCGTCAAGGTCAAATACTTTTAAAAGTTCCATTGCTTTTTCATTCATCGCCTTTTCCACCTGATGATATTTCGGCAAACGGAAAATACCTTCGATGGTAGAATATGTATAATGATTATGAAGACCTGATTTTACATTATCCAGTACGCTCAGTTTCGGGAACAGACGAATATTCTGGAAGGTTCTTGCGATTCCTGCCTTATTGATCTCAATCGTACTTTTCCCCGTAATATTTTCTCCATCCAGGGTTACACGACCGCTGGTTGGTTTATACACACCTGTTAACAGGTTGAATACTGTCGTTTTTCCCGCACCGTTTGGTCCGATCAGTCCATATAACTCACCCTTTTCGATCTTCAGATCAAATCCATCAACGGCACGTAAGCCTCCAAAGGAGATTCCTAAGCTCTGTACATCTAACATTGCCATTTTACGCTTCCTCCTTCTGTGCTTTCTTCGCTGCAAACAATCTCTTGAAAGAATAACGTTCTCTCAATTCTTTTGCTTTTGGTGACCAGGTAAAGATCATCATAACGATCAATACAATGGCATATACCAACATACGATAATTTCCAAGTTCTCGGATCATTTCCGGAAGCAGTGTCAGTACCACCGCACCGATTACGGAACCTCTGATATTTCCAATTCCACCAAGTACCACATAGATTAAAATCATAATCGACTGGTTGTAACCAAAGTTTTTCGGCAATGCTGTCAGAGTAGTCAGATTGTGTGCATACAGTACACCGGCTACACCTGCCAGTGCTGCAGAAATACAAAATGCCATTAATTTATATTTTGTCACATTGATTCCCACGGATTCTGCCGCAATACGGTTATCGCGGATTGCCATCACGGCGCGTCCAGATCTGGAATTAATAAAGTTCAATACGATAAATAAGGTAATCAGAAGTAAGATTACCCCAACGGTAAACGTGGAATCCTGAGGTGTCTTTGTAATCCCCTGCGCACCTTTGATGATTACTTCTCCATCTGCCTCCATACCAAGAGAAAGGGCATCTTTCATGGAAAAATGAAATCCGTTACTGTCACGTCCTACATAAAATGCATTTACAAGGTTTTTAATGATTTCACCAAATCCCAAGGTTACAATCGCCAGATAATCCCCTTTCAGGCGAAGAACCGGAATACCGATCACAAGTCCAAATGCGCCTGCAATCAATGCACCCAGCAAAATTGCAAAAAAGAAACGAAGTCCATCCGGCATGGTTCCTACGGTACATTTTGAAAAGAATGCACCAACAAATGCACCAATACACATAAATCCGGCATGACCTAAACTTAACTCACCTAAGATCCCAACTGTAAGATTTAATGATACAGCCATGATAGAATATACACAAAGCGGTACCAAAAGTCCTTTTAATAAACTGGAAAGATTTCCAGAAACAGCCAGTGACTGCATGATCACATAGGCCAGGATCACCATTCCGTAGGTGATCAATGAATTTTTCATATTTTTGTTTAACTTCAACTTTTTCATCATCCGCACCTACACTTTCTCCTGAACGTTTTTACCAAGGATACCGGTAGGTCTTACCAGAAGCATCACGATCAGCACACCAAATACAATGGCATCTGACAATTGGGAAGAAATATATGCTTTGGAAAGATTTTCGATCACTCCCAATAAGATGCCGCCGATCATCGCACCCGGAATAGAACCGATACCGCCTAACACTGCAGCAACGAAAGCTTTGATTCCCGGCATAGAGCCTACATACGGACTTAAAGACGGATAAGCCGAACATAATAAAGCACCTGCAACTGCTGCCAGACCGGATCCGATCGCAAAAGTCAATGCAATCGTTCCATTTACATTAATTCCCATCAGCTGAGCTGCTCCTCTGTCTTCAGAAACAGCAACCATGGCACGTCCTGCTTTTGTATATTTTACAAATGCTGTTAAACCTACCATGATCACGATACATGCCACAATGGTCACTACCGTTTCGCTGGAAATCATCAACTGTCCATCCGCCAGGGAAATCGTTCCCAGAGAGACTACAGAAGAAAACACCTTGGTATCTGCACCGAAAAGCAGCAGTGCAAGGTTCTGCAACAAATAACTCACGCCAATAGCTGTAATCAGAACTGCCAGCGGTGATCCGGCATTTCGAAGCGGTCTGTAAGCAACTTTTTCAATCGTAACTCCCAAGATCGTACAAGCGATCATGGATACCAGGACTGCAGCCACCGGATGCATTCCCAGAGAGGACATCATGATATAGATCACATATGCACCGATCATGATGACATCACCATGCGCAAAGTTTAACATCTTTGCAATCCCGTATACCATGGTATATCCGAGCGCAATGATTGCATAAACACTGCCAAGGCTGATCCCATTGATCAAATAACCCAAAAAACTCATAATCCTAACTCCTTCATTTTCCTAAAAATATGTATGTACAACTATGCATCCCATCCATAGTTATAATCACGTTCTACTATAACAAATATAAAAGGGATTGTCAAAGCGCCAATCCCTTTTCTCAGTATTTCTTATATAATTTTCGACAAATTATTTTGCTGCTGTATAAGCACCGTTTTTGATCACCATGGCTTTTGGTTCTTTGGATGGTGCACCGGATGCATCCCATGTCATTCCTGCACTTGTTAAACCATCAATTGTAATTTCTGTCATGGCTGTTTTCAACGCTTCACAGATATCTGAAACGCTCATGTCCGGTGTAACGCCAGCTTTTTCAGCTGCTGCTTTGATTGCATAGATACCATCATAAGCATCTGCTGCGAACTGTGTTGGTGCTACTTCATAAGCTGCTTCATATTTTTCTGTGAAAGCTTTGGTTGTATCATCTTCGTCAGATACGAAAGCTGTTAATAACATGACATCTTCTGCCAGTGCTGTATCAAATCCCTCCATGGATAACAAACCGTCAACACCATCGCATCCGAAGAATGTTGGTTCATAACCAGCTTTATCAGCCTGATCTAAGATCAGAGAAACCTGCTGATAGTAGATTGGTAAGAATACCAGATCTGCGCCTGCATCTTTTGCCTTCTGAATCTGTACTGTAAAGTCTGTGTTGTTATCTGCTGTAAAGGATTCAGCTGCTACGATTTCGAATGCCTGATTTGCTGCTTCAGCGGTAAATGATTCGTAGATACCTGCGGAATATGGATCAGAGCTGTCATAAATGATCGCTACGTTCTGTGCCAATCCATTGGTTCCGATATATTCTGCAGAAGCTGCACCCTGTCCCGGATCAGAGAAACATACACGGAATACGTTATCATTTAAGATACAGTCTTCCGCAGATCCTGAAGGTGTAATCTGGAACATGTTATCTGACATTGTCTTATCTGCAACTGCGATACATGGAGCCGAAGTTACTGTTCCGAGAAGCATCTGCATTCCCCAGTCTTTCAGATCATTGTAAGCATTTACTGATTTTTCTGCATCATTTTCATCATCTGCATATTTGAATTCTACCTGATATCCATTGATACCGCCGGCTTCATTAATTTCATTAATTGCAAGTTCTGCTGCGTTCATAACGCCCTGTCCGTAAATTGCTGTAGAACCAGTTGTCGGTCCGATACTTCCGATTTTAAATACGTCACCGCCGTTTGAACTGTCTGTCGCGTTATTCGCCTGATCATTTCCACCGCATCCTACTAATAAAGAGGCTGCCATTGCTGTGCATAAAACTGCACTTACGAGTTTCTTTTTCATCTTTCCTTCCTCCTCAGATAAATTTTTACAAGAAAATTTATGAACTCGATTGTACTCCTCTTTTTTTTGTTTGTCAACAAATTTAACATTAATACTTTAATTTTTTGCCACGTTATCACGCTAACGTGCATTTTCTGTTCTTTTACCTAAAAAGAGACCCGCCATTGCGAGCCCCTTTTATCGGTTTTGTTTACTTTTTCCTTGCAGATGTCATACTGCTCAGTCTGTCATAATTTTCCGTCACGGTTAAACTTTGTACAAATGCACCTCCGGTACAGTTTGTACAGGTATATTCCGGACGCATGGAAACGCCATAAGCCGTATCCAGCGTCGGGTAATCCTGTGCACCTTCCTGGAGCACCGGCAGAATAACCCTTACCTGTTCCTCCGGCCACGGACAGCTTTCTGTTGCCAGCAATCCAGTTACCGGACAGATCTGTGCTCTCAAATGGACATTACAACTTTCTGTCGGCTGACTGCCTTCTGCAAAGTATTCTGTTTTCAGCATGCTGCCTCTCTGGTCGCAATCACAAAGACCTGCAACCGGAAGTTTGCCGGATTCGGAGCACACCGTGACTTTGACGATGCCCTCCGGCTGTTCAAAGGCTTTATTTTCCAGATTTTCATGAATCCGTGACATTACAGATTTCCAAAGTGTTTTATGGTAATTCTTTTCGGATTTTGCAAGTTTTGTAGGCATATCGTAACCCGCCCATGCACCTGCTGTATAATATGGTGTATATCCTACAAACCATACATCCTTATCATCTGTGGTCGTACCTGTTTTACCCGCAATATTCATACCGCCAAACGCAACGGCTTTACCGGTACCTTTGGTAACTACATCCTGCATTGCAGAAGTCAAGAGCCATGCATTCTGTTTTGAGAGCACCTCATGGGTATCTCTGCTGACAGTCTTATCAATGATCACATTACCATCTGAATCAAGAAGTTTTGTATAGAAAAGTGGTTCCTGATAAGTTCCCTCATTGGCAATGGCTGCATAAGCTGCCGTCAGTTCCAGATTGGAAACACCATTGGTCAAGCCGCCCAAAGCTACCGCCGGACCGTAATCGGTATGATTTCCTGTTTTCTGAATCGTCGTAAAACCGAATTTATCCAAGAAACTAAGGCCTAAGGCGGATCCATTTTCCGTATAGGTTTTTACAGCCAGAATATTCATAGACTGTTCAATTCCTCTTCGAAGATCCGTCCATCCCTCGTATTTGTAACCCGTCCAGTTACGAACTTCCCTGATATCCGTTCCTTCTTCATAAAGGTATGGTCCGTCATACTGAGTAGTCGCCAGCGTCATGCCGCCCGCTTCCAAAGCCGGTGCATAAGTGGAAACAATCTTAAATGTAGATCCCGGCGGACGCACACTGTCTGTCACTCTGTTCAACGTCAGGTTTGCTGTTTTTTCTCCCCGACCGCCGATCAAACCTTTCACTTCGCCGGTATGCTGATCCATAACGATCATGGAAACCTGCGGCTGAACAGTCATTTTTACATTCCTGTAGACCGTGTCTCCTTCTTTGATCACAGTTGCCTCGTATTCATCAATGGCTGCCTGCGCTGCATCTTCATTTTCATACAACAGATCATAGGTCTTATTTCCTGTTTTTTCTTTAAAATATGCCTGCAGCATTTCCTGACTGTAGTTTGTTGTCGTACCATCGTCTCCAACGGTCGTCATGGCATATTCCAGACCAATCTTATAGGTTTGCGGGAAATTATCCGGATTTGCCAATTCTTCATCCATGATCTTTTGGATTTCCGGATCCATGGTGGAAATAATCTGCAGTCCTTCCCCATAAAGTGCATTATATGCCTGGGTATCCGAATAACCTTTCAATTCCTTCAGATCTTCCATAACGGACTGGATCACTGCATCCGTGAAGTAGGAATTTACCTTTGCACTTTCCGTCACGGTTTCATTGACATTTTTAATCTGACTGTAAATATCTTCCTTCAGCGCACTTTCATATTCAGCTTCTGAGATCAGTTCCTGCTTCTTCATATTTCCAAGAACCAGTTCCCTTCTCTCATTATTTTTTTCAGGATTTTTAATTGGATTATATCCTTCCGGACTCTTTGCGATCCCTGCCAATGCTGCTGCCTCTGCAAGCGTCAGTTCGGACACACTCTTGCCGAAATAACGGTTGCTTGCTGCCTGGATGCCCAAAGAGTTTTGTCCCAGATTAATGGTATTTAAATATGCCTCCAGGATTTTTTCCTTTGGCATGGTTTCTTCTAATTTCATAGCCAAATACTGTTCTTGGATCTTTCGTTCCAGACTGTCTGCCAGAGTTTCTTCGGACATGAAATCGAATACATTATTTTTTAACAGCTGCTGGGTAATGGTACTTGCTCCCTGTTTTGTTTTAAAACCTGATGTTACATAGGTTACCCCCGCACGAAAAATCCCCTGTACGTCGATACCATTATGTTTGTAGAAACGTTCATCCTCAATCGCAATAAACGCATCCTGCACATGTTTCGGAATCTGATCAATGGTTACCATGGTACGGTTGGTTCCGGATGCGATCAGTTCCTGCATCTTATTTCCTTCCGAGTCATAAATCGTAGACTTAAATCCCTTCGGAATAACACTTTCACTGGTAATCTCAGGTGCTTTATCAACTACACCTTTTACAATGCCTACACCTGCACAGATAACAATGACTCCCACTGCGATCATACAAGTGAGAAACGCCTTAAAAAAGATCACACTCAGCTTTTTTCCCACTTTTTTCTTTTTGGAATGAAGTGACTTCTGTTTTTTCGAAGTCTCTTTCTTGCTATAATTCATGCATAAGCCTCCTTTTACACCCAGTCATTATATCAAATCCCCTTTGTTAAATAAAGGAAAACTTGCTTTTTTATAAATAAATATGTAT
>CAZLQJ010000018.1:0-25583 GCA_964561705.1 uncultured Lachnoclostridium sp. | reverse complement strand
GGTTTTCAAGACCGCCTCGTTATGACCACTTCGATACCTCTGCATATTCACTTGTGCGCCGTTCACCTCAGCGCAAGTGAAATAATATCATTAACTTTCGTTTCTGTCAACACTTTTTTTGAATTTTTTTCAAAACTTTTTTTCAATCGTTTATTTATCTTCAGAAGCACAAAATATTGCCGCTATTTCCAGATCTTCCGGTGTCGTGATTTTGATGTTTCGATAAGACCCTTCTACAAGCTTTACCTTATGTTCCGTCATACGTTCTACTACCATCGCATCATCTGTAATTCCTTCCGGTTCATCCCTCAGGATCTGTTCATATGCCTCCCTAATCAAAACATATTCAAATGCCTGCGGCGTCTGCACCTGCCATACCATTCTACGGTCCGGTGTTTCCTTGGCAAACTGATCTTCGTCAACAAGTTTGATGGTGTCCTTTACCGGCATTCCAACAACACAGGCTTTGTATTGCGCTACAGCCTGACAGGTTCGTTCCAAAATCGCTTCGTCTACAAACGGACGGGCTCCGTCATGGATCAACACATAATCTGCCTCTTCAATACATCGAAGTCCTTCATAGACAGAATGATACCGTTCTTTTCCGCCAGCAGTCACCTTTTTCACTTTTTGGAAACCATATTTTCCCACAATTTCCTTCTGACAGTATTCTATTTCATCTTTTCCCGTCACCAGGATAATTTCAGAAATCAACGGACTTTTTTCAAAAGCACGCAACGTATAATATAATACCGGTTTTTCTTTAATCAGCAGATACTGTTTCTGTATTTTACTGTTCATCCGTTTTCCCTGACCTGCTGCCAGTACGACTGCCACATTTTTTTTCATCAGATTCTTTCTCCCAGTTTTAAATTCGGTACCGCATTCAGATCCCATCCATGGCGCACACCTGCCATATATTCATAATATGCGGCTGCTCCGATCATTGCTGCATTGTCTGTACAATAAATCGGCGAAGGATGATAGAATTGGATACCATTTCTCTCACATGCCTCTTTCATGGCAGTCCGCAGGGTAGAATTGGATGCCACGCCGCCTGCAATGGCAAATTTGTTCATACCAAAGTCTTTTACAGCCTTCATTGCATGTTCTACCAAAACATCCGTCACCGCCTTTTGGAAGGATGCTGCAATATCCGCCTCCACGATGGTCTCACCTTTCATATTTGCACCATTGATATAATTCAGCACCGCTGATTTTACACCGCTGAAACTAAAGTCATACGGTCCATCCTCAATACGCGCCTTCGGAAATCTGATCGCATTTGGATTTCCTTCTTTGGAAAGTTTGTCAATTTTAGGTCCCCCCGGATACCCCAGTCCGATGGCACGGGCAACTTTATCAAATGCTTCCCCGGCTGCATCATCTCTGGTACGTCCAATGATCTGATATTTTCCATAATCATTGACCACCACCAGATGGGTATGCCCGCCTGACACAACCAGACAGACAAACGGTGGTTCCAGATCCGGATTTTCAATATAATTGGCACTGATATGGCCTTCGATATGATGCACTCCTACCAACGGTTTTTTCGCAGCATAAGCAATGGCTTTTGCTTCTGCTACCCCTACCAGCAAGGCACCCACAAGACCCGGCCCATAGGTGACACCAATCGCATCCATTTCTTCCAATGTTTTACCGGATTGTTCCAATGCCTCTTCGATTACCTGATTGATCTTTTCGATATGTTTTCTCGACGCAATTTCCGGCACAACTCCTCCATATAACTTATGCAGATCAATCTGGGACGAAATGACATTCGATAATACAGTTCGTCCATTTTTTACGACAGCCGCTGCTGTTTCATCGCAGGAGCTCTCAATTGCTAATATATATACATCTTTTTCCACAGCTATTCCTCTTCAAATCCCAGTTCTACAGATTTTCCATCCTTTCCCGGGAACGTGTTGTTAAATATCTTCTGTACTTCCTCCATATAATATTCCGGCCGCGGCAGGGACGGGCTATAATGCGTTAGCCACAATTCACGCACCTGCGCTTTCGATGCAAGCTGTGCTGCCTCCTGAAACATCATATGTTTTTTGGTTTTTGCATCCGGTATTTTTTCCGGATCCCCATACATTCCTTCGCAAATAAACAAATCAGACTTTCTTGCATTTTCTACGATGGAATCCGTTGGTCTTGTATCTGTGCAATAGGTCAGCTTGATCCCTTTTCGCGCAGGTCCCATGACCAGATCCGGCGTAAATGTCACACCGTCTTCTGTAATGATTTCTCCCTTTTGGAGTCTGCTCCAGAATTTCAGCGGTATCTCTGCTTCTTTTGCCTTTTGCGCATCAAATTTTCCCGCACGGTCAATTTCTATACTATATCCATAACAGGTAACATTGTGATTTACTTTGAACGCCTTCAAACGATATCCGTTGAGTTCAAAAACCTGTTCATTTTCTGTAATTTCCCGAAAAATGATCGGAAACGGCAATCCCGGCGCAATGGTTCTCAAAGCATTTACAACCTTTGACAGTCCTGGCGGACCAATCAGTGTCAAAGGCTCTGTACGATCAGAATTCCCCATGGTCAAAAGAAGTCCCGGAAGACCTCCAATATGATCCCCATGATAATGAGTAAAACAGATCGTATCGATCGGTTTAAAACTCCAGCCTTTTTCCCTGATCGCAACCTGGGTTCCTTCACCGCAGTCAATCAAAAGACTGCTCCCGTTGTATCTTACCATCAAGGATGTCAGCCAGCGATATGGCAGAGGCATCATCCCTCCGCATCCTAACAAACAGACATCTAACATTTTTCTTTTCCTTCTATACTTCCAGAACTTCTTTTTCCTCCACTGGGATCAGAAATCCTGCAATCATTTTGTCATAACACGGTTCACACAGATCAAATTCATGGCAAACCAGATCTTTTTGTGAAAAAAATCCCCATTCTTTACAAATATGCAACACTCCTTCTGCAACATGTTCCCCTGTCATAACAAGTTCGTGGCCACAGCAGTTGCACAGGACTTTTTCCAACTTTCTTTTTTCTTTGTCTTTATAAATCCGCATAGGTTCCTCCCGTCATTTTCTTTTGGAAATAACCTTATGATAATCGTTTCACTGGAAAAATCCCAGTGGGAATTACTTCCACATGATCACTGCATTTTCTACGGGCCGTTCATAAAAATTTTTGCGGATTCCTCTTTTTTCAAATCCCTGACAGAGATACAAGGCAATGGCAGCTTCATTGCTTTCCCGTACTTCCAAAAAAAATTCTCTGGTGTCCAAAGCATTTCCTTCCTCATATAACTTTTCCAGAAGCAGGCTTCCAATTCCTTTTCTTCGAAATGTATCCTTTACAGCGACATTTGTGATTTCTCCCACGCCATCAATACAATAGCAACCCAAATATCCGGCCACTTCTCCCTCACAAAAAGCGGTCAAAAAGATCGTATCCGATCTTTCCATACTTTCTAAAAAAGACTTTTCTGACCACGGAAGGGAAAAATTTTCTTTTTCTATGGCACAGACCCTCGCAAGATCTTCCGGACACATTCTCTGTATTACGATATTATTCATTGGATCCGGCTGCCTTCTCTTTTTCTGCCCGTTCTCTCTCCGCCTGGGAAAGACGCAAATAGTCCGGCTGATGCTCTTTTGCTGCTTCCATACGTCCTTCTTTTGCATAGGTCATGGCAAGAGCCGCCAGTGCACCTGCTCTTTGGCGATTTTGATGTGCCGGCGCTTCCAAAAACGGTACTTGTACAAGTTCTTTTAATTTTTGCTCATAAACAGGATAGCCATCTCCCAAAAAGATCACTTCCCTGCCCAATGCGTTTAACTGTTCTGCAATCTCACTGATATCCACTGCCATCTGCTTTTTGATCACCTTCAGTTCTTTGCCTTCAAATTCATAAATTCCCGTATAAACCTGATTTCTTCTGGCATCCATCAATGGGCAGACAATTTTATCGGTACCGCAAAGATTGTAGGCAAGTCCGTCCACCGTCGGAATCGAAATCAGCGGTTTTTTCAAGGCAAGTCCCAGCCCTTTCGCTGTGGCTGATCCAATACGAAGGCCTGTAAAGGATCCCGGTCCTCCTGCAACTGCAATCGCATCCACTGTATTCAGATCTAAGTCAATCATTTGCACCATTTCATCCAGCATTGGAAGCAATGTCTGGGAATGGGTTTTTTTGTAATTCATCGTATATTCAGAAAGCAGCACACCATCTTCCATGATGGCAACAGAAGCTACTAAACCCGAACTGTCTAATGCTAATATCTTCATCCTATTCTCCTACGGAAGTAACTGTGATCTTTCGATAATCAAAGCCCTTCTCCAGATCTTTTTCAATCTTGATCTCTGTATAGTTTTCCGGAAGGATCTCTTCGATCAGATTTGCCCACTCAATCAGAGATACTCCTTCCCCATAAAAATAATCTTCATAACCAATTTCTTCCATTTCTTCCACATCTCCGATACGGTAAACATCAAAATGGTACAACGGAAGTCTTCCTTCTTCATAAACCTGCACAATGGTAAACGTTGGACTGCTGATCGGCTCTGTAATCTCCAATCCGCTGGCAAGGCCCTGGGTAAATACCGTCTTTCCGACCCCCAGATCACCAATGAGGGTGTATACTGTCCCCGGTTTTGCCTGCTCTCCCAGACTTTTCCCAAATTCAAAGGTTTCCTCCGGTTTATTTGTTTCAACTATCATCATTTTATTTCTGCCCTACTTTAGTTTTGATCCAATCATAGACCTGGTCTAATTCTTTTCCAAATGTTTTCAAAGAAATTACGCATGCATTTCTGTTTCTCATGAATAAAAACATGCTATTTTTTGTCAATTTCACTTTACTGAATTTGTCCCATGTCAGTGAAGCTTCTTTTTCTCCCTGCTTTGTAGTAACACCTTCTTCATCAAAAATATAATGAATTGGTTCCGCATAAAATTCGTTGGTCTTCAGCTGTTTTTTTGCCTTTCTCTTCAGATCCCATGGAATATATACCAAAAACATTAACCCAAAGGCTACATAAAGCAGGCGGTAAGTCAAAGGAGTGCCTTCACCGGAAAATACAGCCAGTACAAGGGCAAGAATGCCGACCATCGGCCATAAAAATCCGGAACCGCCTCTAAAATAAAAATCACTTAAAGTTTTTTCATCCATCTGAAAGTCAAATTCGTATCTCATAAATACCTCCGTCATCATTGTTTCCCGCAGTTTCTGCGGTCTGCTATATTATAACACATTTTAATGCTTTATCAATAAATGATTTTATTGACATCCGACACCGTCTATTGTACGATAGGTTCAGCAAAATAAAAGAAGGTTCTTCGGGGCAGGGTGCAATTCCCTACCGGCGGTATAGTCCGCGACCCGCCTGCGGCGGCTGATTTGGTGAAATTCCAAAACCGACAGTAAAGTCTGGATGAGAGAAGAAATCAATGTATCAGCATGATCTAAGAGTCCCGAATTGTATTCGGGACTTTTTATGTTTCAAAACATACATGAGGAACCTTCAGAAAGAAGGATCAATTATGAGTAACACATCAAACAAAACACGTACCCTGGTAGAAGTCGGAATGCTTGGCGCCATTGCAACGGTTCTCATGCTTTTTGAATTTCCGCTGCCATTTATCGCGCCGCCATTTTACGAAATCGATCTGAGCGAAGTTCCTGTGCTGATCGGCGCATTCGCACTTGGTCCTCTGGCCGGTGCTTCCATTGAACTTATCAAAATTCTGCTCAATCTTATGATCAATGGAACTGCAACCGCTTTTGTTGGCGAGATCGGCAACTACCTGATCGGATGTGCATTTATCATTCCGGCAGCTGTAATCTACAAAAAACACAGATCAAAAAAATTTGCACTGCTTGGTATGGTCGCCGGCACTGTTTCCATGACGATTTTGGGCTGCTTGGTCAATGCCTACGTACTTCTGCCTACCTATGCTGTGGCCTTTTCCATGCCCCTTGAAACGATCCTTTCCATGGGAAACAGCATCAACTCCCGTATTAACAGTCTTATGTCCTTTGTAATCATTGCAGTGGCACCTTTTAATATCTTAAAAGGGATCCTTGTATCATTCATTACCCTGCTGCTCTACAAACACATCAGCCCCATTCTAAAAGGCAGTCGATAAATTTTCAGGGAGTGTACCTTTTCGGCACACTCCCTGATTTTTTCTATAGTTTCATCGTCAGCTGAATCCTGTTCTTTTCAAGATCCACACTCATAACTTTTACTTCTACAATATCACCCACACTGACTACTTCCAAAGGATGCTTTACAAATTTTTTATCTGACAACTGGGAAATATGCACCAATCCGTCCTGATGAACTCCAATATCCACAAAAGCACCAAAATCGATCACATTGCGGACAGTTCCTTTCAGAAGCATCCCCTCTTTCAGATCTTTCATTTCCAATACATCGCTGCGAAGGATTGGTTTGGGCATTTCATCTCTTGGATCACGGGCAGGTTTCTCTAATTCATTCAGAATATCCTCCAGCGTAATTTCTCCGATTTTCAATTCTTCTGCCAGTTTCTTTTTATCCTTTGTTTTTCTTCCAATTCCTTTTAATCCGCCGTGTTCAATATCTTTTTCCGTATAGCCCAAAGTTGCAATGAGTTTTTTTGCCGCATCATAACTTTCCGGATGTACACTGGTCGCATCCAAAGGATCTTTTCCTCCCGTGATCCTCATAAAACCGGCACATTGTTCAAATGCCTTCGGACCAAGCTTTGACACCTTTAAAAGCTCTTTTCGGTCCTGGAAACGACCGTTTTCTTCTCGATAGGCAACAATGTTTTTGGCGAGCGTCTTACTGATACCGGAAATGTATTCCAAAAGAGATGCAGATGCCGTATTTAAATCCACACCGACTTTATTGACGCAATCCTCAACCACCGCCGTTAATGATGCATTTAATTTTTTCTGATTCATATCATGCTGGTACTGTCCAACACCAATGGATTTTGGATCGATCTTGACCAATTCAGCCAAAGGATCCTGCAGTCTTCTTGCAATGGAAGCTGCACTTCTCTGACCTACATCAAAATTCGGAAATTCCTCCGTTGCCAGCTTGCTTGCAGAATATACGGAGGCTCCCGCCTCATTGACGATCACATATTGCACCGGGGTCTTCAATTCTTTCAAAAGATCCACGATGACCACCTCGGACTCTCTAGATGCCGTACCATTTCCCACAGAGATCAAGGTGATATGATATTTCTCAATTAATTGCTTCAGTACCTTTTTGGCTTCTTCTACTTTGTTCTGCGGGGCAGTCGGATAAATCACCACGGTATCCAGCACTTTCCCCGTCGCATCCACCACAGCCAGTTTACAGCCCGTTCGAAATGCCGGATCCCAGCCCAAAACAACCTGTCCGGCAATTGGCGGCTGCAGCAGAAGCTGTTCTAAATTCTTTCCAAATACGGCAATCGCACCGTCCTCTGCCTTTTCTGTCAATTCATTTCTAATTTCTCGCTCAATAGCAGGCGCGATCAGACGATTATAGCTGTCTGCGATCACTTCCCGTAAAACCGGCGCAGTGTTCGGATTTTCTCTCACGATTACCTGCTTCTCCAGATAACGCAGAATATCTTCTTCCGGAGCCTGTACCTTTACATTGAGGATTTTTTCTTTTTCTCCACGATTGAGTGCCAGCACACGATGTCCCGGAATCTTCTTTACCAGTTCTTCAAATTCATAATACATTTCATAAACAGACTTTGTTTCCGGATCCTTGGCCGCTGAAACCACGCAACCCTTCTCAAAAGTCATTCGACGTATATGAATGCGGTAGTCTGCCTCATCGGAAATGCTCTCTGCAAGGATATCTTTTGCTCCTGCAATGGCATCTTTTACATTTTCTACTCCTTTTTCTTCCGAAAGAAAGGCCACAGCCTCTTCTTCCAGCGATTTTTCCGTTATCTGAAGAACAATCACATTGGCAAGTCCTTCCAAGCCCTTTTCTTTCGCGATCATGGCTCTGGTTCTTCGCTTTGGCCGATAAGGACGATAAAGATCCTCAACCACAACCAGCGTTTCTGCTGCTAAAATCTGCGCCTTTAATTCTTCTGTTAATTTTCCCTGTTCTTCTATTGTCGAAAGAACCTGTTCCTTCTTTTCCTCCAGATTGCGCAGATAGGTCAACCGTTCCTCCAAGGTACGGAGCTGTTCATCATTTAAAGATCCTGTTACCTCTTTTCGATAACGGGAAATAAACGGGATGGTGCATCCCTCATCGATCAAATTTACGGCTGCCTCGATCTGCCAGAGTTTCACACTCAGTTCTTCTGCAATTTTTTTACAAATATTCATTCTATGGCTCCTATTTGATTTATGGAAAGAGAAAGCGCCCGTTTACTGCGGACGCTTATGTAACTCTTCTAGATTTTATTCTCCAAGTGCGAATGCATCATGTACTGCATTCATTGCAATCTCTGCTTTTCCGTCATCTACGATAACCGTTACGCGAATTTCTGAAGTAGAGATCATGTTGATGTTAACACCTACATTATAAAGTGCTTCGAACATTTTCGCTGCTACACCAGGATTTGACATCATACCTGCACCAACGATTGAAATTTTGTTTACATGTTTGTTGATGGTGATATCCTGTGCTGTAATTCTTGCTTTATTTGCATGGATTGCATTTACAGCATTTTCAGCTTCATCTTTTGCTACGGTAAATGTAATATCTTTTGTACCGTCACGGCCAATAGACTGTAAAATAACGTCTACGTTAATATTTGCCTTTGCCAGACAATCAAATAATTTAAATGCGATTCCCGGCTCATCCTTTAATCCAATTACTGAGATTCTCGCTACGTTTTTATCTAATGCAACTCCGCTGATCAACATTCTTTCCACGGTTGTTTCCTCCTTTAATACGGTACCTTCTGATTCATTTAAGCTGGAGCGTACAACAAGCGGTACGCCATATTTTTTTGCCATTTCCACGGAACGGTTGTGAAGTACCCCAGCTCCCAAAGTAGCAAGATCAAGCATTTCATCATAAGTGATCTCATCGAGCTTACGGGCATTTTTTACAATACGCGGATCTGCAGTGTAAACACCATCTACGTCTGTATAAATTTCACAGGCATCTGCATGCAATACAGCTGCAAGCGCAACTGCAGTCGTATCAGAGCCGCCGCGTCCTAACGTTGTATAATCATCAAATCTGTTTACGCCCTGGAAACCGGTAACGATGACAACTTTTTTTGCATCCAGTTCCTGACGGATTCTTTCCGCTTTGATCTTTTTCAATCTGGCATTTCCATAATTTCTTGTGGTATACATTGGAACCTGGAATGCGTTTAAGGAAACTGCCGGGATGCCCATTGCATCCAACGCCATTGCCATCAATGCAACAGACTGCTGTTCACCGATCGTAAAGAGCATATCCATTTCACGTTTTGGCGGATTTGGATTTAATTCCTTTGCCTGATCAATGAGTACGTCTGTCATTTTACCCATTGCTGAAAGAACAACGACTACGTCATTTCCTTTTTTGTACTCTTCCGCAATTCTTCTGGCAACATTTTTAATTCTTTCGCTGTCGCCTACGGAGGTACCACCGAATTTCTTTACAATTAACATAATGTTCTCCTCATTTTCTCTATTCTCAAAGCTTATGCTCTGAATAAGTAATCAATCAGTTCATGTCCCAGAGGACGGTAGATGCCGCTGCTCTGCGCACATTTTTCACTATATTTCCAATCATGAACCTGTTTTTTGGTGCTGTCATACAGCAAATAAGGAACCGGCTCATTGGTATGGGTTCGAACTTCCACAGGCGTCGGATGATCCGGAAGGATCAGCATCCGATAGTCTTCCCCGGAGGCATCCATGGCTTCTTTTACAAGACGAATCAGTCTCTGATCCAGATATTCGATTGCCTGGACTTTTCTTTCTGCACTTCCCTGATGCCCCATTTCATCCGGTGCTTCTACGTGAATATATGCAAAATCATAGCCTTCCTTTAATAAGGCATCTGCTGCTGCCTGCGCCTTTCCCTCATAATTGGTATGAAGCTGCCCATTTGCGCCCTCTACTGTTTTATTATCCATACCGGCACCTACTGCAATGCCTTTGAGCAGATCGACTGCCGAAATCATCACACCTTTTTTCCCCGTCTTTTCTTCAAAGGAGCTTAAGATCGGCTTGGTGCCCGCTCCCCAGAACCAGATGGAATTTGCCTTATTTAATCCGGCTTTGGCTCTTGCAACATTGATCGGATGATCATTCAGGATCTCATAACTTTTTTTCTGCATTTCCAAAAGCAGAGAATCCTTTGGCAGATATTCTCCAATCGTTCTGCCCAAAATATCATGCGGCGGTGTCAGATCTACGACCGTTCCTTTGTTCCAGATCAGCAGATGACGGTAACTGGTACCTACATAATACTGAAACATTTCATTGCCCAGCTCTCTCTGCACTGCCTCGATCAGGATTGCTGCATCTTCCGTGGATATTTCACTGGAACTGTGATCCAAAATCGTTTTTTGCTCATACGGCAGGGTATCATCTGACAGGGTTACCACATTCGTTCTGATGGCAACATCCGTATCTTTCATCTTTACACCGATGGAAAGTGCTTCCAACGGCGAACGTCCTGTATAATAGATTTTCGGATCATAGCCGCAGACAGACATATTTGCCGTATCACTTCCCGGTGCCATGCCAGCCGGAATCGTGGAAATCATCCCAATTTCCGACTCATAAGCCAACGCATCCATGGCTGGTGTCTTTGCATATTCCAAGGGTGTTTTTCCATCTAATTCAGGAATCGGTCTGTCAGCCATCCCGTCTCCCAAAATCAATACATATTTCATTGAATCTTCACTATCCTTCAACACGGATCATTGAAATGATACCGTTTAATTTTTCTGCATTTTCTTTATAAGCTGCTTCTGTCATCAGTTCTGTAACAAAGCCAATTTCTCCGGACTGTACATCATCCAGGATCTTCACGGTTCCAAAGACTGCTTCCACTTCTTCCTTTGATGCAGTTGTACGTACAAAGAATTTATTTTCAACAGTACTGATATCCGCCGGAACCAGCTTCTCTTCTGTCCAGAAATGTCCTGTATTGCCAGCTGCTTTCACAGCCTCCACAACATCTCCTGCAACTGCACTGGCTGTCGGAAGTTTTCCAGCACCGCTTCCATAGAACATGGAATCGCCCAGCATATTTCCTTTTACAAAAATCGCATTAAATACATCATTGACACTATACAGCGGATGAGATCCACCAATCATCTTTGGGGAAACCATAATGCTGTATTCATCACCGATCTTTTTGCTGGAAGCCAAAAGTTTAATGGAAAGTCCCATTTTCTTTGCATAAGCAATATCAGCCGGTGTTACCTTTGTAATTCCTTCACAGTAAATATCTTCAAAATCTACTTTTTTACCGCTTACCAAAGAGGTTAAGATCGCAATTTTTCTTCCCGCATCGTGACCTTCTACGTCAGCTTCCGGATTGCGCTCTGCATATCCTTTTTCCTGTGCATCCTTTAATACTTCTGCATAATCTGCACCTTCCACGGACATCTTGGTCAGCATATAGTTGGTCGTACCATTTAAGATTCCTGTAATTTCTTCAATCACATCTGCGGTTAAACAGGTATGCAGCGGACGAATGATCGGAATACCGCCACCTACACTCGCTTCAAAGAGGTAATTTACATTTTTTTCTTTCGCAATGGCAAGAAGTTCTGCACCATGTTTTTCCACCAGTGCTTTATTGGAGGTACAAACGCTTTTTCCAGCCAGAAGACATTTCTTTGTAAATGTGTATGCCGGCTCGATTCCTCCCATGACTTCTGCTACCACAGAAACTTCTTCATCATTTAAGATTTCTTCAAAATCATGGGTAATGATCTCCTGTACCGGATCTCCCGGAAAATCTCTTAAATCGAGAACATATTTTACATTTACTTCTTCACCCACATTTTTGGCAACTGTGTCCTTGTTTGTCTTTAAAACTTCTACAACACCTGATCCTACAGTGCCGTAACCCATAACTGCAACCTGTTTCATATCCTACGTACTCCTCATTTAAATTATTATTTAATTTACACCTAAACCTTCACTGACGCAAGCATTTTCACGCGTATTCTTATTCTTCCGGTTTCGTATTGATCCACTTCAAATAAGCATTGATAAACGGATCAATGTTTCCGTCCATCACACTACCTACATTGCTCACTTCCTGCCCTGTCCGATGATCTTTCACCATAGTATACGGCTGCATAACATAAGAACGGATTTGATTTCCCCAGCCGATTTCTGTGACTTCTCCACGGATTCCCGAAAGTTTTTCCGCATTTTTCTGCTGTTCCAGCAAATAAAGTTTTGCTTTGAGCATCTGCATTGCCTTATCCTTGTTCTGGAACTGGGAACGCTCATTTTGGCACTGTACCACAATTCCTGTTGGAATATGGGTAATACGGATTGCGGAAGAGGTTTTATTAATATGCTGACCTCCCGCACCGCTGGAACGATAGGTATCAATCCTTAAATCTTCTGAATTGATCTCAATATCAATCTCATCTTCAATATCCGGCATAACATCCAGAGACACGAAAGAAGTCTGACGTTTTCCCTGGGCATTAAACGGTGAAATCCGCACCAGGCGGTGAACGCCTTTTTCTGATTTTAAATATCCATAGGCATTCTCTCCATTGATCTGGAATGTCACAGATTTGATTCCGGCTTCATCACCGTCCAGATAATCCAGCACTTCAATGGAAAATCCCTTCTTTTCAGCCCATCTGGTATACATACGGTACAGCATCGACGCCCAATCGCAACTCTCTGTACCTCCCGCACCGGCATTGAGTTTTAAGATCGCGTGATCTTTATCATATTCACCGGATAAAAGCGTTTTGATACGAAGTCCTTCAAAACGTTCTACAAATGCGTCCATCTCTGCCTGTACTTCCGGAATCAGACTTTCATCTTCCTCCTCATAACCCATTTCCAGCAGCGTTTCGATATCTTCATAACTGGTTTTCAAACTTTCATAGGTTTCCACTTCATCCTTCAAACCCTTCAGCACGATCATTCCCTGCTGGGCTTTTTCCGGATCGTCCCAGTATCCCGGGGCTTCCATTTCTCTTTCTAATTCTTCAATCCTTTGACACTTATTCGCCAGGTCAAAGTGAATCCCTCAATTCTACAAGAGGTTTTTCATAGGTGGATAATGTATATTTGATCTGATCTAATTCAACCACTGCAGCACCTTCTTTCTTTTTATTACTTTAACTAACTAAACTACTCCCCATGATATATGATTTTTTTCAACTAGGCAACCCCTAACTGCTCAGGTTGGGAAAAAATTTTAGAAAAAATCCGTCAAATTGCCTCGTTTTTATTTTCCGAGGACAACTGACGGACTTTTTAAGCTTTTATTTCATTTCTTTTTTCATACAGCACTGTTTATATTTTTTGCCGCTGCCGCAAGGACAAGGATCGTTCGGATAAACTTTTGCATCGGAACGTTTTGTTGGTTTCTTCACCAACGTATCATCCTTGTTTGTACCAGTCACTTTCGCTACTTCTTCACGCTCTGCTTTTTCTTCAATCTTCACGTGGAGCAGTAATTTGACAGTTTCTTCCTGAATATTATCAGTCATAGCCTGGAACATATCATAACCGGATACTTTGTATTCGATCACCGGATCTCTCTGTGCATAAGCCTGAAGACCAATTCCCTGACGAAGCTGATCCATATCGTCAATGTGATCCATCCATTTTCTGTCAATTACTTTCAGAAGGAATACACGCTCTAATTCGCGAAGCATTTCCGGATTCGGGAATTCTGCTTCTTTCGCTTCATAAAGCTTCACTGCTTCCTGTTTTAACTGATGTTTTAATTCATCCTTTTTGCTGCCTGTAATGCGTTCTGTAGTGATCAGTTCCACCGGAATAACAGGGCGTAAGGATGCATTTAATCCTTCCAGATCCCATTCGTCTTTTGACTGATCATCGCCGATCAGAGAATCGACAGTATTTTCTACCGTATCTGTAATCATCTTGTAAACAACGTCTCTCATACTCTCTCCATCAAGTACACGACGGCGTTCTTCATAAATGATTTCTCTCTGTTCGTTATTCACACGGTCATATTCCAATAAGTTCTTACGGATACCGTAGTTATTATTTTCAATCTTGGTCTGCGCTTTTTCAATGGCAGAACTTAACATTTTATGCTGGATTTCTTCATCTTCCGGAACCCCCAGAGACTGGAATACACTCATCAGTCTTTCAGAGCCGAACAATCTCATCAGATCATCTTCCAAAGAAAGATAAAACTTGGATTCACCCGGGTCACCCTGACGACCGGAACGACCGCGCAGCTGATTATCAATACGTCTTGATTCGTGACGTTCTGTACCAATAATCTTTAATCCGCCTGCTTCTTTTGCTTCATCATCCAGTTTAATATCCGTACCACGGCCTGCCATGTTGGTAGCGATGGTTACCGCACCATGTCTTCCTGCCAATGCGACGATTTCCGCTTCTCTTTCATGAAACTTCGCATTTAACACTTCGTGCTGAATACCTTTTTTCTTCAAAAGGTCACTGATCAGTTCAGAGGTTTCAATGGTAATGGTACCTACCAGAACCGGCTGTCCCTTTTCATGCGCAGCTACGATCTCGCGAATAACTGCACGATATTTTTCAGCCTTCGTTGCATAAACTGCATCATTATGATCCACACGGATGACCGGACGGTTTGTAGGGATTTCCACAACGTCCATGCCATAAATATCACGGAATTCTCTTTCTTCTGTCAATGCAGTACCTGTCATACCGGACTTTTTATCGTATTTATTAAAGAAGTTCTGGAAGGTAATGGTAGCAAGCGTTTTGCTCTCTCTCTTTACTTTTACATGTTCCTTCGCTTCAATCGCCTGATGAAGTCCGTCAGAATAACGTCTTCCCGGCATGATACGTCCAGTAAATTCATCAACGATCAATACCTGATCATCTTTTACAACATAATCCTGATCACGGAACATCAGGTTGTGCGCACGCAGTGCCAGATCCATGTTATGCTGAATTTCTAAGTTTTCCGGATCTGCCAGGTTTTCAATGTTGAAATATTTTTCAACCTTTTTGATACCATCTGCCGTCAAAGTAACAATCTTATCTTTTTCATTTACAATGAAATCTCCGGTTTCTTCGATTTCTTCTCCCATCAGAGCATCAATCTTAGAAAATTCCTTACTTGCTTCACCACGCTGCAAGGTTCTTACCAGATAGTCACAAACTTCGTAAAGTTTGGTTGATTTTCCACTCTGACCGGAAATGATCAGTGGTGTTCTGGCCTCATCGATCAATACGGAGTCAACCTCATCGATGATGGCATAATGAAGACCACGCTGTACCAGCTGTTCTTTGTAAATTACCATATTGTCACGAAGATAATCGAAACCAAGTTCATTATTTGTAATATAAGTAATATCACAATTATATGCTTCTCTTCTTTCTTCACTCTTCATGCTGTTTAATACACAGCCAACGGTCAGTCCTAGGAATCTGTGAATCTGACCCATCCACTCTGCATCTCGATTTGCCAGGTAATCGTTAACGGTAACAACATGTACCCCTTTACCTTCCAATGCATTCAAATAAGCCGGAAGTGTAGATACCAGTGTTTTACCTTCCCCTGTTCTCATCTCTGCAATACGTCCCTGATGAAGGATCACACCACCAATCAGCTGCACTCTGTAATGTTCCATACCAAGCACACGTTTTCCGGCTTCACGTACTACCGCATATGCTTCCGGTAAAATATCGTCTAATGTCTCGCCGTTTGCCAGACGCTCCTTAAATTCTTTTGTTTTTCCCCGAAGTTCTTCGTCAGAAAGCTGCTGCATCTGAGGGCGAAGACTTTCAATCTGGTCAATTGTTTTTTTAATCAGTTTCAGTTCTCTTTCACTGTGAGAACCGAAAAGCTTCTCCATGAAACCCATAGATTACTCCTTTTTTCTTAAAATTCTTGTCAACTATCACCCATCATACCACAAAAAGGGGTTGCGGTAAACCGCAACCCCTCTTTTTTTTATGAATTTTCTGTAAATTTATTGAAAATTAGATTTCCGGACCAATTAAGCCGTAACTTCCGTTTTTCCTCTTATAAACAACATTCACTTCATCGTTCTCTGCATTTAAGAAAACAAAGAAATCATGTCCGATCAATTCCATCTGCAGGCAGGCATCTTCCGGATACATTGGCTTTCTTTCGAAATACTTGGTACGGATGATCTGAAGTTCTTCTTCTGCATCTGCTTCGTGATTCAAAAATTCCTGTTTAAAATTGCCGCCATCCTGATGTTTTGCGATCAGTTTTGTCTTATGCTTGCGGAGCTGACGTTCGATCACCTCTTCTACAAGATCAATGGATACATACATATCATCACTGGTCTGTTCTGAACGGATGATGGTTCCTTTTACCGGAATGGTTACTTCGATTTTCTGATGTCCTTTTTCTACGCTTAAGGTAACGTATACTTCTGTGTCATCTGTGAAATATCTTTCCAGTCTTCCAATCTTGCTTTCCACAGCACTTCTAAGTCCGTCGGTCACTTCAATGTTCTTACCTCTGATAATAAAACGCATAGGCTCATCTCCTTCACTGTTTTGATAAACCTATTTTACCACACAATTTTATTTTTCAAAAGCCTTTTTCGCACAATTCATTATTTTTTAATAATTTATCTTTACATTTTATAATCCAACGGTTTTTATGCCTGTGCTTCGATCACATGGCCCATGTGATAATAGCCTGCGCCTTTTCCCGCAAGGAATTTGGCTGCTGAAATTGCGCCATTTCCAAAAATTGCTCTGGAATAAGCTCTGTGAGACAGGGTGATCACTTCATCTTTTCCTGCAAAGATCACATCATGATCTCCTACAATGCTGCCGCCGCGAACTGCAGAAATACCGATTTCTTTTTCATCACGCACCTGGCGTACCTGGCTTCTGTCATAAACATAATGATATTGCTGATCCATCGCTTCATTTACACTCTCTGCCAGCATGATTGCGGTTCCGCTCGGCGCATCCAGTTTTTGATTATGATGTTTTTCCACGATTTCAATATCAAATCCGGCCGGTGCCAGAACCTTTGCAGCCTGTGCTACAAGCTTCTGGATCGTATTGATCCCCAATGACATATTTCCGGAACGCAGCACTGCGACCTTTTTACTTGCCTCCTCCACGTGAAGGAGCTGTTCGTTGGAAAGTCCCGTGGTACAAAGAACTACCGGTATCTGTTTTTCCACGCAATAATCCAACAAACCATCTGCTGCTTTTGCAGAAGCAAAATCAATCACAACATCTGCTTCTACATTACATTCTTTTAAATCTGTAAAAACCGGATAACCATTATCACGGCAGTCCACCATATCGACCCCTGCGACAATCCTTGCTTCCGTATCATTTGCCAGAAGTTCCGTGATCGTCTGACCCATTCTTCCGTTACATCCATGCATAATCACTTTGATCATTTTCTTTTCTCCTTTAGTATCTGCAAAGGGCACAGCCAAAGCCATGCCCTTTTTTGATTATTTTACTTCAATGCCAAAATCTTTCATGGCAGCTTTTAAGTTTTCTTTATTTGCGTCTTCCATTTCTGTCAGCGGCATACGAAGCGGTCCTACTTCAAGTCCCATCATGTTCATTCCCGCTTTAACCGGAATTGGATTTACCTCACAGAACAGCTGGTCAACCAGTGGAATTGCCTTCAACTGAAGTTCCATGCTGCCTCTCACATCACCATCCAGATATCTTTCTACAATATCATGGGTTTCTTCCGGTGCCACATTTGACAATACGGAAATAACTCCAAGTCCTCCCAAAGACAATACCGGAACAATCTGATCATCATTTCCGGAATATAATTCAATCTCATCTCCACAAATGCTCATCAATTTGGCAATCTGGGAAATGTTTCCGCTAGCTTCTTTGATACCTACGATATTTTTTACATTTCGAACCAGTGTCGCTGCAGTTTCCGGCTGGATATTACAGCCGGTTCTTCCAGGTACATTGTACATAATGATCGGAAGTTCTACACTTTCAGCAATCGCCGTATAATGTGCGATCAGACCCTTTTGTGTCGCTTTATTATAGTATGGTGTCACAACCAAAAGTGCATCTACACCTGATTTTTCTGCTTCTTTAGAAAGGTAGATCGCTGTTTCTGTGCAGTTCGAACCTGTGCCGGCAATTACCGGGATTCTCTTTGCTACCTTT
This sequence comes from uncultured Lachnoclostridium sp., assembly GCA_964561705.1. GTDB lineage: Bacteria > Bacillota > Clostridia > Lachnospirales > Lachnospiraceae > HGM12587. Next base: position 7,308 of record CAZLQJ010000018.1, on the reverse strand, counting down.
TTCACACAATAATCAATAACTTCCAAATGTTCTTCATGACTCAACGTGGAAGCCTCTCCTGTAGTTCCGCAAATTACAATGGCATCTGTTTTATGTGCGATCTGATATTCAATAATTTCACCCAGCTTTGAATAATTTACATCTCCATTTTCCGACATTGGTGTAATGATCGCAACAGCTGCGCCTTTAAATACTGACATTTTCCTTCCTCCTCATTCGTCTTCTTTGATTGATTTAATCTCATATACAGCATCTACATACTGTTTCAGTTCCTCTTCCATGTAAGTTCCTGTTAAAATCAATTCTGTTTCTTCATCTTTCGCATCAATGAGCATTCTGATGTCATCCAAAGTTACGATCCTTCGTTCCCAAAGTCCCAAAATCTCATCCAAAACTACGATCGTACTTTCTCCGGTTACCAAAACCTTTTTTGCAAATCCCAGACCATTTTTAATATTCTGGACTTCTTCCTGCTTTTGTCCTTCATCCAGTTCCTCGAACAATTCAGAACTTTTTTCAAATGAAAACAAGCGCACTTCCGGTTCCAGACGTTTCAGAAAGTCGATCTCTTTTTGATTATTTCCTTTTAAAAACTGAATAATGGCTACAGACTGACCCTCAGCAGCCGCACAAATGGCGTGACCAATGGCTGAAGACGATTTTCCTTTTCCATTACCATAATATACAATGACTGATCCTTTATTCATTATTTCCTCTTCTACGCAGCAGTCTTTCTGCGTTTTTGATGTAAAAGTGAATCTCTTACCGAATTTCCTTTATCTTACAACAATCATCTTAAAAATGCAATCAGTTTCATTGGACATTGTCTTCGCTTCCATTTTTTTCATTACTCAGACCTTATACATATTCTAATTTGCTGACCGATACTTCATAGGCTACACGCTTTTCACTGGCAATCTCATCCAGCTTCTTCATATACTCTCTGCTTTGGATGCGCCCCCATACCTGGGTACGGCCTCCCACTTCAAAACCAGAGGCAAATCTGGCATTTCTCCCCCAACAGATACAAGGAATATAATCCGACTTTCCATAAGGACGATTTACAGCGATCAAAAGGTCTGCAATCTCTCTTCCCAGAGGTGTCTTACGGTAAACCGGAGGCTTACAGATAAATCCATCCAAAAAAATCTGATTTGTCTTCGCATTTTCCACTTCCTCATCCATAAATTCCCATTCCCTTGCAAATACGGATAATACCAATTTGTTTTTCTTTTCTTCATGACGGTTGTAGGAGCGAAACTGTCCGGCCACACGCACAGAAACACCTGTAAGATCTTCCATCACATCCACCAAACGCTCGGATACCATGACCGGGATAATATCTTCCGAATCACTTAAACGTCTTACTGCTACATCTGCCATGTAAAATCCTTCACCGAAGACTTCATGGCTGAAGGTAAATGGTGTCATAACCTCTCCTACAATTGATACCTGGTTGTTTTCGATCATCTTATCTGACATATTAGTTCTCCTCTCTTTTTTCTACTGTCATCGATATTATGTATATTCCCGGAAGTTTCATTTTATTCCAAATCTATCCTATATTTTTATCGACAAATTCTGCGATTTCTCAAGAAACCTAAGGAAAAATCAAAAAAATCCTTGACCTACAAAATGAACGTGTTAAACTGATTAAGTTGCAAATGTTCATATTAATATGCAAATTGAGGAAAATTTATGATAAGAGAAGATATTCGAAACGTTGCCATCATCGCTCATGTCGATCATGGTAAAACAACCTTAGTAGACGAACTTTTAAAACAAAGCGGTGTATTCCGTGAAAATCAGGAAGTCGCAGAACGCGTAATGGATTCCGGTGATATTGAAAGAGAACGTGGAATCACGATCCTTTCCAAAAACACAGCAGTTTCCTATAAAGGAACAAAGATCAACATCATTGATACACCGGGGCACGCAGACTTCGGCGGAGAAGTGGAACGAGTTTTGAAAATGGTAAATGGCGTTATTCTCGTCGTTGATGCCTTTGAAGGACCAATGCCTCAGACAAAATTCGTTTTAAAAAAAGCTTTAGAGCTGAATTTACATGTGATTGTCTGCATTAATAAAATCGACCGTCCGGAAGCCCGTCCAAACGAAGTTATCGATGAAGTCTTAGAACTTCTTCTGGAACTTGATGCAACGGACGAACAGTTAGACTGTCCATTTATCTATGCTTCTGCAAAAGCAGGCTATGCAACCAAAAATCTCGGAATGCCAACTTCTGATATGACCGCCCTGTTTGATACGATCATTGATTACATTCCTGCGCCGGAAGGTGATCCGCAGGCCGGTACACAGGTACTGATCAGCACCATTGACTTCAATGAATACGTAGGACGTATCGGTGTCGGAAAAGTAGACAACGGTAAAATCAGTGTTAATCAGGAAGTCGTTCTTGTAAACCATCATGATCCTGATAAATTTAAAAAAGTAAAAGTCAGCAAACTTTATGAATTTGACGGTTTAAACAAAGTAGAAGTAAGGGAAGCAAATATCGGCTCTATCGTAGCGATCTCCGGTATTGCAGATCTTCATATTGGAGATACCCTTTGCTCTTTGGAACATCCGGAACCAATTCCGTTCCAGAAGATTTCCGAACCGACAATTGCAATGCAGTTTATGGTTAACGACAGTCCTCTTGCAGGGAAAGAAGGAAAATACATCACTTCCCGTCACATTCGCGACCGTTTATTCCGCGAATTAAACACAGATGTCAGCCTTCGTATTGAAGAAACAGAGGACGCTGACCGTTTTAAAGTTTCCGGTCGTGGAGAACTTCATTTATCTGTATTAATCGAAAATATGCGTCGTGAAGGTTATGAATTTGCTGTAAGCAAAGCGGAAGTTCTTTATCGTGAAGATGAAAAGGGACATAAACTGGAGCCAATGGAACGTGTTTATGTGGATGTAGACGATGAATTTTCTGGAACCGTCATACAGAGATTGAGCGAACGTAAGGGAGAGCTTCAAGGCATGAACACCAATGCTGCCGGCTCCACAAGACTGGAATTTTTAATTCCTTCCCGTGGTCTGATCGGATACCGCGGTGAATTTTTAACAGATACCAAGGGTACCGGTGTTATGAATACGGAATACGAAGGATATGGTCCTTATAAGGGAGATATTCAGTACCGTAAAACAGGATCTCTCATTGCCTTCGAAGATGGCGAATCTATCACTTACGGTCTGTTCAATGCCCAGGAAAGAGGAACTTTATTTATCGGACCTGGCGAACGTGTTTATTCCGGTATGGTCATCGGTCAAAATGGTAAAGCTGAAGATATTGAATTAAATGTATGCAAATCCAAAAAACTTACCAATACCCGTTCTTCCAGTGCAGACGAAGCACTCCGACTGACACCGCCTCGTATTTTAAGTCTGGAACAGGCATTAGAATTTATTGATACAGATGAACTTTTAGAGATCACACCATTAAATATCAGAATTCGTAAAAAAATCCTGGATCCAACTTTAAGAAAACGTGCAAACTTTAACAAATAAAAAAGGGAAGAACTAAATTCTTCCCAACGCACGAAGCTGCCGCTGCAGATATTCCTGATGCTGCTCCCGGTCAGCACTGATCAATTCAAAATTTAAATATTCCGGTCGGATCCGTTCCACCAGCCTTTTTACTCCAGGACAGGTAAATGGCTCGTGCCGGTCCACCGCAAACGCATGAAAAAACATCTGCGAATACCGTCCCTGATAGGAATTTTCCATTGGGGGCGGATTTTTTATGATTTCCTGACAATATTCTCCCGTCAGGGACTGATTTAAATGGATCCCCCTCACCACACTGCAAAGATCACCATGTGCATCCAGCATTTGATGAATATACGCAAGACCTTCCTCCTGGGTTCTAAGATTCAGGTTGGTATGCATCAGGTGGCCGGTATCCAGCATAATCCCCTTATTGGGATAGTTCACCTTTTCCAGCAACCGTTTGGTAATCTCCGATCTGGTAAACTGTAAGCCCGGCTGCCATAAATTTTCCATAAGAAGCACCAGCTTCCCATCTTCCTCCCGAAAAACTTCATTCAGCAATTCAGCTGCGGCATCTACGACCTCCTCATCCGTATGTCGATATGCGAAAGTAAACGATTCCTCTACGGAAGATTCCGAAATATGAAATACCACATATTCCGCTCCATATCTGTGCGCATCCTCCAAATCTTTTCGAAAACTACAAATCAATGCTTCTTTGGTCACGCCTCCATAACATTGCTCCCAATTTTCTTTCCGGTCAAATTCCCGCAAAAGCGCCTCTTCATTTCCGTTCCAAAAATCCAGCCAGAAGGGAAAGAAATGCATATGCAGTCCAATGATCTTCTCTGGCGACAGAATGCCTCTTTCATCCTCTCCAAAACACATCAGTTCAACGCCATCAAACGCTTTGCTAAATACCTCAAAATCTGCTCTGCTTTCAAATCTGTTCAGATCTTCTTCACTGGTTGTCATATTAAATACTGTTTTCACCTGTTTCTAGCTCCTGATATTTTCCATCCCTGATTACATAGCCATGTCCTGGTTTTGGCTGCCATTGATAGCGGTTTTTTCCTTCATCCGGAAAAATTTCTGCCATAAGCGCTGCAATGACACCGCCGTGAGCAATCAACACAACAGAAGATGACTCCTGTTGAAGATCCGCCCAGCCTTCCAAAATCCGCGCTTTCATCTGAGCTCCACTCTCTCCATTCGGCGGAACATTGCCTTCATTGTCCCCCAGAATCCAGTTTTGATAAGCCGGCAGATCCTTCAGCTGCTCATAGCCTTGCATTTCAAATTCTCCAAAATCGACCTCCCGAAAACGACGATCTGTCTTATAAGGTACATTTCCAAATAACTGTCGAAGTGTCTCTTCCGTTCTTTTCATTCCGCTCGTCATGAAGATACATTCAGAGGGAACCTGATAATTTATCATCTCCAACTCTTTTTTCCCAGCTTCTGACAATGCAAGATCTGTAGAGCCACAATATAATTTTTTCTCATTTGCCTCCGTTCTTCCGTGACGGATCAGGTATATTTCTCTCATTCCTTAACTCCTAACACAAAACCGATATGATCAATGCACACAATTCTCCGATACAAAGGCAAAAACCGGAAATATCCCCATTCATCCCCTGCAAAGAGCCATAGCTTTTCTTTAAAGCGATTCCATAACCTGCCAAACATGCCACAAGTGCAAAACCAGCCTGATAAGACCTTGAAAATGCCAAAATCAGACATCCTGCAATCAGCAGGATTAGGAAAATACTGTGCCATTTCGGATATTCATTGGTATTGGCATATTGGCTGGTATTCATTGCCTTTAAATTCATCACTGCCAGTGCCGAACAACAGCGGCTAACGACCGGGATCAAACACAAAAGCATTCTGTCCATTGCTCCAAATCCGGCTGAAAATGCCACAAATCCGGCAAGAATTAAAAAAGTACTCCATACAACGGAAAAAGATCCTACATGGGAATCTTTTAAGATTTCACATCTTCTCTGCAGATCTCTCCATGATCCTACCGCATCCGTCACATCCATAAATCCGTCCAAATGCATAAATCCGGTGGAAAGATACGGCCATGCACACATTACCAGTCCATAGATTTCTCCCGGAATCTGAAAATAGCGTAAAATCCAATCTAAAACTGCCCACAAAGCACCTATTTCCAGTCCAACGACCGGCAGAAACAGGAGCATGCAGGAACGGCTGTTTTCATCCCATTTTCTGCATGGAAACGGCAGGGAACAAAACATCGACTGTGTCATCTGAAATGCTGTAAAATATTTTTGCATAAACTTACCTCTGTTTTCTTTTCTTTTAGAATCAACCTTTCCGATCGAATCAAAAACGGCGACCCGGACAGGCCGCCATTCAAATGTTCACTAACGATTGATTGCTCCTTGTTCTGCAATCCGCAAAACTCTCACAATGGGCATGATCAGCATTCCACAGAAGAAATTGCTGATCCCATGAATACAATCCCATGGAAGTCCTGCAATAATCCAGGCAATCATTCCTTCAAAATTCAAGCCAAAAAGAAGCGCCTGAGCCGGTGCATAAAGGGTTCCAAACAAAAATCCATGCGCCGAACATACGAACATATATACCAGTGGACAAATCTTTTTCGGCATATTTTTCGGAAGAAGCATCACTGCCCCCCAGAGAACCGTCCATATATACAGATACGGGATCCACCACGTTGCAAAACCTGCAAAGATCCCATTCAGCAAGACGTAAGTATAAATCGGATATAATGCCTTTTTCCCATAGACAACCGTAAATGCAACCACAAAGGTTCCTAATAAATGCACATTTGGTGCAATTTCCATAATCAGCTTGGAAACATACATCAACGCTCCAAGCATGGCAAATACTGCGACCTCTCTTGTATTTAACTTCACGATTATTCTACCTTAAATGCATAGGAAGCGCCTTCTGTAATCTTTGTAGCATCTACACCCTGCATTCCATATTCACCATTTACATAAAAAGCCCAGTATTTTCCGTCAGTGTCAAAATCAACTGTTTCCCCATTTACCGTCTTTACATAAAGACCGTATTCACCGTCTTCTCCGGCGATCACACCAAGTTCTACCAGTGCATCTCCTACAGTTTCTTCATCTGTATGGATTTCAAGATTTACTTCTTCACCAGCCGTATTTACAACTGTAAAAGCAAATTCTTTACTTCCCTCACCAACAACCTCGCCATCTGCATAAACGGCCTCTGCAGCCACCGGAGCCTCTTTTTTCTCCCCGCCGCATCCTGTCATTCCAAGTGCCATTGCTGTAATCAGCGTCATGGAAGCCAACAACGTAACCATTCTTTTGTTCTTCATCATTTCTTTCTCCTTTTCCTCGTTCGGATATGATCTAATTTCGCAAAATATGCATACACATTTTCATATCAGGCAGGTCTCCCGGCTTATAGATCATCACTTTTTACCATCTTCCCAGTTTCCCAGTGATCTATCGGTAAAAGTTCCCTAATTACGGTGACGAGTTCGTACAGGATTTGCACCTGTTTCCCTTTTCACCAGATATCCTTCAATATCTGACACCTCTGCATTGGTTGCGAAACCATAGAAATATTATCACAATCAATTCTAAAATTCAATGCTTTGAAGTCCTTTTGCAAAAAAACTCCCCAGAACCGAAGTCCTGAGGAGTTTGAAACCCATATAAATTTTGTTCGTAACGAATAATTATCGTTTGGAGAACTGTGGTGCACGACGAGCGCCTTTGAGACCGTATTTCTTTCTTTCTTTCATTCTTGGATCACGTGTTAAGTATC
>CAZLQJ010000017.1:0-26670 GCA_964561705.1 uncultured Lachnoclostridium sp. | reverse complement strand
TCGTAGATGCAATCACACCGGTTCCGGGCGGTGTAGGAAGCGTAACAACTTCTGTACTTGTTGGACATGTTGTAGAAGCAGCAATGAGAAAATTTGCATAAGAAATAAAGACATAAGAAAAGGTGTAGGAACGGAATGTTCTTACACCTTTTTTTGCTACTCAAATAATGCCTGATAAGTTTCTTCAACGAAGATATCCAGTAAACTTTCGTCGATTTCAGGGAATTTTGCAAGGAGTGCATTGCGAATTTCTTCTTCTCTTTGAAAATAGGCTTCATTGGAAGGAAGATCTAAGGTTTCTTCTGTACAGAAACTGTTGCGATTCTCCTCAATCCACTGGCGCATAGCTGCAACTTTGGCATTTTCTGATGAAATCGTCTGCTTGATCTTCGAAGCATGGATCAATGAGCCGATTCCAAAGAAAAAACAGGAAACAAACATTAACAGCAGAATCCATTCCTGAAAATCTCCGAAAGGAAGTTTTAAAATATCCATAATACAAAGAATTGCGCCAATGGTTCCAACAGCTCCCATTCCTGAAAAAACAATCCCTGTAGATTGTTGATCCTCGTATCTTTTTTCCGGTTCTATATATTGTTTTGCCATAATCTTCTCCTTCGTGTATAATTTTGTAGGGAAAAAGATTTCCTACATCAAATAATATAGCAAAATTCGAGAGGACTTACAATGAAAATTACACTAATTACGGTTGGAAAAATAAAAGAAAAATATTTTACAGATGCAATTGGAGAATATGCAAAGCGTCTTTCAAGATATTGTAAATTGGAAATCATCGAAGTGGCAGATGAAAAAACACCGGATGGAGCATCAGAGAATCTGGAAAATCAGATCAAAGAGAAGGAAGGGGAACGGATTCTGGCAAAAATTCCAGAAGGCGCCTATGTGACAGCACTGGCGATAGATGGTAAAATGCTTGATTCGGAAGAATTGGCAGAAAAGATGGAAAAATGGAATGTCAGCGGCATCAGCCATTTGGTATTCATTATTGGTGGATCGCTGGGGTTGGCAAAAAAAGTAATGGATCGGGCAGATTTTAAATTGAGTTTTTCGAAAATGACCTTTCCGCATCAGTTGATGAGGGTCGTTCTTTTGGAGCAAATTTATCGTAGTTTCCGAATTAGAAATCATGAACCTTACCATAAATAGAATCTTTGTGAAAAATTTACCAGATATTTGTTGAATATTTTCTATAAACATGTTATACTCATCATCGAGTGAATTGATAAAAATATAACAAAGAATAGTTGGAGGAGCTTATGAAAACACATAAAAATAAGATTGTGGTTATTGGAGCCGGAAACGTAGGTGAGGCCATCGCATATACATTGATGGTACGTAAACAGGCAAATGACATCGTTTTAATCGACGTTAACGAAGAAAGAGCAAAGGGAGCAGCATTAGATATTGCACACGGAACCAGCTTTTTTAAACATCTTTGGGTTCGTTCAGGCGGTTATGAAGAATGTGCAGATGCACAGATGATCATTATTACTGCAGGTGTTGCCAGAAAACCGGGTCAGACACGACTGGATCTTGCAAAAACAAATGTAGCGATCGTAAAAGACATCACAGAAAACATTATGAAATATGCAAAAAATCCATTGATCGTTGTTGTTTCTAACCCAGCTGATATTACAACAATGGTAGTAAAACAGGTATCCGGACTTCCATCAGAAAGAGTTATCGGAAGTGGTACATCTCTTGATACAGCAAGATTCCGTTATCTTTTAAGCAAAAAACTTCAGGTAAATATCGAAGATATTAATGCTTATATCATTGGTGAACATGGTGACAGCCAGGTTCCAGTATTTAGTTCAGCAAGCGTTGGCGGTTTCCCATTAAAAGATTTTGCAGCACAGGTAGGAGCAGAAATCGATGAAGCGGAAATCGGAGAACGCACAAAGACCGGTGGAGCTGAAGTTATCAAATTAAAAGGTGCTACATTCTATGGTATCGCGATGTCTGTATCAAACATTGTAGAAACCATTATGAAAGATGACAATGCGATCATTCCTGTTGCACATGTTCTTGATGAAAGCTTTGGACCATGGGCAGGTGTTGCCGTTTCCCTTCCATGCCGTATTGGCTGGGATGGTATCAACCAGACACTTCGCATTCCAATGAACTACTACGAAAAGACTGCAATGGATGCATCTGTAAATACATTGAGAGCTTTAGCAGAAGATTTAGAATTAATCTAAAACAAAGTGAGGAGAATTACTATGGACAAAAAAGAATTTGCTTTAAAACAGCATGAAAAATGGCAGGGAAAACTGGAAATTACCAGTCGTGCAAAAGTTGCTACACCGGAAGATTTAGCAGTTGCTTATACACCGGGTGTTGCAGAACCTTGTCTTGAAATTTCAAAAGATGTAGATCTTTCCTACAAATACACACGTCGTGGCAACATGGTAGCTGTCGTAACGGACGGTACAGCTGTTTTAGGTCTTGGTGATATTGGACCTGAAGCTGGTATGCCGGTTATGGAAGGTAAATGTGTACTCTTCAAAGAATTTGGTGGAGTTGATGCATTCCCTCTGTGTGTACGCAGCAAGAGCGTTGATGAAATCGTTCGTACAGTAGAACTTTTAGCAGGAAGCTTTGGTGGAGTAAACCTGGAAGATATTTCTGCTCCAAGATGTTTCGAAATCGAACGTCAGTTAAAAGAAAAATGTGATATTCCAATTTTCCATGATGATCAGCATGGTACAGCCGTTGTTACAGCAGCAGCTTTATTAAATGCTTTAAAATTCACAGGCAAAAAATTGGATGAAATCAAAGTTGTAACTTCAGGTGCAGGTGCAGCTGGTATTGCAATCATTAAATTATTGATCAGCCTTGGTCTGAAAAATGTGATCATGTGTGACCGTACAGGTGCCATCTATGAAGGCAGAGAAGGTCTGAATGCTGAAAAGATTGAAATGGCTAAGATTTCTAACCGTAACATGGAAAAAGGTACATTAGAAGAAGTAATCAAAGGTGCAGATGCATTTATCGGTGTTTCCGCTCCAGGTACAGTTACAGAAGAAATGGTAAAATCCATGGCTGAAAATCCAATTCTCTTCCCAATGGCAAACCCAGTACCGGAAATCATGCCGGATGCAGCAAAAGCAGCAGGCGCAGCAGTTGTAGGAACAGGAAGAAGTGACTTCCCGAACCAGATCAACAACGTATTAGCATTCCCAGGTATCTTCAGAGGTGCTTTGGATGTTAGAGCAACTGATATCAACGATGAAATGAAAGTTGCTGCAGCTTATGCAATTGCAAGCTTAGTAAGCGAAGAAGAATTAAACGCAGATTATATCATTCCAAATCCATTCGACAAACGTGTTGCAGAAACTGTTGCTAAAGCAGTTGCAGATGCAGCTGTGAAAACAGGTGTTGCACGTATCCAGAATGCATAATAACGAACAATGAATACTGTAGAAATGTTAGCTGAGTTGCAAAAAAAAGCCTTGAAGGATGAAATACTTCGTAAAAAGTTTTTGGAAACAGAACATGCAGATGAGTCTTTGGATGAGTTCTGCATTGTCTGCAGAAGCGAAGGATATGAAATCTATCCAATGGATGTGATCATTGCCGGCGAGGAAGCTTATGCCGCTATGCGGCGGAGCACCAATGGCGGCGGTGAAAATGCCCCGATGTTGGATGGAGAAGATGATTTTTACGAGTTGTTTCTGGCTGCTTTAAAATAGGTGTTGTATGATTACAGAAGATTTTAAAGCAAGAGTTGAAAGCCGGATTTTAGAATTTCCCTTGATGCAATATGAATGGATACAGACAGAGGAACTTACCTTTAAAGAAGAAGTTCGCCAGATCTGTAAGCAGGAATGCCCAAGGTATGGAATGTCCTGGTCCTGTCCACCAGCGGTTGGCAGTGTAGAGGAATGTCGGAAGCAATGTATGAATTATCGAGGTGGTTTCCTTTTTACAACGATTGCAGAGGTTTCAGATATTGCAAATATGGATGAAACTTTAGAAACCCGACGAGCACATGAAGAAATTACAAGGAATCTTGGAAGGGTTTTTGTGTCAGAAGGAGCGCGAGTCCAGTTACTTTCCTCGGAAAGTTGTGCGATTTGCGAGACGTGTGCTTACTGCGAAGGAAAGGAATGCCGTTATCCGAATTCGATGATTCCCTGTATTGAAAGTCAGGGGATTTTGGTCACAGCGATTGCAGAAAAGTATGAAATTCCTTTTTTAGATAGTATGACTACAGTACAGTGGTTTGGAATTATTTTATATCAATAAAAATAAATAGAATAGTACATCCTGATCGCCTCATATCTTAGAAAAGAGTGAGGCGATTATTTTGTTTCAGGTAAAATCGAAAATAGCACAGAAACTAAATATACCCGAAGATATTTCCCAAGGACTTCCCATTGTAACCATTACGGGTAAATCGGAAATTTATGTAGAAAACTACAGGGGGATCATAGAGTATACACCCTATTGCATCCGACTTCAGACAAAGGAATGCCGCGTTACCTTCACAGGAAAAAAACTTGAGATTGTATATTATACAAATGTAGATATGAAAATTATTGGAGAACTAGAAGAAATTTGCTATTCATAAGGGGGAGAAGCGTTGCTGATTAGATTATTCAAATATTTTCACGGATATGTAAAAATCAAAATAGAAGGTTATTCCCCTGAACGATTTTTAAATCTTTGCAATGTTCATCAGCTTTTGTTATGGAAAATGGAGAGCAAAGAAGCGAGCTGCGAAATGTATGTGAGCATAGAGGATTATAAAAAGATGCGTCCTTTGGCGCAAAAAACAGGAACGAAGATCATACTTTTGGAAAAGCATGGTCTTCCTTTTTTTCTGCATAAATTTCGAAAAAGAAAATCATTTTTTGCGGGAATGGCAATATGTGCGGTTCTAATCTATGGATTGTCTTTATTTATATGGAATATCCATATTGAAGGAAATCTGACGCAGAATACAGAAGAATTACTGGAATATCTGGAAACTCTTGGGGTGGAACACGGAATACGCAAAAAGGAAATTTCATGTGAAGTTATCGAAACCTCTCTTCGCAGCCGCTATCCCAATATGCTGTGGGTATCAGCTGAAATGCGCGGAACCAGAATTTTAATACAGATTAAAGAAAATGCAGATCCGGATATTGTTTCAAAAATAGAAGAAAAAGACTTTGCACCGGTTTCGCTAATCTCTGAGACAGATGGGGTGATCCAAAGTATGATTGTTAGGAAGGGGACACCACAGGTTTCGATTGGTGATGAAGTCTCTGTAGGACAAATTCTGGTAGAGGGGTATTATGAAGTAAAGAATGATGCCGGAGAAATTCTTCATTATGAAGGAACTGTTGCAGATGCAGACATTATCATTGTCGGTTCTGATGTATATCATGATCAGTTTTTAACGGAATATGGTAAAAAATATTATACAGGAAGAAAACGACTGGGTATAGAGTTTGAAATTTTAGATCAAAACTATTCATGGCTGACTGAAAATGCTTTTCCCTGTTATGAAACATTTTGTCAGACATTGGAATTTCATATTACGGAGAATTTTTATCTTCCGGTATCAATGAAACTGTTATGGTTTTATGAATATAAAGAAGAAAAACAAAATTATAACAGAACAGAAACGGAGAAAATTGCAAATCAAAGATTTTTGGCGAAATATGAAAATATTTTAAAAAAAGGGGTTCAAATTATAGAAAAAGATGTTAGAATAGATATTAATGGCAATTTATGCAATGTAACCGGGACGGTAAACCTTGCAGTTCCCGTTACCAAAAAGGTACCGGCAGAAATTCCGGAACTTTCTAATAATACTTCGTCAGAAGGAGAAAATGAACTTTGAGTATAGTAGAAACGACCATGGAAATTCCGGCACAGCATGCAGGCAATATCTTTGGAAAATTAGATGCACATGTAAAGATACTGGAAAAACATTTGGGAGTCACGTTGGTATTTCGGGATGGAATACTAAAGATCGTAGGAAATGGAAGTCATGTAACGAAGGCAGAAACGATTATTAAAAATTTATTGACATTGTCGATTCGCGGAAATCAGATTACAGAGCAGGAAGTAAATTACGCACTTGCATTGTCCTACGAAGATAAAAATGAAGCATTGGTTGAGATTGATAAAGATCTGATCTGTCATACGATGGCTGGAAAGCCTGTAAAGCCGAAAACACTGGGGCAGAAAAAGTATGTTGATGCAATTCGTAACAAAATGATCGTATTTGGGACCGGCCCTGCAGGTACTGGAAAAACTTATCTTGCGATGGCGATGGCCATTGATGCTTTCAAAAAAGAAGAAGTTGGAAGAATTATTTTGACAAGACCTGCGATTGAAGCCGGTGAAAAACTCGGATTTCTTCCAGGAGATCTGCAAAGTAAGGTGGATCCTTACCTTCGTCCGCTTTACGATGCATTGTATCAGATTATGGGAGCGGACAGTTTCTTGAAAAATATGGAAAAAGGACTGATTGAGGTTGCTCCTTTGGCATATATGAGAGGAAGAACCCTGGATAATGCGTTTATTATTCTGGATGAAGCACAAAATACAACGCCGGCACAGATGAAAATGTTTCTGACACGAATTGGATTTGGTTCCAAAGTTGTAATTACCGGTGATGAAACACAAAAAGATTTGCCAAAAGATACAAAATCCGGATTGGATGTTGCTTACAAAGTATTGTCTAAGGTAGAAGACATTGCATTTTGTAAATTAAGCAGCAAAGACGTTGTAAGACATCCGCTTGTACAGAAAATTGTACAGGCATATGAAGAATATGAAAAGAGAGGAAAATAATGACAGTTACAATCGAACGGGAATCAGAAATCCCATTACCCTTTAGTGAACAAGAGGTTGCGGAGGCCGTAATCTTAGAAACTTTGGAATATGAAGACTGCCCATACGAGGTGCAGGTAAATATCATTTTAACGACAGATGAGGAAATTCATCAGATCAATTTGGAACACAGAGGCGTGGATGCGCCAACAGATGTGTTGTCGTTTCCAATGATTGAATATGCATATCCGGCAGATTTTACGGTATTGGAAGCAGATGGAATGGATGCTTTTGATCCGGATACAGGAGAACTGTTTCTGGGAGATATTGTTATTTCCGTAGATAAGGTGATCGAACAAGCAGAGAAGTATAATCATGGAGTGAAAAGAGAGTATGCGTTTCTGATCGCCCATAGTATGCTTCATCTTTTTGGTTATGATCACATGGACGAGCTGGAAAGAGAAACGATGGAACACCGTCAGGAAGAGATTTTGGCTCGCCTGAATATTACAAGATAAAGGAAGAAAACGATCATTGAGTAGTAAAAGTAACAGTAAATCAAATTATTTATTCCAGGGAGTGATCTTGGGGTCTGCATCGATCATTGTCAGGATCATTGGTTTGATCTATCGGATTCCGTTAGGAAGGATCATTGGGGATGTCGGAAATAGTTATTATTCCTGTGCCTATGAAGTTTATTCATTGATATTATTGATTTCGTCCTACAGCATGCCTCTTGCAGTGTCAAAGATTGTTTCTGCAAGAATTGGTACCGGACGAAAAAATGAAATTCATAGAATTTTAAAGGGAGCGCTGGCCTTTGGTGCTGTTGTGGGAAGCATCGGAGCGTTGGTTGCTTACTTTGGTGCGGATTTTCTTACAGGAACGCTGCTGAACACTCCGGAGGGAGCCATCTGTCTTCGTGTTTTGGCACCATGTATTTTGATCGTTGCAGTTCTTGGCGTAATCAGAGGCTATTTTCAAGGCTTGGGAACCATGCTCCCGACAGCAGTTTCCCAGATTATAGAACAGATCGTCAATGCGGTAGTAGCAATCGGCGCGGCAATGTATCTGTATTCTTATGGACAGAAAATCGATGCCGTTCTTGGTACAGAAACTGCTGCACCTGCTTATGGAGCCTCCGGAAGTACACTGGGAACCACATTTGGTGCATTGTCAGCACTTTTGTTTGTCGCTTTTCTTTTGATCATCTATTTAAAAAAAGAGAAGAAAAAAGAAGGATTTGGGGAGACAACAGAAAGCTATGGTTCCATTGTTGGCGTTTTAGCAATGACGATTCTTCCGGTAATTCTCAGTACGGCTATTTACAATGTAAATGGTATTCTTGATCAGGGAATTTTTAAAGCTGTAATGCAGGATATGGGGCATGGAAAAGAGAAGATTGATGTTCTGTGGGGCGTATATTCGGGAAAATTTAAACTTTTAAGCAACGTACCGGTAGCGCTTGCCTCTGCAATGGCATCTTCGACAATTCCGAACATTTCCAAGCAGTTAAGCAACCGCAAGGCGGTGAAAAAGAGTGTAGGAGATGTCATCAGGTTTACCATGGTCATCAGCATTCCTTGTGCGGTGGGATTGAGCGTTTTTGGGGCTGAGATTATTGAGGTTCTTTGGCCGGGAACACCGAAGATTGGTGTTCAGATGATGCGGTGGGGTTCCTGCTCTGTAATCTTTTACAGTCTCTCTACGCTGACCAATGGCATTCTTCAGGGAATTGATCGAATGAGACTGCCGGCGATTCATGCAGCAATCTCTTTGGGACTGCATTTAGTGCTTTTGTATCTTTTACTGGCAGTATTTAAATTAGAAGGTATGGCCATTGTACATTCCTATACATTTTTTGGAATTATTATGTGTCTGCTAAATGCGGCATCTTTGCGGAAGCACTTGAAATATCGACAGGAAATCAAACGGACATTTGTGATTCCTCTGCTGTCAGCAGGAATCATGGGTGTTGTATCCAAAATGCTTTATCAGGCATTATTTGGCTTGCTTGGGGGCGGTACCGCCGCAATGCTGATCAGTCTGGTAATCGCAGTCATCGTGGCTGTGTTGGTATATTTTGCCGCATTGCTTGGAATGAGAGGACTTCGTGAAAAAGAAATCTTGGCATTTCCAAAAGGTTATTTGATCGTTAGAGTGGCGAAAAAGCTTCATTTTAGACTGTAAAGGGATGAAATGTCTCCTTTTTGGGAAAACTTCCAAAAAGGAGGTTTTTATGAAAAAATATTGGTTATTCCTGGTAGGGATTCTGCTCGCCGGCTTATTGGCTTATTGGGGTAGTTACTACTTTTATATGTCAAACAGAACAGAAAATACACTGAAAGTTCGCCCGGTACAAAGCAGTAGATCTGCAGTGCCTGAAGAGAAAATGACTTCTCAGGAAGAATATTATATGGCAAAAATTGAAGGTTCTATGCTGATCGTTTATGAAATGCCGGAAATTCGGGTATATGATTCCCTGGATCTTCGCAGTTTCCATTTTTCGGAAGCAGAACGAATTGTGTTGAGCGAAGGCATGGAATTTATGAATCTTGGAGAAATATTTGGATTTTTAGAAAGTTCCATGAGTTGACATGGAATTTGACCTATTGTACTATAAAACATGAATTAGAATATTGGAGATAAATTACAAATGGATGAAAAAAGAATAGAAAGAATCAATGAATTATATAGAAAATCTAAAGCAGAAGGACTGACTGATGCGGAACTTCAGGAACAGGCAATGCTTCGTCGTGAATATATCGATTCCTTTAAAAGAAATTTAAAAGTTCAGCTGGATAATATTGATATTCGTGAAGCGGACGGAAGTATTGTAAATTTAGGTGAAAAATATGGCAATAAAAAGCAAAAAGGACATTAGAGCAGAAGTAAAAAAACACCGCAGAGAAGCATCTGTAACGCAGATTATGCAAAACAGTGAAAAAATCTGTCACTCTTTTTTAAATCTGCCGGAATACCGGAACGCAAAAGTTGTTTTTGCATATATGGATTGTAAAAACGAAGTAAAAACGGGGAATGTGATCCGTCAGTGCTGGAAAGATAAAAAAGTCGTTGCGGTGCCAAAAGTATTTGGAGAGATCATGAAATACTATGTGATCAATTCTATGGATGATCTGGAAGAAGGTTATTTCGGTATTTTAGAGCCGAAATCAGAATGTTTGGAAGAAATCCAATGCGAAGACGGACTGATGATCCTTCCGGGAGTAGCTTTTGATGAGAGTAGACACCGGGTCGGATACGGTGGTGGCTTTTACGACCGGTATCTGGAAGCACACCCAGATATGCGAAAAATTGCATTTGCATTTGAATTTCAGGTATTTGATCAGGTTCCTTATGAGATTTTTGATAAGCAGCCGGAAAAAATCATTACAGAAAACAGAATCATTATTTGACAAAAAAGTAACAGGAAACGTATAATAGTATGAGAGTAATCGCAGGAAAAGCAAGAAGTATTCCATTAAAGACAGTGGAAGGATTAGATACCCGGCCAACGACAGACCGGATTAAAGAAACTTTATTTAATATGCTGCAAAATGAATTGGCAGATTGTTTTTTTATTGATCTGTTCAGCGGTAGTGGCGGCATTGGAATCGAGGCTTTGAGCAGAGGTGCAAAAAAAGCAGTCTTTGTAGAAAAATCCCCGCAGGCAGTGCAGTGTATTAAGGAAAATCTTAAAAAAACAAAACTTGAAGAGGATGCAGTTGTGATCGCCTCAGATGCAGTCAGCGCAATTTATCGACTGGAAAATGGAGAACCTGCAGATTTTATTTTTATGGATCCGCCATATCAGCAGGGATTAGAACGACAGGTTTTAGAAGCTTTAAAAAATTCCTCTCTCGTAGATGAATACACGACCATCATTGTGGAAGCAGATCTGAATACAGATTTTTCCTATGCAGAAGAAGATGGTTATGAGATTATCCGACGGAAAAAGTATAAGACAAATCAGCACGTATTTTTCGTACGTGCATAAGGAGATATTATGATTAGAGCAATTTACCCGGGAAGTTTTGATCCGGTAACTTTAGGCCATTTGGATATTATCAAACGTTCTGCAGAAAAAGTAGATGAATTGATCATCGGTGTTTTAAATAATAATACCAAAAGCCCGATGTTTACCGTAGAAGAACGTGTGGAAATGCTGAATGAACTGGTGAAAGATTATCCAAATGTGACTGTGGAAGCTTTTACTGGATTGTCAGTGGAATTTGTAAAAAAGAAAAAAGCTAATGTGATCATACGCGGATTGCGGGCAATTTCAGATTTTGATTATGAGTTACAGATGGCACAGACAAATCGAAAATTGTATCCGGAAGCAGATACTATGTTTTTGACCACAAGCCTTGAATATGCTTATTTAAGCTCTACCACTGTAAAAGAAGTGGCGCATTTTAATGGCGATATCACCGGATTTGTACCTCCGGCGATCATAGACAGAGTCTATAACAGAGTCTGGGAAAATAAAAACAAATAGAAAGGATCATGACGATGACAAGCAGAATTGAACAAATTATTGAAGAAATTGAAGAATACATAGATGGTTGCAGCTACCAGCCGCTTTCCAAAAGAAATATTCTCGTTAATAAAGAAGAAATTGAAGAACTTTTAAGAGAACTTCGTCTGAAAACACCGGATGAAATCAAACGTTATCAGAAGATCCTGGCAAATAAAGATGCGATTTTGACTGATGCACAGGCAAAAGCAGATGCGATTGTAAATCAGGCAAATCTTCAGTTGAATGAACTGATTAGTGAACAGGAAATCATGAAACAGGCTTATGCGCAGGCAAATGCGGTTGTAGAAGCTGCAACTGCACAGGCACAGGAAATCTTAAACCAGGCATCCGCTGATGCAAACGAGATTCGTATGGGAGCTATGCAGTATACGGACAGCATGCTTGCAAATATGCAGAGTATTATTCAAAATACCATGGAAAGCTACAATTCCAGATATGCGTCTTTGATCAATTCCTTAAACGGATATTATGATATGATCAATGAAAATCGTATGGAATTAGCTCCAACCCTTGGCAGCATGCCTGAAGAACAGCCAGAGGAAGAAGAAGCCTAAGGATAAAAGGGTTATGAAAAATTTATGAAGCATATATTTCCCCAGAGAAAGTTTTGTTTCAGAAATCACGCTGTTTGTTTGAAGAATACAGCACAGACCGCCAAAACTAAGGGAGGCGATGGTCATTGCAGTTCGAAGTGCTCCTGTTGGAAGTTCAGAGATACAGGAAAGTCCGTTGGTGATTTCTAGAAATGCAGTAAAGCATGCTCTCAGATAAGGAAATTTTTCAGGAAGACACGTAAGTAACCCG
Organism: uncultured Lachnoclostridium sp.; assembly: GCA_964561705.1. Taxonomy (GTDB): domain Bacteria; phylum Bacillota; class Clostridia; order Lachnospirales; family Lachnospiraceae; genus HGM12587. The sequence goes on along the minus strand of CAZLQJ010000017.1, from coordinate 14,531 downwards.
GTACTTAGAATAGAAAATAACATAATGTAACCGCAAAGTTTAATCATAATGAGAAAACTGTCGATGATACAGACATCCATGAGCTGAAAGATCTCTTCAGCCTGTGATGTCTGTTTTTTGTTTGGAATTTTTTTAGAAACCGGATATTTCGTGCGGCATAAAATTCCAAAAAGAAAGGCACTGCCGTAGATGATCAAAAGATAAGGGAGTACGTTCGTAGTTCCGATACCTTTGAAAATACCATAGGAAATGCAAAACATCGGGGAAACATTATTGGAAAATGCAAGAAGTCTTTGTCCTTCTTCCAGACTTATCCGTTGTTCTTTCAATTGCAGGGAAATCAATCTGGCACCCACAGGATAACCGCATAAAAAACCGCAGAGAGTAGAAAAGGCACCTTCTTCGGAACAGTGAAAGCACTTTTTAAAGAAGGGACTACATATTTTTTGAAAGAAATGAATGGCAGAAGTCTTTAAAATTAACTGAGAAAGAATTAAAAAGGGTAACAATGAAGGCAACAGCTGATCAAACCATAACAAAAGACCTGTTTTGGATGCAGCCAGGGATTGGAGCGGAAAACAAAAGAGAAATACAAATAAAATTCCGATCAATATAAAAGAAAATAATTTACGCACAAGAAATCCTTTGAAGCATCTTTGTACACCATATGTAAAATTTGAAAAAATATGTGTTCTAAAATTCGTTGGACAGGCATATATCTAATTATTGGACATGGAAATGGACGTTAAAACAGGAGGCCTATGAAAAGAATTTTAATCCATCGCAATCTGCTTCTGTTCGTTATTTTTACAGTCATGATTTTTGGAGAACTGCGTTTTCTGGAAATGAGCAGAAGCAAGGAATATGCAGTTTCTGATGAATTTTTTCTTTATATGGAAATGGTAGATCAGATTTTTTATGATTTGCAGTGTTTTCCAGTGGTAAAGGAGGCACCGGAAGCTGTTTATCCGGTTACTTATTCAGATACCTGGGGTGGCGAGAGAACTTATGGAGGGGTACGCCGTCATGAAGGTTGTGATCTGATGGCAGTACAAAATGAACGCGGGAGATATAAAGTATGCAGTATGACCGATGGCGTGGTAAAAAAGATTGGCTGGTTGGAAATGGGCGGTTGGAGAATCGGAATTGAGTCTGATTCCGGTATTTATTATTATTATGCTCATTTAGATTCTTATGAAAAGGAGTTTCGGGAAGGGGAACGAGTCACAGCAGGCCAGATTCTTGGACGCATGGGAGATTCTGGTTATGGAAAGAAACCGGGGACGAAAGGAAATTTTGATGTACATCTACATGTTGGAATTTACCTTACGGATCTTAACGGGCAGGAACGTGCCGTAAATCCCTATTGGTATTTAAAACATTTGGAAATTTAAAATACTCCTAGGATTTCCGAACAGTGTATGATACAATATTTTAGGTATTATACATAATCATGAGGAATATAGAAGAAAGGACATCATGACTATGGAAATACAGATGTGGAGAGAAATTCTGAATCCGTACGAGTTGGCGGTGAAGGAATTAACAACAAAATTCGATCATTTGATCAAAGAACATCATGATAAAGGATATTATTCGTCGATAGAACGTGTAGAAGGCAGAGTGAAAACAGTTGTCAGTATCTTGGAAAAATGTCAGAAAAAAGGCATTTCGATTGATGATGTTACAGAGAAGATTGAAGATATCGCAGGAGTTCGTATCATCTGTCAATTTGTAGAGGATATTGGACATGTGGTAGAACTTTTACGCCAACGAAGTGATCTTGAGATCAAAAAAGAAAAAGATTATGTCAGCGAACCCAAAGACAGCGGTTACCGAAGTTATCATTTGATCGTCTGGTATACGGTGGAAATGCTGGACGGACCAAAACGGATCATGGTTGAAATTCAGATCCGCACCATGGGGATGAATTATTGGGCAACGATCGAACATTCTTTACAATATAAATATAAAATGCATATGCCAAAGGAAATCCAGGAACGGCTTTTGAAGGCATCCAATGCAACTGTTCTGCTAGATAAGGAAATGAGTCAGGTGCGCCTTGAAATTATGGATGCACAAAATGCATTTCAGCATCAGGCCAAAGTTGTTGCAGATATTTTGAATACCATTCTGAGCATGTATCGTATCATGAATGCAAAAGAGATGGAAAAGATACAGGATGAATTTTACCATATTTATTCTATGAATAATCTGGAACAGTTAGAATGTTTTCGCAAGCGTCTGGATGGAATGGCTGAAAGATATTATAAGAAAAATTTTAACAAATGAGGTGACATATGGAATTTCCAGTTACATTTACAGAAAAAATGAAAGATATTCTTCAGGATGAATTTGAAGATTTTCAGAAAGGTTATGATCGAACGAGACATTATGGTCTGCGTGTGAACCGTACCAAACTGACAGCTGCACAGTTTGAAAAAATGTGTATGTATGATTTGAAACCGGTTCCATGGATTGATAATGCTTTTGAATATGAGGATCAGGTGTCACCTGCAAAACATCCTTACTATTTTGCAGGAATGTATTATCTACAGGAACCGAGTGCGATGACGCCTGCAAATTTGTTGCCGATCGAACCGGGAGACAGAGTTCTTGATCTTTGCGCTGCACCGGGGGGAAAGGCAACAGAACTTGGTGCAAAGCTGAATCACACAGGACTTTTGGTAGCAAATGATATCAGTAATTCCAGAGCAAAGGCATTGCTGAAAAATATTGAACTTTTTGGGATCCCCAATGTTTTAGTAACCAGTGAACCGCCGGAAAAGCTTGGGGAAAAGTTTCCGGGATTTTTTGATAAGATTCTGATCGATGCACCATGTTCCGGAGAGGGAATGTTCCGTAAAAATCCGGGAATGATGAAGGATTGGGAGACTTACGGTCCAAAACATTACAGTGAGCTGCAGCGTTCCATTGTACCTCATGCAATCCGGATGCTGAAACCGGGCGGAATGCTTTTGTATTCTACCTGTACGTTTTCTCCTGAAGAAAACGAGGGAACTGTTAAATTTATGTTGGATCTTGATCCGGATCTTGAAATTGCGGATATTCCAAACCGTTATGAAGGATTTGCCCCGGGAAGACCGGAATTGATTGAAAATGGTACAGATGATCTAAAAAAATGTGTTCGTATCTGGCCTCATAAAATGAATGGAGAAGGACATTTTATTGCATTGCTTCGTAAGAAGGATCAGGGGGAAAGTTCTGTAAAAAAAGAGAAACCTCGCAAGGAAAAAGCACTTCCCCCTCTTCTGGCAGAGTTTATGAAGGATTGTACCTATCCGGTGAACGGAAATGATATTGAGCTTCAGGAAGATCGCGTTTATCTGATGCCGGAAGGGATTAAAGGCATCAAAGGACTTCGTTTTTTAAGAAGCGGTCTGCTTTTGGGAACCCTGACGAAGGATCGTTTTGAGCCAAGTCAGGCATTTGCCATGGTATTAAAAAAAGAACAGTATCATGCAGTGATCGATCTTTCCAGCCTTGATCACAGAGTGATCAGATATTTAAAGGGAGAAACCATTGATGTGGATGATCTTCCGTTAAAGAGACAGAAGGGGTGGCAGCTTGTCTGTGTAGACGGCTATCCATTGGGATGGGGCAAGCTGGTAAACGGAAGCCTGAGAAATAAATATCTTCCGGGATGGAGATGGCAGTCATGATGCGTCTGGATAAATTTCTATGTGAAATGGGTGAAGGAACAAGAAGTGAAGTAAAAGGCTATTTAAAAAAAGGTCTGGTCACTGTAAATGGAGATATCGTTAAAAAACCGGAAACAAAGATTGATGAGACAAAGGATCAGATCTGTTTCCAGGGAAAATGTCTGATCTATGAAGCGTTTCAGTACTTTTTGTTAAATAAGCCGGCAGGATGTATCACTGCAACAAAAGACCGCCTGTCAGAAACGGTTATGAGTTTTTTGCCGGAAGAACGAAGAGAAGATTTATTTCCGGTAGGAAGACTTGATAAAGATACGGAAGGACTTTTGCTGATTACCAATGATGGTCAGCTTGCACATGAACTTTTATCACCGAAAAAACACGTTGATAAGACTTATTTTGCACAGATTGAGGGAAGGGTAACAGCAGAACATATCCCATTATTTGAACGTGGATTAGATATTGGAGATGAAAAGCTGACATTGTCTTCAAAATTGAAGATTTTGAAATCCGGTGATGTTTCCGAAATCGAATTAACAATCCATGAAGGGCGCTTTCATCAGGTAAAAAGGATGTTTGAAGCCATTGGGTGCAAAGTTACTTATCTAAAACGCCTGTCTATGGGAAGATTGACTTTGGGAGAGCTAGAACCCGGAAGTGTGAGATCCTTAACCGAAAAAGAAATCAGAGAACTAAAAGACAGATCATAGGAGCAAAACAAATGATAGAACATATTCAAGCAGTCATTTTTGACATTGATGGAACCTTAGTAGATTCTATGGGTGTCTGGCATGAAATTGATATAGAATATTTTGGGATCCTTGGCATACCCATGCCGCCAACGATCCAGAAGGATATTGAAGGAATGAGTTTTACGGAAACAGCCGTGTATTTTAAAGAAACTTTCGATTTAAAGGAAAAGACGATCGAAGATATTAAATTGGACTGGATCCGAATGGCAAATGAGAAATATCTCTATGAAATTCAGGCAAAAACAGGTGCCAGAGAATATATACGTTTTTTAAAGGAAAAAGGTATAAAAATTGGTGTTGCAACAAGCAATGATAAAACCCTTGCAGTATCTGCTTTAAAACCACATGGATTTTTGGAAAAAGTGGATTCAATCCGAACGGCCTGCGAGGTAAACAAGGGAAAACCAGCACCGGATATTTATTTAAAGGTAGCAGAAGATCTTGGTGTTGATCCAAAACATTGTCTCGTATTTGAAGATATACCAAATGGAATGCGCGCAGGTAAAGCGGCAGGAATGACTGTGATCGGTGTAAAAGATAAACGTGCCCTGAAATACCGCGAGGAGATTGAAGAACTCTGCAGTTATTATATTCAGGATTATTTTGAAGTATTAGAAGGACGGGTTGAGGTACAGTATGAGCTTTCTTCCGGTAAATAAAAAAGAAGTACAGGGACAACTGGATTTTGTGTATGTGATCGGGGATGCCTATGTAGATCATCCTTCTTTTGGTCATGCCATTATTAGCCGTGTGCTGGAAAGTCACGGATATTCAGTGGGGATCATTTCACAGCCTGACTTTAGAAACAGTGAAAGTATTACGGAATTTGGAGAACCACGGCTTGGATTTCTTATTTCCGGCGGAAATATGGATTCTATGGTAAATCACTATTCTGTATCCAAAAAGCACCGGAAAACAGATGCCTATACCCCAGGCGGTGAAATGGGCAAACGGCCGGATCGTGCAGTCATAGTATATGGGAATCTGATCCGTCAGAAATATAAAAAAACACCAATCATTATTGGCGGGATCGAAGCATCTTTGCGAAGACTTGCACATTATGATTACTGGGCAGATAAGATCAAACGATCTATTCTTTTAGATTCCGGTGCAAATTTGATTTCCTATGGAATGGGAGAACGGACGATCGTAGAAATCGCAGATGCTTTAAACAGCGGTATTGCGATTGAGGATCTTACCTTTATCGATGGTACAGTATATAAGACGAAATCACTGGAATCTGTTTATGATTATCAAATGCTTCCAGATTATGATGAACTTTTGGCAGATAAAAAGAACTATGCAGATAGCTTTTTGATCCAATATGAAAATACAGATCCATTTGTAGGAAAACGGTTAGTAGAGCCTTATGGGAACCATTGCTATGTGGTACAAAATCCGGCTGCAAAACCATTGTCCCAGTCTGAAATGGATGCTGTTTATGCATTGCCGTACATGAGAACCTGGCATCCAATGTATGATGCACAGGGAGGGATCCCGGCATTTTCAGAAGTGAAATATTCTTTGGTCAGCAACCGTGGATGTTTTGGGGGCTGTTCTTTTTGCGCATTGACCTTTCATCAGGGAAGGATCGTGCAGACCAGAAGCCACGATTCGATTGTTGAAGAAGCGAAACAAATGATACAGGAGAAGGATTTCAAAGGGTATATCCATGATGTGGGCGGTCCGACTGCAAATTTCCGGGCACCGGCATGTGAGAAACAGATAGAAAAAGGGGTCTGCCCAAAAAAACAATGCTTATTTCCAACTCCATGTAAAAATTTAAAAGCGGATCACAAGGATTACATAACTTTATTACGTAAACTAAGGGCGCTGCCGAAGGTAAAAAAAGTATTTGTGCGTTCCGGTATTCGTTTTGATTACCTTTTGGCGGATTCTTCGAAGGACTTTTTAAAGGAATTATGCCAGTATCATGTAAGCGGTCAGTTAAAAGTTGCACCAGAGCATGTTTCAGACAAAGTTTTAAAAAGAATGGGGAAACCGTCGAATGATGTTTATCAGAAATTTTCTGCAGAATACAAGAAAATGAATGAAAGACTTGGATTAAAACAATATCTGGTGCCATATCTGATGTCCAGTCATCCGGGATGTGATATGAAGGAGGCGGTCAAGCTGGCGGAATTTGTCCGTGATCTTGGCTATATGCCGGAACAAGTGCAGGATTTTTATCCGACACCGTCAACCATATCTACCTGTATGTATTATACCGGTATCGATCCACGCACAGGTGAAGCTGTTTATGTGCCAAAAAATCCACATGAAAAAGAAATGCAAAGAGCTTTGATCCAGTATCGGGATCCAAAGAATTATGAGCTTATAAAAGAAGCGCTGGAAATTGCCGGAAGAACAGATTTGATTGGATTTGGACCAAAATGTCTGATCCATCCAAGAAAACTCCGGCAGGAAAAGTCTAACAGTACAAAAGCAAGAGGGAATAAGGTTTCCGGAAAGAAACCTGTAAAACAAAAATCAATCAGAAACGTGCACAAAAAGAAACGATGATTAGATCCGTGAAATGAAATACGCAGTTTAGACAAAAAGGAGAGTATACCAATGAAAAAAATTGCAAAAGGGAAATATGGCTATACATTATCTCATAGAAAATGGCAGTTTTTAAAGATGTCCGTTTACATTGCCCTTTCACTGGCAGTATTTTTGCTTGGATTGATCGCAACGAAAAAAACAAACAATCTGCTGTCAATTGTTGCACTTTTAGGTGCCCTTCCGGTTTCGAAGGAAATGGTAGGTGTAATCATGAGTTTTAAAAGAAAACCGCTGGATCGGAAAATTTACGAAGAAATTTCAAATAAAGCAGGGGATCTGCAGCAGATTTACGAGCTTTTATTTACAACTTCCGAGAAAAGTTATCCAGTGGAAGCAGCTGTGATCGAGGGGAAAGACGTCATCTGCTACACTATGGATCCAAAATGTGAAACCCGGGTGCTGCAGAAACATTTGGTAAAAATGCTTGATGCAAATGACTATAAGGAAAATGTCAAGGTTTATACAGATTATAAAAAATTCACAGACAGGGTTTGCGATCTTGCAAGAAGGGAAAAACAGGAAATCCCATACAAGCAAAATCCAACCTATCCTGATCTGAACAGAGATGAACTGATCAAGCATACACTGCTTGCGCTGTCAGTCTAAAAGGAGAGTCTATGCGACAATTAACGGTTCATAAAAATGATGAAAATCAACGCTTGGATAAGTACCTGAAAAAGTATCTAAAAGAAGCACCGGGAAGTTTTATCTATAAAATGCTTCGTAAAAAAAATATTGTATTGAATGGAAAAAAAGCAGATGGTACAGAAAAATTGGCAGCAGGGGATGAAATTAAGCTTTTTTTGGCAGATGATACTTTAAATAAATTTACAGGAAAATCTTCTAAAAAAGAGGAAATGCGTTTTCCGCAAAAGGATTTGGATATTATTTATGAGGATGAAAATCTTTTGATCCTCAACAAACCGGCCGGAGAATTATCCCAAAAAGCAGAATCTAGGGATATTTCTATGAATGAATATGCCTTGGGCTATCTTCAAAAGACAGGGGCGATTACAGAGGAATCTTTAAAAGTTTTTAAACCATCTATCTGCAATCGTCTGGACCGCAATACATCCGGCATTTTGATTGTAGCAAAGACCTATCAGGCGGCAAGAGAATTTGGAGAAGCACTGCAAAAACGGACAATCCGCAAATTCTACCATTGTATTGTCAAGGGAACGGTAGCAGGTCCTGAAACCATCCATGGCTATCTTTGGAAAAATGAAAAGAATAACCAGGTACAGATTTCTAAGGAATATAAAGACGGAGCCTCAGAAATCCATACCGCATATCAGCCGCAAAAATCCCAAGGTGATCTGACACTTTTGGAAGTTCATCTGATCACAGGACGGACGCATCAGATTAGGGCTCATTTAAGCTCTATTGGTCATCCGCTTTTAGGAGATCCTAAATATGGCGATCGTAAGTTTTCGGAAAAATATCATGTCAAATACCAGCTTTTACATGCATGCAGATTGGAATTAGAAGGATTTGACGGAGACTTTGCAAAATATAATGGAATGATTTTTCGCTCAGAAACCCCAAAAATATTTCATAAGATTCTAGGTGAGAGGTAAACAATGGCAACATGGAATTCACGCGGGCTTCGAGGATGCGGATTGGAGGAATTGATCAATCGTACCAACGATGCTTATCGGGAAAAAGGATTGGCATTGATCCAGAAGGTGCCAACACCGATTACGCCTATTAAAATAGATAAAGAGCACCGTCATATTACACTTGCATATTTTGACCAAAAAAGTACCGTGGATTATATTGGTGCGGTACAGGGAATCCCGGTCTGTTTTGATGCGAAGGAATGTCATACAGATACGTTTCCATTGGCGAATATACATGAACATCAGGTTCGATTTATGGAAGATTTTGAAAAACAGGAAGGATTATCGTTTTTAATTATTCATTATACGGCGAGAGATGTTTTGTATTACTTAAATTTTGCTCAAATGAAACAATTTTGGGACAGAGCCCTGGCTGGCGGAAGAAAAAGTTTTCGATTTGAAGAACTTGATATGGATTACATTCTGCAGCCCTCCAGAGGATATTTTGTACCTTATCTGGAAGGGATTAACCGGGAATTGGAAAAACGCAGTCAATCTTAGCTGTTCTAAAATCACCCTCTGAATGTATAGATTATAATAAATATACGATCAGGGGGATTTTTCATGACTGCTGAAGAAAGAATGGCCTATTTTCAAGGAGAAAAAAGAAGAAGTAATGTTTATAAAAAGCCTGCAGAAAAGGAGAAAAATCATGAGAAAATTTTTGGGGGGATCAGATTTTTCATTGCGGTTGTGTTGTTTATTGTCTTTTTATCGATGGATTATACGGGCTGTCAGATCAAAGGGGTCAACAGTGAACGGATCATTACAGAAGTGACGGAGGATTTTTCGTTTCTGAAAGATCTTACTTTATAAAAACTTCATTTGCCTACATACAGTGATTCTGATATAATAAATCTGTATGTTTGGAGGATAAGAAATTGAAAAGAACTTTACAAGATATCTGGTATGCACTTACCAGCCCGGAACATTACCGGGAATTTATGAATTATAAGAAGAGAAAACTGTTTTTGTATGTCCTTGTTCTGGTTTTGATCGCGGGGATATGCAATTTTGCAGTTCCAGCTGCGAGATTTATGGCATCCGGCGGATTTCAAGCACTGATAGAAGAAAATATACCGGAATTTTATGTAAATGGAAAAGATGGTTTCTGGATTGAAGAAGCGGTTGAAATTGATGAATACAATATTTTAGTTAAGGCTGATTCGAAGTCTGTGAAAGAGGATATTACAGATCTGGACGGACAATACGGAAGTTATGACTATGTTTTAGTGATCGATCCGGAACAGATTTATATAAAATCTCTTGGAATGCCGGAAATGACTGCCAGATTTGATGAATTGGGAGATTTTTCCATTACCAAGGATGATCTAATCTCTTTGACACCGGAAGTATACCTTATGATAATTTGGGTGTTCCTGTTCCTATTGCTGTTGGATTATGGTTATTATTTCCTGACAGCATTTGTGGTTTCCTGGGGAGCCGGCGTAATCGCAATTTTTATGAAAACGCGTATCAGCAGCAAAAAAATGTGGAAGATGGCCATTTATGCGGGAACCTTATCTTATCTTTTGGAAATCCTGCAGGGGGTATTGGAAATCAGTATTCCAAACTTTTCAATGTTCAGCCTGATCATCAGCACAGGTTATATGTTTTTTGCAATCAAAGAATACAAAGACAGCGGAATTGAAGAATTACCGCCAGAGAATTTTGGCAATAGAGAGGGATAAATTATGAGAAAACTTGCATTATCGGATGAAATACTTCTGACCGTAGAAAAGCCGGCACGCTACATCGGAAATGAAGTAAACAGCGTTATGAAAGATAAATCAGAGATTGCAGTGCGTTTTGCAATGTGTTTTCCTGATGTATATGAAATCGGAATGTCACACCTTGGCATCCAGATCCTTTATGATATGTTTAATAAAAGAGAAGATATCTGGTGTGAAAGAGTCTATTCTCCATGGACGGATCTTGATAAGATCATGAGGGAGAAAAATATTCCATTGTTTGCATTGGAAAGCCAGGAGCCTGTAAAGGATTTTGATTTTTTGGGGATTACGATCCAATATGAAATGTGTTATACAAACATTTTACAGGTGTTGGAACTTTCCCAGATTCCATTAGAGGCATCGGAAAGAACCAAGGAGCATCCATTTGTGATTGGCGGAGGTCCATGTAGCTATAATCCGGAACCTTTGGCGGAATTCTTTGACCTGTTTTATATGGGCGAAGGAGAAACCGTTTATTTTCAGTTAATGGATCTGTATAAAGAGTGGAAATCAAGCGGGGCTTCCAGAGCAGAATTTTTGCGTCAGGCAAGTCATATTCCTGGAATTTATGTTCCTTCTCTTTATGAGGTAACTTACAAAGAAGATGGAACCATTTTAGAAATGAAACCGAAATACGAGGATGTTCCTGCAAAGGTAGAAAAACAGATTGTAATGGAAATGACAAATGCACCATATCCGGAAAAACCGGTGGTGCCGTTTATCAAAGCAACACAGGACCGTGTAGTACTTGAAATCATGCGTGGCTGTATTCGTGGCTGTCGTTTTTGCCAGGCTGGCATGCTTTACCGTCCAACCAGACAAAAAGATGTACAGGTTTTAAAAGATTATGCCTATCAGATGCTGAAAAATACAGGACACGAAGAAATTTCTTTAAGTTCTTTAAGTTCCAGTGATTATGAATCCCTGGAAGAATTGGTTACTTTTTTGATTGATGAATTTAAAGGAAAAGGAATTAATATTTCCCTACCATCTTTACGTATTGATGCTTTTTCACTGGATGTCATGAGTAAAGTACAGGATATCCGCAAAAGTTCTCTTACTTTTGCACCAGAAGCCGGTTCTCAGCGAATGAGAAATGTAATCAATAAGGGACTCACAGAGGAAGATATCCTTCGTGGGGCAGGACTTGCTTTTGAAGGCGGATGGAATAAAGTAAAGCTTTATTTTATGTTGGGACTTCCTACCGAAACAGAAGAGGATATGAAAGGCATTGCACATCTGGCCGAAAAGATTGCAAAGAGATATTACGAAATTCCAAAGGATCAAAGAAATGGAAAATGTCAAATTACTATCAGTACCTCCTTCTTTGTTCCAAAACCTTTCACACCGTTCCAGTGGGCACCGATGAATACCATGGATGAATTTCTTGGAAAAGCCCGTGTGGTAAATACGGAAGTAAAGGAGCAGCTTAACAGAAAAAGTTTAAAATATAACTGGCATCAGGCAGATGTTACTATTTTAGAGGGACTTCTTGCCAGAGGTGACAGAAAAGTTGCAAAAGCTATTTTGGCAGCCTATAAAAAAGGCTGTATCTATGATGCATGGGGCGAACAGTTCCATTATGACCGCTGGCTGGAAGCATTTGAAGAAACAGGAATCGACCTTGATTTTTATACAACAAGAACCAGAGAACTGGACGAAGTATTCCCTTGGGATTTCATTGATATCGGGGTTACCAAAAAATTCCTGGAAAGAGAATGGAAGCGTGCAACAGAAGAAACCGTCACACCGAACTGCCGGATGCAGTGTTCCGGATGTGGAGCAATGAAATACGAAGGAGGTGTCTGCTATGAACATTAGAATGAAATTTGAAAAACATGGCTGCATGAAGTTTATCGGACATCTGGATATTATGAGATATTTCCAAAAAGCAATCCGCAGAGCAGAAATTGATATTGCTTATTCTGAAGGATTTAGCCCGCATATGATCATGTCATTTGCAGCACCGCTGGGTGTCGGATTGACTTCGGAAGGAGAGTATGTTGATCTTCAGGTACATTCCTGCGAAAGTTCCAAAGCAGCAGTTGATGCATTGAACCGTGTTATGGTGGAAGGAATGAAAGTTGTATCTTTCAAACAACTTCCGGAAAATGTAAAAAATGCTATGGCAAGTGTAGCTGCAGCAGATTATTTTGTAAAATTCAGAGAGGGTTATACACCTAAAAACTGGGAAGAAACATTCTTAAAATTTTTACAGAAAGAACAGATGCTGATCGTTAAGAAAACAAAACGTTCTGAAGCAGAAGTGGATTTAAAGCCGATGCTTTATCAGTGCGAGCTCCGTGACGGAGGCATCTTTATGCAGGTGGCCTGCGGAAGTGTGAATAATCTAAAACCGGAACTTGTGATGGAGGCCTTTGCCAAAGAGGCAGGATTAGAACTTGCACCGTTTGCCTTGGAAATCTGCAGATTAGAAGTTTATGCGGATCTTGGAGATGAAACAACCAGAAAATTAGTACCATTAGAGGAATTAGGTGAGGAAATTGAGCCATAAATTAATCATTACAAAAGTGCCATATGTCAGCAGATATGCAGCTGACGAACAGACAAAAACATTGTCTGTTCTGATGAATAACAAAGAATGCATGGAAATTTCCTGTGATATTGAAGAAGAACGTTCGCTGATCGGGAATATCTATGTTGGTAAGGTGAAAAATATTGTAAAAAATATTGATGCAGCTTTTGTGGAAATCAAAAAAGGAGTTCTTTGTTTTCTGCCGTTATCAGATGCGGAAGATGCGATTTATGTGAATCCGAAAGAAAATAAAAAACTCCAGATTGGAGATGAGCTTCTTGTTCAGGTGTTAAAAGATGGTGTAAAAACAAAGGCACCGGTTCTTTCTACGAATCTAAACTTTACAGGACGCTATTTTGTATTTACGACCAGACGCAAGGATGAGATCGGTATTTCAAACAAACTGGAAAGTGACGATAGAAGCAGACTTCTTGCTTATGCACAGAAAAAAGAAGCTTCCTTCGGAATAATCCTGCGGACCAATGCAAAGAATGCATCCGAAGAAGAATTGGACAAGGAATTTGAACACTTAAAAGGTGTCTATGAAAAGGTTGTAATCTATGGCGTTCATAAAACTGTTTTCTCCCTGCTGATGCAGGATGAAGCACCTTATATCAAACAGCTTCGAAATATCCGCCAGGAAGAATTGGACGAGATCATAACAGATGACCCGGTGATCTATGAACAGGCCCATGCTTTTTTGGAAGAACATCAGCCGGAAGATCTTCCAAAACTTCGGAGATATGAGGATGAAAATTATTCTCTTTGGAAATTATATGGGTTAGAAACCATACTGGATGATGCCACCAGAAGCCGTGTATGGCTCAAATCCGGCGGTTATCTTGTAATCGAACCTACCGAAGCCCTGACTGTGATTGATGTCAATACAGGCAAATATGACGGCAAAAAGAATGCGGAAGAAACCTTTTTTAAGATTAATCAGGAAGCCGCGGCAGAAACGGCAAAACAGCTTCGTCTTCGAAATATTTCAGGGATTGTGATCATTGATTTTATCGATATGAAAGAAGAGGAAAATAAGCTGGAAGTCCTTTCCCTTCTTAACAAAAAACTGAAGAAGGATCCTGTAAAAGCAGTTCTGGTTGATATGACCAGGCTGAATTTGGCAGAGGTTACCCGTAAAAAGATCAAAAAAAGCTTAAGGGAGCAGTTGGGGAACTATGATTACCATAGAAATTAGAACGTCAGAAAATGGATATACCGGTTTTTCCAGCAAAGGACATGCAGGATATGCCGAAGAAGGCTATGACATTATCTGCGCAGCTGTTTCGACATTGACTGTAAATACCATAAATTCCATTGAACAGTTTACAAAGGATGCTTTTAAAGCGGAAGCCGCAGATGGAATGGTGCGCTGGAAATTTACCCAAACGCCGATTTCTGACAACGCAGCTCTTTTGATGGATGCTTTGGTTTTGGGACTGGAAAACATTCAGGATACGTATGGAAAAAAATATATAAAAATTGTGAAAAAGGCTTGACTTTATAGGATTTAGCTGATATTATACAAAAGATGCCGCGCAATGAGGTAAAAGTGTCGAGTTTCGACCACCGAAGTTGGCGAGTAAATATAATAGGAGGTGCCATATGTACGCAATTATTGCAACAGGTGGTAAACAGTACAAAGT
>CAZLQJ010000016.1:283-27722 GCA_964561705.1 uncultured Lachnoclostridium sp. | reverse complement strand
TTCACGAAGTGGTGTAAACCATTTTCCTTCGTAAACGATCTGTGCAAATTTATTGCCCATATCTTTTTTGACTTCCATCGTCGCACGATCAAGAACTAATTCTTCTAACTGCTGATGTGCTTCCATCAGGATGGTTCCGCCTGGTGTTTCATAAACGCCACGGGATTTCATACCTACAACACGGTTTTCTACAATGTCAACGATACCGATTCCGTGTTTTCCGCCCAGTGCATTTAATTCTGTAATAATTTCAGAAACTTTCATGGCTTTTCCATTTAATGTTTTTGGAACACCGGCTTCAAATGTCATGGTTACATATTCTGCTTCATCCGGAGCTTTTTCTGGAGAAACGCCTAAAACAAGAAGGTGATCGTAATTTGGTTCCTGTGCAGGATCTTCTAATTCCAGACCTTCATGGCTGATGTGCCATAAGTTACGGTCACGGCTGTAGCTTGAATCTGCAGAAAATGGTAAATCAATGCCATGTGCTTTGCAGTATTCGATTTCTTCTTCACGGGACTGCATGGTCCATATGTCTGTCATTCTCCATGGAGCAATGATCTTTAAGTCTGGAGCAAGTGCTTTGATACCAAGTTCAAAACGGATCTGGTCATTTCCTTTTCCAGTAGCACCGTGGCAGATCGCAGTAGCGCCTTCTTTACGAGCGATTTCTACCAGACGTTTTGCAATGACCGGACGAGCCATGGAAGTTCCGAGTAAATATTTGTTTTCATATACGGCACCGGCCTGTACACAAGGTACTACGTAGTCATCACAAAATTCATCAATGATATTTTCAATGTATAATTTGGAAGCACCGGAAAGTTTTGCTCTTTCTTCCAGTCCGTCTAATTCGTCTCCCTGTCCGCAGTCGATGCAGCAGCATACAACATCATAATCAAAATTTTCTTTTAACCACGGGATGATTGCTGTGGTATCCAGTCCGCCTGAGTAAGCTAAGATAACTTTTTCTTTCATAATAACATTCTCCTTATTCTAAAAATATTCCTTATTTTACATTTCAATTTTTGGCAATGCTTACCAACTGAACTTACTATACACCACATAGCACAGAAATGCAAGTGTAAATTTATACAAAAATTTAAAAATATTCACTTTTAAAATGAAAATATGCATAAAACAATGAATAAATATTCATAATTATACAGAAAAAAGGTTGACAGAAATAAAAAAAAGTATATCATATAAAAAGAATACATAAAATTCGGCAGGATTTGCCAAAAGGAGAAATGAAGATGATCAAAGTTGGAATTATAGGAGCAACCGGTTATGCGGGAGGCGAACTGGTAAGACTTCTTATGAATCATAGAGAAGCAGAGATTCAATGGTATGGATCCAGAAGTTATATTGATAAGAAATATGCAGAAGTTTATCAGAACTTTTTCCAGATCGTAGATGCGAAATGTATGGACGATAATATGGAGGCATTGGCAGATGAAGTGGATGTGATCTTTACGGCAACACCGCAGGGGTTATGTGCTTCATTGATAAATGAGGAGATTCTAAATAAGGTAAAGGTCATCGATCTGAGTGCAGATTTCCGGATCAAGGATGTAGCGACCTACGAAAAGTGGTATGGAATAGAGCATCCTTCGCCACAGTTGATTGAAGAGGCTGTTTACGGATTGTGCGAGATCAATCGTGAGGAGGTAAAGAAGGCCAGACTGATTGCAAATCCGGGGTGTTATCCGACCTGTTCTACCTTATCGATTTATCCGTTGGCAAAAGAGGGCCTGATTCAGATGAATACATTGATCATTGATGCAAAATCAGGAACTTCCGGAGCAGGAAGGGGAGCCAAAGTGGATAATCTTTATTGCGAAGTAAATGAAAATATCAAAGCTTATGGTGTGGCAAGTCACAGACATACACCAGAGATCGAAGAGCAGTTATCTTATGCATCCGGTGAACAGGTGCTGTTGAATTTTACACCGCATCTAATTCCAATGAACAGAGGTATTTTGATTACTGCTTATGCAAATCTGAAACAAAAGATTTCCTATGAAGAAGTAAAGGCAATTTATGATCGATATTATGCAGATGAAAAGTTTGTCCGTGTTCTTGAAAAAGATGTGTGTCCACAAACCAAATGGGTAGAGGGCAGCAATTATGTAGATGTGAACTTTAAAATTGACGAACGTACCGGACGCATCATTATGATGGGAGCCATGGATAATCTTGTGAAGGGTGCCGCAGGTCAGGCCGTACAGAATATGAATCTAATGTTCGGCTTAAAAGAAACGGAAGGATTGGAACTTGTTCCAATGTTCCCATAGGAGCGCGTATGAAGATTCGTGAAATGAAAATAGAGGATTATGAAAAAGTTTACGCATTGTGGAAAACCATTAAAGGATTTGGGATCCGCAGTGTGGACGATTCTAAGGAAGGAATTGAACGTTTCTTGAAATGGAACCCGGGGTTGAGTGTAGTAGCTGAAAAGGATGGGGAAATCATTGGCGCGATCCTTTGCGGTTCTGATGGACGTAGAGGCTGTCTTTATCATGTTTGTGTACAGAAAGATTATAGAAGGCACAGCGTTGGAAAAAGTATGGTTGTCTGGTGCATGGAAAAATTAAAGGAACTTCAGATCAATAAAGTGAGTCTCATTGCATTTACTCAAAATGACATTGGAAATGCATTCTGGAAGGAAATGGGATGGACAAAACGGGAAGATTTAAACTATTACGATTTTACATTAAATGAAAAAAATATCACTGCATTTATTCAGTAGGAGGATGAGAATATGAAACAGATTCCGGGCGGTGTGACCGCAGCAAAAGGATTTGAAGCAGCCGGTGCGGAGGCTGGCATTAAATACAAAAACAGAATGGATATGGCGTTGGTATACAGTCAGGTGCCATGTAAAGCGGCAGGGACATTTACCACAAATGTGGTAAAAGCAGCACCGGTGAAATGGGATTATCAGGTGGTACATCATTCAGAATATGCACAGGCAGTGATCATCAATGCCGGCGTTGCCAATGCATGCACAGGTGAAGAGGGATATGGCTATTGTCTGGACACAGCAAAAGCAGCCGCAAAAAGCTTTGGGATTCCGGAAGAGGCGGTTTTGGTCGCATCGACGGGTGTTATTGGAATGCAGCTGCCAATGGATAAAATCTTAAATGGTGTAGAACTTTTGGCAAAGGCAAAAGGGGATACTTTGGAACATGGAACCCTGGCGTCGAAAGCAATTATGACAACGGATACGGTAAATAAAGAGATTGCTGTGGAAGTGGAGATTGGCGGAAAGACAGTAAAAATTGGCGGCATGTGTAAAGGTTCCGGGATGATCCATCCGAATATGTGTACCATGCTTGGATTTGTCACCACGGATGTGGATATTTCAAAGGAATTGCTTCTGAAAGCATTGCAGGAAGACGTAAAGGATACCTACAATATGGTTTCTGTAGACGGAGATACTTCTACCAATGATACAGTGCTCCTGCTTGCCAATGGAATGGCAGGAAATCCGCAGATTACAGAAGAAAATGAGGATTATCAGACCTTCTGCAAGGCGTTGAATTTTGTAAATACTTATCTTGCAAGAAAAATTGCAGGGGATGGGGAAGGTGCTACCGCTTTATTTGAGGTGAAAGTCGTGAATGCTGCCAGCAAGGCGGATGCCGTAACCTTAAGTAAGTCTGTTGTAACTTCTTCCCTGACCAAAGCAGCGATCTATGGCCATGATGCAAACTGGGGACGTATCCTTTGTGCTCTGGGATACTCAGGGGTTTCTTTTGATCCTGAAAAGGTGGATCTGTATTTTGAAAGTGCCGCAGGAAAGTTAAAGATCATTGAAAATGGTGTATCGACAGGCTATTCTGAAGAGGAAGCGACGAAGATTTTATCTGAAGAAGAAGTGACCGCCATAGCGGACATGAAGATGGGAAGTGCATCTGCAGTTGCATGGGGCTGTGATCTGACGTATGATTATGTAAAGATTAATGCGGATTACCGTTCTTAATGAGAAGGATACAGAGGAGATTGGGAAAATGGAAGAAAAAATGAATAAATATCTGGATAAGGCGAATGTATTGATCGAAGCGCTGCCATATATTCAGCATTTCAACAGAAAAATCATTGTGGTGAAATATGGCGGAAGTGCTATGGCAGATGAAGAATTAAAGAAAAAAGTCATTGCGGACGTAGTTCTTTTAAAATTGGTTGGATTTAAGCCGATCATCGTGCATGGCGGTGGAAAGGAGATCAGCCGCTGGGTGGAAAAAGTCGGAATGAAACCGAAGTTTGTCAATGGCCTTCGTGTGACGGATGCAGAGACCATGGAATTGGCAGAAATGGTATTAAATAAAGTCAACAAAGAACTGGTAAGCCATGTGCAGGAACTTGGGATCAAGGGGATTGGCATCAGCGGAAAAGACGGCGGTCTTTTGAAAGTGAAGAAACGTTATGCAGATGGAGAGGATATTGGATTTGTTGGAGAGGTGACGGAAGTAGATCCAAAGATCCTGCTGGATCTGATCGAGAAAGATTTTCTCCCGATCATTTGTCCGATCGGTATGGATGATGAGTTTCAGACCTACAATATCAATGCGGATGATGCAGCCTGTGCCATTGCAAAAGCAGTTGGAGCAGAAAAGCTGGCATTTTTAACGGACATCGAAGGTGTCTACAAGGATAAGGATGATCCTTCCAGTCTCATTTCCCAGCTGACGGTTTCAGAAGCCAAAGAATTGATGGGAAGCGGATATATTGGCGGCGGAATGCTACCGAAGCTTGGAAACTGCATTGATGCAGTAGAAAATGGTGTTTCAAGGGTACATATTTTAGATGGAAGGATCCCGCATTTCCTTCTTTTGGAAATTTTTACAAACAAAGGAATTGGTACAGCGATCATCGGTGATGAAGAAAGCAGGTTTTGAGCATGGAAAATTTAACGATTGAAAAAGCAGAGCGGTCAATTTTACATACCTATAACCGCTATCAGATCGTATTCGATCACGGAGAAGGGGTTTATCTTTATGATGACCAGGGAAAACAATATCTGGATTTTGCATCAGGAATTGGTGTGCAGTCTTTGGGATATGGAAATGAAGAATATAAAGAGGCCTTAAAAGCACAGATTGACAAGCTGACTCATATTTCCAATCTGTATTATTCAGAACCGATGGCAGAAGCGGCGGAAAAAGTAAAAAAAGCCTCTGGCATGAGCCGTGTGTTTTTTACAAACAGCGGTACGGAAGCCATTGAGGGTGCCATTAAGGCAGTGCGAAAATATGCTTGGTTAAAGGATGGCAGACAGGATCATGAAATCATTGCCATGGAACATTCTTTTCATGGAAGAAGTATGGGTGCCCTGTCCGTAACCGGTAATGAAAAATATCAGGAACCCTTCAAACCTTTGATTGGTCACGTGAAATTTGCAAAATTCAATGATCTGGACAGTGTGAAGGCCCTGATCAATGAAAAAACCTGTGGGATCTTTTTGGAAACCATTCAGGGAGAAGGCGGGATTTATCCGGCGACAGAAGCATTTTTAAAGGGTGTACGTCAACTTTGTGATGAAAATGATATTTTGCTGGTACTCGATGAGATACAGTGCGGTATGGGCAGAAGTGGTTCTATGTTTGCATGGCAGGGATATGGTGTACAGCCGGATATTATGACCTGTGCAAAGGCACTTGGATGCGGTGTCCCTGTGGGAGCATTTGTTTTGAATGAAAAGACGGCGAAGGGTACGTTGGTGCCGGGAGATCACGGAACCACCTATGGAGGAAATCCTTTGGTATGTGCAGCAGTTTCGAAGGTATTTGATCTCTTTGAAAAGGAACAAATAGTTGAACATGTAAAGGAAGTTGGTGTATACTTAGAGGATAAGCTGGAAGAGCTGGTGAAGGAATATGATTTTCTGGAAGAACGTCGTGGAAAAGGTCTGATGCAGGGACTTGTAGTGAGCGGTCGTCCGGTCGGTGAGATTATCACAAAAGCATTGGAAAATGGATTGATCATTATCTCAGCAGGAAATAATGTCCTTCGTATGCTGCCTCCGCTTGTGATTGAAAAAGAACATGTAGATGAGATGATCGAAAAACTCAAAAAGAGCTTTTAGGTCGTAGGAAAGGTAGTAGAATGAAGTCACTTGGACAGAGAATTATCGCAGTGCTGATTGTGGTTCTGATCCTGGGTCAGATGCTGACCGTAGGTATTTCCCGTTATAACAGTCAAAGGGAACAGATGCCGGTGGATGCAGAAAATATGGAACTGACGATCTGGTATACGGATGCAAAATTGAATGATTTTATGCTGGAAGCAGCACAGGATTATAAGAAAGAAACCGGGATTACCGTAAATGCACAGCTGATCTCTGCGGTGGATTATATTGAAACCATCAGCAATGCTACCTTTATAGAGGAAGATGGTCCTGATCTGTTTGTGGCAGGAAGCGATCTTTTGCAGAAAGCTTTATATGCAGGTCTGGTGGCTGATCAGGTTGCCTATTCAGATACAGAGCGGGCCAATATTCCGGAGAAGGCTTTTCACGCAGCAACCTGTAATGGAAAACTGATCGGTTATCCGTTTTATTTTGAAAGCTGTTTTCTGCTTTATAATCAATATTATGCGGAGGAATGGCCCAAAAATATCGAACAGATTCTGGAATATGCAGATACATTCGATGTGACCAGGACCACAGAAAAGGTACAGAGCATTTTTAAATGGGATGTATCGGATATTTTTTATAATTATTTCTTTATTGGAGATTATGTTTCCCTTGGAGGACCGGATGGAGATGATAAGTCCCAGTTAAATCTTTCGGCAAATAATGTGATCAAATGTCTGGAGTATTATCAGTCTTTGAATGAATTTTTTGCGATCGATGAGGAAACGGTGCATTCAGAGGATGTAGTGCAGGAATTTATCGATGGAAAGCTTGTTTTTACAATTGCGAAGACAGATGCCATTGCCAGACTGGAAGCAGCGATTGCAGAAGGGAAAATTCCGGAATATGAGCTGGAAACAACGCTGGATGAGGAGGGAAACGAAATCCCTCCAAGAGAAGTTGATTGTTTTTACGGGGTGGGAGACATTCCAAATCTAAATGAAGAACTGTACACCAGAGGGCTGTCAGTGACAAACTCTGTAGTGGTCAACAGTTATAGTCCGTATCTTTCCTTTGCCAATGATTTTGCTCACTATCTTACTTATGAGAGGGCAGAACGTCTGTATGACCAGACAGGAAAGGTTTCCGTTTGCAAAAATGTGATCGAAGGAAATGAAAACTGGGAACGCATTATGGAGCAGTATGATGGTTCCGTAGAAATTCCGAAGATCATTGAGATGAGTAATTATTGGATTTTAATGGAAATTGCTTTTGCGAATATCTGGAATGGTGCAGAGATTGAAACTGAGATTGGGTCTGTTATTCAGCAGGTAGATATGCAGATGAACGAGTAAAATTACCACAGGGGATTTGTGGAAATAGACTTGTCAGATGAATAATAATTCGTTACAATAAAATATAGGCATGGAGGGGTTCTGCCGGGAAAGGTGGAAGATATGCCATACAGTCGAATGATATACAAAGCAGGAAAAATTGGTTTCCTGCTTGTTTGTCTTTGCTTTTGCACCGGATGCAGGGATCAGAAAGCAGTTTTTCAAGCCGGGGAAGCGCCGGATCCTGTAGTAGAAAGCCTGATAGAGGAAGAACCGGAGCAGACAGAGCAGGAAGAAAAGACAGAGACTGTGCAGGAAAATCCTGTATCGCAGCTGGTGAATATCAATACGGCAGATGCTGCCTTACTTATGACATTGCCGGGCATAGGGCAGACGCGGGCATCAGATATCATTGCCTATCGGGAAACAGTTGCGAAATTTGAAAAAATCGAGGACATTATGAATGTGAAGGGGATAAAGACCGGAGTGTTCAACAAAATAAAAAGTTTAATTTGCGTGAAATGAGGAAATCATGAGTAGAAAAGTTTTGGTCGTGGATGACGAAAAATTAATCGTGAAAGGGGTCCGCTTCAGCCTGGAACAGGACGGATTTGAAGTGGATTGTGCCTATGATGGAGAGGAAGCCTTGGAAAAGATTAAAGGCCAGGAGTATGATATTGTGCTTTTGGACATTATGCTTCCGAAGCTGAACGGATTTGAAGTGTGCCAGCAGGTTAGAGAGTTCTCCGATGTGCCAATCCTGATGCTGACGGCAAAGGGAGATGACATGGATAAGATTCTGGGTCTGGAATATGGTGCAGATGATTATATTACCAAACCATTTAATATTTTAGAAGTGAAGGCACGTATCAAGGCAATTACACGAAGAACGACAAAATCTGCTCAGAAAAAGAAGGATGATGCAGTCATTAAAGCCTCTGACATGACATTGGATACAGACAGCAAGCGTTTGCATATCAACGACCGTGAAGTGAATTTGACTTCTAAAGAGTTTGATGTGCTGGAACTTTTGGTGAAAAATCCGGATAAGGTTTACAGCAGAGAAAAGCTTTTGCAGCTTGTATGGGGAAGCCAGTATCCGGGGGATGTACGTACAGTGGATGTGCATATCCGTCGCTTGAGAGAAAAAATCGAAGTAAATCCGAGTGACCCGAAATATGTACATACGAAGTGGGGAGTTGGTTACTATTTTAAAGGTTAAAAACATTTTTTTATCGATACGTAAATTATTTAAAAGCCTGAATTTCAGGCTTTTTGTGACTTTGATGCTGGTCGGTTTTTTGCCGGCACTGATCGCATCCAATGTATTTTTAAATGCATATTATGAAAGAGCAATTACGGTACGCACGACGGACGTACAGAATCAGTGCAAGATCATTTCTAACCAGATTTTGGCCAGTGATTATCTGACCAGCAACAAATCGGATACCATTTCAGGGGAATTATCCTTGATTTCATCTATGTATGATGGAAGGATCATGATCATCGACCAGGATTTAAAGGTAATTACAGATACCTACAATATGGAAGCATCGAAGACGATGATCGTAGAAGAAGTGATTCGTTGTTTTAAGACAGGAACCAGTATTCATGTGGTCAGTGGCCGCTTCATTGAAGTGGCTGTGCCAATCCAGAAGGTGATTGATGAAGCTGCGGGAACAACGGAGACCTTGGGTGTGATCCTTGTAAGTGCATCCCTAGATCCGATTACAGACAATCGGGAAGTTTTATCGGATTCCGTAGGGCTGATTCTGGCAATTATCTTTATTGTACTGATCTTTGCAGCCGTTACGCTTTCTATTTTGTTTGTTCACCCGTTTAGCAGACTGACCAAAAAGATCAATGCTGTAACAGCGGAACATATCGAGGAAGAAATACAAGAGGATTCTTATACAGAAGCGGAAGAAATCGTGACTGCCTTTAACCAGTTGTTAGGAAAGATTCGGGTGCTGGATGAGTCCCGTCAGGAATTTGTGTCCAATGTGTCCCATGAATTGAAGACACCGTTGACTTCTATGAAGGTTTTGGCTGATTCCCTGATTCAAATGCCGGATGCTCCGGTAGAATATTATCGGGAATTTATGGAGGATATTTCTGCGGAGATCGATCGTGAAAATGCGATTATTGCAGATCTTCTGACGATGGTAAAACTGGATAAAACACAGGCGGAGATGAATATTCAGGCGCATGATATGAATGAACTTCTGGAATTGATCCTGAAACGACTTCGTCCGATTGCAGCACAGAACAATATTGAAATGGTATTTGAAAGTTTCCGTCAGGTGACCGCAGAAGTGGATGAAGTGAAAATGACGCTGGCATTGACAAATTTTGTGGAGAATGCGATCAAGTACAATAAGCCAAACGGCTGGGTGCATGTATCTTTGGATGCAGATCATAAATATTTCTTTGTGAAGGTCACTGACTCCGGATGTGGTATTCCGGAAGAAGCACAAGAACATATTTTTGAACGATTTTATCGTGTGGACAAGTCACATTCCAGAGAAATCGGCGGAACGGGGCTGGGGCTGGCAATTGCAAAAAATATTGTGCTGATGCACCGGGGAATCATTGAAATTTCAAGTGTTGTAGACGAAGGAACGACCATTGTGGTAAGGATTCCGCTGAACTACATTGTAAAGAAGGGAGATAGAAAATGAAAAAGATCAGATTATTTCTGCTCCTGATGATTTTGACGCTGGTGTTTGCCGGATGTGGAAAACGGCAGGCGGAAGAGAGTGAAAATGTGGTCTATTATCTGAATAAAGATGCAACGACCATTGTTCCGGTGGAATATGAGATCCGGGAAAGTGCCCCGGAACTGGCTGCTGCGGAACTTTTGGAGAAATTAAAGGCAATGCCGGAAACCGTGGATTTAAGGAGCACGATTCCGGAAAGTGTGAATCTTTTGAATTGCAGTCTGGATCGAAAACAGTTGTATCTGGATTTTAGTACAGAATATCAGAAAATGGACAAAGCAACCGAAGCCTTGGTACGTGCAGCGCTTGTGAAGACGCTGGTGCAGGTAGATGAGGTCAGTTTTGTAGGGATTAAGATCAACGGAGAGCCCTTGAAGGACTCCAAAGGGAATAATATTGGACTGATGAATGAAAACTCTTTCCTGGACAATATGGGAAGTGAGGAAAATGCAACGAAGATTGATACCTTAAATCTCTATTTTGCAAATAAGTCAGGAGATAAATTAAAGAGTCAGTCAACGGTAATTGAATACAGTGCCAATGTGGCTGTGGAAAAAGTTGTTGTAGAACAATTAATCTCGGGACCTGCAGAAAAAGGATATTATCCGACTATTCCAAAGGATACCAAAGTAATGAGTATTACGACCAAAGATGGCGTGTGTTATGTAAACCTCGACACCGGGTTTGTGGCACAGGGATATGATGTAGTGGGAATGGTGACGATTTATTCCATCGTAAATTCTTTGACAGAATTGCCGGGAATTTCCAATGTACAGATTTTGGTTAATGGAGAAACGAGCATTAATTACAAAGATAATATTAGTCTGGAGACCATCTTCCAGATCAATCCGGAAATCATCGAAAAGGGGGAATAAGATGGGAAAAAGGCCTTTGTGCCTGGCAGCCCTTCTTCTTTTGCTGGTTTTATGGATCTTACCGAAGAATGTCTGGCTGAAAGAGCCGGACATTCCCTCGGGAGAAAAACTTGTAATTACCGGAACGGTAGTGAAGCGGGAACAAAAAGAAGAAAAACAGGCATATTATTTAGAAGACTGTCTGTGCGATCAGACAGAAGAAAAATTTTCTGTGTTGGCCTACACATCAAAAGGCCATTCCTATCCAATCGGATGTGAATTATCTCTTTATGGAACGATTTATCAATTAAATCAAGCTGGAAATCCGGGGCAGTTTGACCAGGAAAGTTATTATCAAAGTCAGGGGATTTTGTATACTTTTCAAGCGGAAACCGTGAAAAATCTAGGCGGGCAAAATCTGTTAAAAGAATCTGCTGCAAGGCTTCGGGAAAATCTGGCAGAAAAGATCGATCTGGTATTCTGCGAAAGGGATGCCGGGATATTAAAAGCTGCGCTTTTAGGTGACAAATCGACTTTAAGGGACGAAGATCAGCTTTTGTATCAAAAAAACGGGATTTCCCATTTATTGGCAATTTCCGGGCTTCATATCTCTATGATCGGATTAAGTCTTTATAAGTTTTTGAGAAAATGTCATCTGACATTTTGGGAAGCAGGGGTTCCTAGTGGGATTTTGCTGTTGTTTTATGGAATGATGACAGGATTTGGTGTTTCAACAACCCGTGCAGTAGGTATGTTTCTCGTGATGATCTTTGGGGATATTTTAGGAAAAGCCTATGATATGGCAAGCGCCATGGCACTTGCTGCTCTGATCATTTTGCTGAAGCACCCTCTGCAGGCGTGGCAGGCAGGTTTTTTGCTTTCTTTTGGCGCTGTGCTTGGAATTTGTTTTGTATATCCGATCCTGCAATCCATGTTTCCACCAAAAGGGAAGATTTCCCAGTCGATCCTGTTTAGTCTTTCTCTTTCTTTCGTCACTTATCCTCTAAGTGTTCATTTCTTCTATGAATATCCTATTTATTCCATATTTTTAAATTTTATCGTAATTCCCTGTATGCCTGCAGTCATGCTTTTTGGCGGTTTAGGAATGTTTGGCGGATTTATTTCTCCCGGAGTGGGAAGAGTTTTGGGCTGGATCGCACATTTTGTGCTTTCAGTATATGAATTTCTGGGAAAACAGACTATCAAACTTCCATACTCTGTCATTCGGCTGGGCGGGGAAAACCGTTGGCAGCTAATTGTCTATTACATTTTAATGATTGGAGGATTACTCCTTTTGTGGTATGGGAGAAGAAGGATTTATGGCATGCTCCTTCCTTTGGCACTGGTGATTGTAACCTTGCGCTTTCATCAGGGACTGGAGATCACTATGCTGGACGTGGGACAAGGAGACGGAATCTTCCTGCGGTTTCCAAGCGGAACGACTTGCCTGATTGATGGAGGAAGTACCAGTGAAAAAGAATTGGGCACTTACCGCCTGCTACCTTTTTTGAAGTATGAAGGTATTTCCAAGCTGGATTATGTGATCTTTTCGCATATGGATGAAGATCATGTGAGTGGCGTTCGTCAGCTGTTAGAAGGGGCGGAAACGCTGGATCACGTATTGATCGATACAATGCTGTTTCCGGAGATTGCGAATCCGGATGAAAAATATGAAGAAATGTGGAAAATGGCCGAAGAACAGGGAATTTTGGTGGGAAAGATTGGTGCAGGAGATCAGATTACAGAAGATAACCTTTTGGTGGAATGCTTGTATCCGGTGAAAGGAAGTATGGCAGCAGATAAGAATGACAGTTCCACCGTATTGCAGCTGACCTATGATCAGATGGTAGTGCTTTTTACAGGAGATCTGGGAGTGGAAGGAGAAGCGGCCCTTCTGCAGAATGAAAAGCTGAAAGATGCAGATGTCTGGAAAGTATCCCATCATGGATCCAAATATTCGGGAAGTGAGACATTTCTTGCTAAAATCCGTCCTAATGTAAGTTTGATCTCTGTTGGAAGAAATTCTTATGGACATCCCAGTGAGGAATTGCTGAAACGGCTGAATAAGGCTGGAAGCAGAGTTTGGACAACCTTGGAAGGAGGTGCAATTCGTTTGAAAAGCAATGGAAAGACCTATTCCCTGACCTTGCAAATAGAAGAAGATTAAGTTATACTCAGAAGAAATATGGCAGAAAAAGGAGCAGATCATGGAGCAGTTGATACAGGATCTAAATCAGCAGACATTTAAAAATGTATATCTTCTTTGCGGAGACGAGGCATATCTGCGTAATCAGTATAAAAAAAATTTGCGGGATGCATTGGTGGCAGAGGGGGATACTATGAACTACTCCTATTATGAGGGGAAAGACATTAATCCCCGAGCCGTGATCGATATGGCGGAAACGCTGCCGTTTTTTGCAGATTACAGAGTTGTGATGATTGAGAACAGCGGATTTTTCAAAAATAAATGTGAAGAATTGGCGGATTATGTTTCAGCGATTCCCGAAACGACTTGTCTGATCTTTGTGGAAACGGAGCTGGATAAAAGAAACCGCCTCTATAAGGAAGTGAAAAAAGCAGGCCGGGTTGTAGAATTCAAAACACAAACAGAGGCTACCTTGGTCAAATGGGTTCTTGGAATGCTGAAAAAAGAAGGGAAAAATGTGACCAAAGATACTTTGCAGGCGTTTTTGGGAAAGACTGGCAGTGATATGCAGATGATCAAAAATGAATTAGACAAACTGATTGCCTATACAGAAGGACGGAATGTGATCACGTTGGAAGATGTAGAAGAGGTCTGTGTGGTTCAGACGACAAACAGAATTTTTGATATGATCAATGCCATTGCAGAGGGACGACAAAAAAGAGCTTTGGAACTTTATGAAGATCTGCTTTCGTTAAAGGAGCCTCCAATGAGGATTCTGTTTTTGATCGCAAGACAGTTTCGTCAGCTTTACCAGGTGAAACTTCTGCAAGACGAAGGTAAAACATCCTCTCAGATTGCGCAACTGGCCGGGATCCAGCCATTTGTAGTGAAAAAATATCAGGCACAGGCAAAAAGCTTTTCGCAAGAAGCCTTAAGAGCGGCGGTAGAAGAGTGTGTAGATGCGGAAGAGGCGGTAAAAACCGGACGGATGAATGACCGGCTTTCCGTGGAACTTGTGATCATGAAATATTCTCAAAGAAATAGATAAACAAAAAAGACGTATCTGACTGACGGGATCAGATACGTCTTTTAAAAATTCAATTTTTAGATTAAGCCATTCCGTTGATTGCTTTCTGTAAACGAGAAGCTTTACGGGAAACAGTTTTTTTGTGGTATACACCTTTAGAAGCTGCGCTGTCCATTACAGAAACGGCTGCTTTGTAAGCTGCTTTTGCTGCTTCAACGTCTTTTGCTGCGATTGCTGCATCTACTTTTTTGATTGCTGTTTTAACTTCAGATTTGATTGCCTTATTTCTCATAGCATTTCTTTCAGCTACTAATACTCTTTTTTTTGCAGATTTGATATTTGCCATTGTCATTTCCTCCAAATAATATGATCTGTTTTCTATTTTCTGTTTATTCTCTTCGTTTTCTGCGGTGAGACACGGTTACCGAACATAAAAACGTACCTAATTATAATAAATGAAACCACTGTTTCTGTCAATACATAAAAAAGTTTTTTTTGTGAAAAATATAGTCAAAGAAAAACGGTAAAGGAGATGAATGATGGAACATTTTCCCATAAGGACAGATCTTGCCCTGGAATCAAGGGAGCGGCTGGAGGCTGAACAGGAAGAAATCAGGGGAGTGATCTGCGAGGAAACTTATGATAAAGAGAGAAATGTGACGATTACAAAGGTAAAAATAGAGACGGAAAATGGAGCAAAAGCCATTGGAAAACCGGTGGGAACCTATCTGACCTTAGAAGCTCCGGATCTGGTGATTCCGGAGGAGGGGATCCATAGGGAAATTTCTGAAGTTTTGTCGGAACAGTTAAAGGCACTGTGTTTGGAGCCAGTGGAATCAGTGTTGGTGGTAGGACTTGGAAACCGGGAGGTGACACCAGATGCGCTAGGTCCTCAAGTAATTGGAAATCTCTATATTACAAGGCATATTTTAAGGGAATTTGGAACTTATGCGTTTCCGGAGAAAAAAGTAGCATCCATTAGCGGGATCGTGCCGGGAGTCATGGCACAGACAGGAATGGAGACTTTGGAGATCATCAAGGGGATTATTGGGGAGACTCATCCGCAGCTGGTTGTGGCCATTGATGCATTGGCAGCAAGAAGTTTGAAACGTCTGGGCAGAACGATTCAGATTTCCAATACCGGGATCAATCCGGGATCCGGCGTAGGAAATCATAGAAAAGGCCTTAATCAGGAAACCTTAGGCGTTCCGGTCATAGCCATTGGTGTGCCAACGGTGGTGGATGCAGCTACGATCGTATATGATGTCTGTCAAAATGTGGATAAATTTCCGCAGGGCATTGCCGGAATGTTTGTAACGCCCAAAAATATTGATGAAACCATCAAAAGTTTAAGTTATACGATTTCTGAGGCCTTAAATATGACATTTGAATTGAATTTTTAGATCTATTTTCGAATATATTAGGTAGAAAGGCAAAAAGAAGGGAGTCATCATGAAACGGATCTGGAAGTGTGCAGTCTTAAGTGCAGCAATCTTATTTTGTTTATGTATCTGCAGAAGGATTGACGCTTCCGAATTGGCGGTCAGATTGGTATTCCCCAATCTTGCGGAAAATCTGGATTGGATGGGCGAAAAGCTGCCAATCACGCCCGGGATCGAGGAGACAGTGGTTGAGGTGTCCGGTGCCTCCGGGGCAGAAATTTCAGAAGAGGAAGATCTGCGCGCCCAGCTGGCAGAAGAAAATCGTCTTTCCTTTGAAAGTCTTCTGGAAGAGGAAGAAACCAGCCAGGCGGTGCAGATTGAAGAAATGGTTGCTGCGGCTTATACGGAAGAACAGCTGAAGGATTATGAATTTCTGGTCAGCCGTATCTACAATGTGGATGGCAGCACGCAGACGAGTCCGGCACAGTTAAATACGGAAAGATTATTATCCTATGATTTTCATGTGAATAAAGAAGTTAGCGGGCCGCAGATTCTGATTTATCATACCCATTCCCAAGAAGCATTTGCGGACAGCATTCCGGGAGAGGAAAGTACCTCCATTGTCGGAATGGGGTCTTATCTGACAACGCTTTTGCAACAGAAGGGATTTCGTGTTCTGCATCACAAAGAGGTTTTTGATATGACAGACGGCCAGATTGACCGCAACAAAGCCTATACCAAAGCGGAACCGGTGATCAAAAAGCTCATTGTGGAAAATCCCAGTATTCAGATTGTGATCGATCTTCATAGGGATGGCGTTGGTGAAAACGTTCATCTGGTCCGGGAAATAGACGGAAAACCGACGGCGCAGATAATGTTTTTCAATGGGCTGAGTTATTCGGCAAAAAACGGAAGCATTTCTTATCTTCCGAATCCTTATATAGAAAATAATCTGGCACTGACCATGCAGATGAAGCTGGCAAGTGACAGTTTGGTGCCGGGGTTTGCAAGAAAAATTTATCTGAAGAGTCTGCGGTTTAATCTGCATCTGCATCCGGGAGCTATGCTGATTGAAGCAGGGGCACAGACCAATACCGTGGAAGAAATGCGTAATGCAATGGAAGTGCTTGCGCGTGTTCTTAGCGATGTGTTATACTAACATGTAAGTGTGGGCAAATATGGAAATCAGCTCCCACAGATAGAACTTAGGAGGAAATTTAATGTCAAAGATCGATCAGAGTAAAATCAGGAATTTTTGCATTATCGCACATATAGATCACGGTAAATCCACCCTGGCGGACCGATTGATTGAGAAAACCGGACTGCTGACAAGTCGTGAAATGCAGGAACAGGTATTGGATAACATGGACCTGGAAAGAGAACGTGGAATCACAATCAAAGCACAGACTGTGCGTACAGTCTATAAAGCAGAAGATGGGGAAGAATACATTTTTAACCTTATTGATACACCGGGACATGTAGACTTTAATTATGAGGTTTCTAGAGCATTGGCTGCCTGTGACGGCGCAATCCTAGTCGTAGATGCGGCGCAGGGAATTGAAGCCCAGACGCTGGCAAATGTTTACCTGGCGCTGGATCATGATCTGGATGTAGTTCCGGTCATTAATAAGATCGACCTTCCAAGTGCGGATCCCCAGAGGGTGATTGATGAAATCGAAGATGTCATTGGTCTGGAAGCGCAGGATGCTCCGCAGATTTCTGCTAAGACCGGATTGAATATTGAACAGGTATTGGAAGCAGTGGTACACAAGGTGCCGGCACCGAAGGGAGATCCTCAGGCACCGCTGCAGGCACTGATTTTTGATTCTTTATATGATCCGTATAAAGGCGTGATTATTTTCTGCCGTATCAAAGAAGGGTCTGTGACCAAGGGTACACCGATCAAAATGATGGCAACCGGTGCGTCGGCAGATGTTGTAGAAGTCGGATATTTTGGCGCTGGACAATTTATTCCTTGTGAAGAACTTTCAGCAGGTATGGTAGGTTATATTACTGCAAGTATTAAAAATGTAAAAGATACGCGGGTAGGTGATACAGTAACTAACCGTTTAAATCCTTGCCAAGAACCGCTGCCGGGTTATAAAAAAGTACTTCCTATGGTTTACTGTGGTTTATATCCTGCAGATGGTGCAAAATATCCGGATCTTCGGGATGCACTGGAAAAACTTCAGTTAAATGATGCCGCTTTGCAGTTTGAGCCGGAAACGTCGCTCGCACTTGGTTTTGGTTTCCGATGCGGATTTTTGGGACTGCTTCATTTAGAAATCATTCAGGAACGTCTGGAGAGAGAATACAATCTTGACTTGGTAACAACTGCTCCGGGTGTTATCTATCATGTAAAGAAAACAGACGGAACCATGATTGAATTGACGAATCCATCCAATTTGCCGGATCCATCAGAGATTGAATATATGGAAGAACCGATGGTAAGCGCGGAGATTATGGTGACGACAGAGTTTATTGGTTCTATTATGGAACTTTGTCAAGAAAGACGAGGCATTTACCTTGGCATGGAATATATGGAGACAAGCCGTGCGTTGTTAAAATACGAACTTCCGTTAAATGAGATTATTTACGATTTCTTCGACGCATTAAAATCCCGTTCCAGAGGTTATGCATCCTTTGACTATGACTTGAAGGGTTATGTGCAGTCTGAACTGGTAAAATTGGATATTCTGGTAAATCGGGAAGAGGTGGATGCCCTTTCCTTTATCGTACACAAAGAATCAGCCTATGAACGTGGCCGCAAAATGTGTGAAAAGTTAAAAGAAGAGATTCCAAGACACTTATTTGAAATTCCGATTCAGGCAGCTGTAGGCGGAAAGATCATTGCCAGAGAAACGGTAAAAGCGATGCGTAAGGATGTATTGGCAAAATGTTATGGCGGTGATATTTCGAGAAAGAGAAAACTTCTGGAAAAACAGAAGGAAGGTAAAAAGAGAATGCGTCAGATCGGAAATGTAGAGATTCCGCAGCAGGCATTTATGAGTGTTTTAAAATTGGATGAGAATTAAAAAAAGGTCTGGCATTTTGCCGGACTTTTTTTGAAAAATGGGAGGAACCATGAAAAAGAAAGGATTACATGAAATAAAGGATCTGCTTTTGATCACCTTGGGAGCGCTGATCTATGCGGTTGGGATTGGATTGTTTTTGGACCCAAATCAGCTTGCACCGGGAGGAATTACCGGTATTGCTGTTATTTTAAACAGACTGCTTCAGATAGAAACGGGTACGTTATATTTTCTGCTAAATGTACCGATCGTGCTTTTGGGGATTTGGAAGTTTGGCATTCGCTTCATTGCAAAAACCGGATATGCCATTATTATGGTATCGATTTTTACCAATCTTTTTACTTCTTCGAAAGCACTGACGGATGATTTGTTTATTGCAGGTGCCGTTGGCGGCGTTTTGATCGCAGTGGGAGTCGGCCTTATTTTCCGAACCGGTGCAACGACGGGAGGTACGGATATTATCATTAAGATCCTGCGGCAGAAATACCGCCACATAAAAACAGGATTTTTGTTTTTATGTACAGATATTGCGGTCGTTTTAGCATCCGCACTGGTATTTCAGAATCTCAATGCCGCTTTTTATGCATTGATGACCGTGATCATCAGCGGAAAAGCCATGGATTATGTACTTTACGGAGGAGATGAGGCAAAAATGCTTTTTATCATTACCCAGGAACCGGACCGGATTGGCAGACATCTGATGGATGAACTGGGTGTGGGTGTGACCTATCTCAAAGGAGAGGGTGGTTGGACCGGAAAAGAGAAAAAAGTTGTATTTTCCATGGTGCCAAACCGTTTAGGAGCAGAGGTGCAGGATATTGTAAAGCGGGAAGATCCATCCTCTTTTATGGTTGTTGCCAGTGCCAGTGAAATCTATGGTGAGGGATATAAAGATCTGTTTGAAGAGGTAATTTGACAAATTCTTGTTAAATTTTCTTGAAAAAGTGAAATTTCTATTGAATTTCAAAATTGAGAGGTCTATAATTGCCTTTGGTAAAAAAATGAGGAGTAGGAGGAAAAATAAAATGACCGTTTTATTATCTGTATCAGTAGCAGTTCTTGCCGGACTGCTTATGACCCGAGTATTTAAACCTTTTAAACTGCCGTCAGTAACAGCATATCTGATTGCCGGCGTTTTGATCGGTCCGTATTTTCTCGGTGCATTACACATAAATGGATTGGGCATCGTTTCGGAGGAGGCTGCATCCAAATTATCTTTGATCTCCGAAGTAGCTTTGGCGTTTATCGCATTTTCCATCGGAAGCGAGTTCCGTCTGGAAGAGCTCAAGAAAACAGGGAAGCAAGCATTTGTTATCGGTATCTTCCAGGCATTTGTTGCAACTGTACTGGTAGATTTGGCACTTTTTGCTGTACATCTGGCAATGCCGGATAAACTTTCCGTGGCACAGTTACTTACTTTAGGTGCGATCGCAACCGCAACTGCACCAGCTGCAACTTTGATGGTAGTCCGTCAGTACAAGGCAGATGGTCCGCTGACCAGACTTCTTCTTCCAATCGTAGCATTGGATGACGCCGTTGGTCTGATCGTATTTGCAGTGTCCTTTGGTATTGCAAAATCTCTGGTAAGCGGAAGTGTGGATATCATTTCCATTATCGTAAATCCGTTGATCGAGATCGTTGCATCCCTGGCACTGGGCGCATTGTTGGGATGGGTTCTGACACAGTTGGAAAAAATGTTCAATTCGAATACCAATCGTCTGAATATGACCATTGCGCTGGTATTTTTAGCAGCTTCTCTTTCTATGATGGATTTCCATGTGGGAGCACTTCATATCAGCTTTTCATCATTACTGGTATGCATGATGCTTGGAACTGTATTTTGTAATACCTGTCCATTATCAGAAGATATCATGGAAAGATCCGATAAATGGTCCTCTCCGCTGCTTGCATTATTCTTCGTAATCAGCGGTGCCGAATTACAGCTTTCTGTATTTACAGACAGTGCCATCGTAGTTATCGGTATTGTTTATATTATTTTCCGTTGCCTTGGAAAATACTATGGTGCAAGATTTAGTGCAAAGATCACACATTGTACACCGGAAATCTGTAAATATCTTGGAATTACCTTATTCCCACAGGCAGGTGTTGCA
The DNA here is from genome assembly GCA_964561705.1 of uncultured Lachnoclostridium sp. GTDB lineage: Bacteria > Bacillota > Clostridia > Lachnospirales > Lachnospiraceae > HGM12587. The sequence goes on along the minus strand of CAZLQJ010000016.1, from coordinate 7,037 downwards.
CTGGGAATGTGTGCGACAGCAATGCAGCTTGGAGAACAGGGAAATCTGATCCGTAACATTACCTTGTTTGCAGTACTGATCTATGAATTGGTAGGACCGCTGCTTACAAGAAATGCATTGATGAAGGCAGGAGAAATTCCGCCAATGCCGGAACATGTAAAGAACAGACGTCAGAACAAATTGGAAGATGTCAAGAAAAACAAATAAAGATTTATAACAATAAAATAGCACGGGATACATCGCGTATCCCGTGCTGTTTTTATGAATTTCTTTTAAAATGTCCCAGGGGCTGACGGATCATATGAATCAATCCGCCTTTTTCCAGGGCTTTGTAAACGGCTGTTATGACCAGTGCTTCAAAAATTGGCATGATCAGGTTTTTAGATAATCTGGATGGGAACCAGGCAATGATCCAGGCGAGAATTGAATTTTTTCCATACATCAGTGCCAGCCAGAGGGTTCCGAAAATGGCATTGATCACTACATCATTGATCAGGCATACAAGAAATACTCTTGGAATGGTAATTTTCTTTTTGTAAAGCATTGTTCCTATAAAAAAACCGGAGAGTAAGGCATTGATCGTTAAACCGATGCAAAGCGGTCCGCGGGGATTGATTAAAAAGTTTAGAAGATCCATGGCACCGCAGAAGATTGCTCCGGCAGCCGGACCAAAGAGGCAGGATGCCATAATGTTACAGAGTGGATCCAGTGTAAGCTGAAGACCGAAGTCAAACTGGCTTGAGATCATATAGAATACAATGGATAAAGCGCCTAGCATACCAAGAACACATAAGGTCTTGGTGCTTTTGAATTCTCTAAGAGAATCTTTGAAAAGTTGTTTGAATTTTTGCATAAAAAATACACCTCCATGAATTATGCAGTGATAAGAGAATATTAAATAATAATAATGCCCACGCAGAAACCCTTCTGTGTTTCACTACAATATGAGATGTACTCATCTGCAGCAACGGGTGCGGAACCATATCGTAAGAACAGGTTGTTCTTTTCGTTTCGGGGCAACTCCCCAGCCATCCGAACACTTAACGCATGTATCCCTACTTCGCTTATTATTAAATTACGCTCATTATAGCATAAAAAATTCAGATAGCAAGTATTTCTGTATAAATATGGAAAAAAATATCATTTTTCATAGACGGTGGATAGCTTTACAAACAACCGGGCTTCATGTAAGATGGGTGTAAAAGTAAATTTTACAGGGGTGATAAAATGAATTATCAGGAAATTGTAGATTATATAGAAGAAATACCAAAGTTTACGGTGAAAAATCCGCCGGAACATACCAAAGAACTTTTGAGAAGGCTGGGGAATCCTCAAAATGAGATCAAAGTGATCCATGTAGCCGGTACCAATGGAAAAGGAAGTACCTGTGCGTATCTTGCTTCCATGTTAAGTGCGGGAGGATGCAGAACCGGGCTGTTTACGTCACCGCATCTTGTGAAGATCAATGATCGTTTCCGCATTGACGGGCAGGTGATTTCAGATGAAGATTTTTCGGAAAGTTTTCTGAATGTAAAAAGAGTGATTGATGAAGCAGGAGCTGATGGATTGGCACATCCGAGTTATTTTGAAACCTTATTTTTGATGGGAGTGGATTATTTCTATCGCAAAAAGGTGGATTATTTGGTATTGGAAACCGGGCTTGGCGGCGGAAAAGATCCGACGAATTGTGTGGAAAAACCGCTTGCATGTATCATTACATCGATCAGTATCGATCATGTACAGTATCTGGGAGATACCATTTCTGCCATCGCAGGAGAAAAAGCGGGGATTATAAAGCCGGGAGTTCCGGTTATTTATGACGGTCATGTGGAGGAAGCAGCCAAAGTGATCGAAGCGCGGGCAAAAGAAGTCGGAAGTCCGGCATATGTATTGCTTCCACAGCAGTATGAATTGAAAGAACAGACCAGGGATGGAATCCGTTTTCAATTTGAGGGGGATGAGCTGTGCATTCCTTATATTGCAGAATATCAGATGATGAATGCTTCACTGGCTTATTTTACCATGAAAAAACTTCAGCATATCCATGGGATTGAGGATGAAATTTTACAGAAGGGTATCCGACAGGTAAGCTGGCCGGGACGTATGGAAACGGTTCTTCCGGGCGTGATCGTTGACGGAGCACATAATGCAGATGGTGTGGCTCAATTTGTCAAGACAGTAGAGCAGTTCCGAAAAGATAACCGTATTGTTTTGCTCTTTTCGGCAGTGTCAGATAAGGAATATGAAACAATGATCCGTTTGATCTGCGAAAAGATTCATCCGGATGCAGTGGTTGCAACCCAGATCCAGGGAGAACGTCAGATCGTAGCAGATCATTTGGCAGAATTATTTATCACTTATGGAGCCCAAAATGTTATGACAGAGCCGGACGCTGCAAAAGCATTGGATAAGGCACTGCAATTACAGCAGGACGGCATGGTATTCTGCGTGGGTTCTTTATATCTGATCGGAGAGATTAAAGCAGCGTTAGAATTGAAAAATGTGAAAAAATAATGAAAAAACCATGGAATATCTGTAGTTTCATTGACATATATTGATTTAATGTGATAAAGTGATAGCTGGTGAGCGTGTGCAGCGGTAAAAAAACCGCTGCATTTGTTTAATATAGAAATGATATAGGGGGTAATTATGAAAAAGAGATTTTTGTCACGGTTTCTGGCGGGATTTCTGACTGTTGTACTGACTGTACCAAGTGTACAGGGAGCAGCAATTACTGCACAGGCAGAAGAAACAGTGTCCAGTGAGATACCATTGCTTACGGAAGTTGTAGAAAGCAAAAAAATGTCACTGGAAGAATACAGTGAAGATGACATTGTCGAGTTTATGGTGGAATTGGAGGGCGCACCTTTGGTGGAAAGAAAAGCGCAGAATGTTTCAGTCAATGCGTTTCTTGCAACAAAAAAGGGTGCTGCAGCTTTAAGTGCCATTGAAAAAGAGCAGGATACCGTGGAACAGAGCATCCAGAAAACCAGAGTGAGAGGAATGGAGATTGAATACTCTTACAAACTGATCATGAATGGCTTTGCTGTACGCGCACCATATTCAGAAAAGGAAAATCTGGAAGATATTCCGGGAGTAAAGGGGGTTTATGTAGCACAGACCTATGATTATGTAGAACCACAGAATGGTTATACAGCTGCAACCCATACAAGCGGTGCGATGATGGACAGTGACCGCGCCAATGCAGAAGGATATACAGGAAAGGGTACGGTAACAGCTGTACTGGATACCGGACTTGATATTTCCCATGAAGGCTTTGCGAATGCACCGGAAAACCCACGATATACCAAAGAAATGGTGAATGCGGCAGTCAGTGCAGATAAATTAAATGCAGAATCTAATGCAGATGATTTGTACAAGAGTGAAAAAATTCCATTTGCATATGACTATGCTGACAAAGACAGTGATGTGACAGATGTCCAGGGACATGGAACCCACGTTTCCGGTACGGTAGGAGCTGATACGGATTCGTTCACGGGCGTTGCACCGGATACCCAGATCATGGCGATGAAAGTATTTTCAGATAAAGAAAGCGGCGCCAGTGATGTGTGGATCGTAGCAGCGCTGGAAGACTGTGTTGCTTTAGAGGTTGATGCCATTAATATGAGTCTTGGTTCAAGCGCCGGCTTTACCAACAGTGGTATCGATACGATTGATAATGTATACAAACGTATTGAGAACGAAGGAATTACCCTAATGTGTGCAGCAGGAAATGATACAAGTTCTGCTTACATGAACGCTACAGGAACCAATATGAACAGGGTTACAGATCCTGATACCGGTCTTGTAAGTGCTCCTTCAACCTATGGTGCAGCACTTTCTGTTGCAAGTATCAACGAAATAACGGTGTTTACTTCTTATATAAAAGCGGGAGAAAGTAAACTTACATTTATAGATACAGCTGTGGATGAAAGCTTAAACTTTATCAAAGTATTAGACGGTCAGACGCTGGATTATGTTGTGATCAGCGGATATGGAACAGCGAAAGATTTCGAAAATGTCGATGTAAACGGTAAGATTGCATTGATCAGCCGTGGAGGGATTTCTTTTGCAGAGAAAGAACAGAATGCAAAGAATGCAGGCGCAGCAGCCGTCATCTGTTACAACAATATTAGCGGTGAAGCGATGAATATGCAGTCCGGCGGTTTGCTTCCAATGATCAGCATTACCAAAGAAGATGGAGAATATCTGTGCAATCTTACAGAAAAGAAGATTTCTGTTTCTAAAAACTTTGTAGAAACGATCACAAGTGCTTCCAATGCAGAAATGTCTAGTTTCTCTAATCTTGGTGTTACACCGGATATGACGCTGAAACCGGAAATTACAGCACCGGGCGGAAATGTATATTCTACAATTGTTGGCGGATCTTATGGCAATATGAGTGGAACTTCTATGGCATCACCACATATGGCAGGTGCAGCAGCTGTCATGAGACAGTATGTCAATGAAAAATTTTCTTCTTATAATGATAATCAGAAACAGGAACTGATCAACAATCTGTTGATGAGCACTGCTGTACCTGTAAAGGATTCTGCGGATGTTTACTATACGCCTAGAAAACAGGGATCCGGTCTTGCGGAGGTATACAATGCAATTCATACAGGTGCTTATCTGACTGTAAATGGAGACAGACCTAAGGCAGAATTGGGAGATAACGAAAATGGTATCTTCTCATTTACTTTTGCGATCAACAATATTGGAGAAGAAGCACTGACTTATCAGGTGTCTGCAGCACCATTAACCGCAAAAGTGGAAGAGATCAAAGGCGAAAAATATGTATCCGAATCTTCCAGAGTTCTTCCGGAAAGCGAATTTTTAGTAACTTTTAGCGAAACGGAAGTGACAGTTCCGGCAGGCGGCAAAAAAGAAGTGACTGTAAGTATGCAGCTGACAGATGCAGGAAAAGAGGCACTTGCAGATTTTACCAACGGTACATTCCTGGATGGATTTATCCTGGTTGATGCAGAAAATGATGGAATCGATCTTTCCCTTCCATACCTTGGTTTCTATGGGGACTGGGCCGATGCACCAATCTATGATACAACTCTTTATGATGAAACAGCACCAATCACATATACAGGCGCAGCAATGTATCAAATGAGTGCATACGATGCATATCTGTTGGGTGTAAACTTAGTTTCCGGTGATTACAGTACCAGTGCAAAAGAAAAGATTGCTTTTGCAAGCAAACGCTTTCAGGATAATGGATTATTCCCGACACTGGGAATGCTTCGGGGATCTACACACACGACGTATAAGGTTACGGATTCGCAAGGAAAAGTAGTTTATGAAAGTGCTGTGGCAAATATTCCGAAATCCTACTATTACACATCTTTGGGATATTTCCTCTATAGTATGCCATTAGAGGGTTGGTATCCAAAGGTTAAGGATGAAGCTGGAAGCTGGAGTTATCTTCCGGATGGACTTTACAATTATACGATTACAGGAACGGTAGCCGGAGAAACAGATGCGAAACAAACGATTTCCTTCCCTGTAACAATTGATAATAAGGTACCACAACTTGTATCAAGCCGTTACTATGAATCGGACGGAAAATCTTATTTGGAAGTCAAAGTAAAAGACAATCATTATATGATGGGGATCCAGCTTTGTGACGTAACAGGAGAGAACGCATATCAGGATCCAGTCGCTGTAGAAAGCGAAAGTGCTGGTGCGGAGATAACTTATACCTTTGATGTTACGGAGGTACGTGCACAGGGTGTGGAAACTGCTTCTATCTTGATGCTCGACTATGCGTATAATTATACCAGTAAAAAAGTAAGTTTCACCGAAGAAGCGTCAAATGATACGGCTGCAAAATATGATATTTCATTAGAGGGGGTCATTGCAACTGCAGGAAACAAAGATGCCACCGGAAATGCAGGGTATCTTTTTGGCGGTGCAGAATTTGCGATTGATGGTAATGAAACAACTGTTTGGATGACTGATTGGAATGGATTTGATTCAACAATCAAGGCGGGAGAGGGATGGATCGATCTTCAGTTCCCGGAAGCACATACGGTGGATGGATATCGTTATCTCCCAGGACCAGAGGTGAGTAGTTATCTCACAACGATCACAAAATATGAGATTTACGTGAAAACGACAACTTCGGAAGAATATCAGAAGGTAGCGGAAGGAAGCTGGGAGAATACGAGCGGTTGGAAAAATGCAACGTTTGAACCGGTTTCCAATGTAACCAATGTAAAACTGCTGGCAACAGAAGCATTACCAACAAACTGGTGGGCTATGGCAGCAGAAGTACGTGTTGTGGGCAAGAGTGAATATGAAGGAATACAGACAGCGCAGGAAGTAACCAATAAGATTACATCGATTGGAGAAGTTACTTTAGACTCCGAAGCAGCGATCAAAGAAGCAAGAGCTGCATATGATGCATTGACAGAAGCGCAGAAGGCATATGTGACAGCGGAGACTCTGAAAATACTTACAGACGCGGAAAGCAGACTGGCGCAGTTAAAGGAAGAAAAAGATGCAGCAGAAGAACAGATCAGAAAAGATCAGGAAGCGGCAAAAGCAGTCACCGATCAGATTACAGGAATTGGAACAGTGACGTTAGAGTCCGAAGCAGCGATCAAAGAAGCAAGAAGTGCATATGAAGCATTGACAGAAGCGCAGAAGGCATATGTGACAGCGGAGACTCTGAAAGTTCTTACAGATGCGGAAAGCAGACTGGCGCAGTTAAAGGAAGAAAAAGATGCAGCAGAAGAACAGA
>CAZLQJ010000016.1:0-183 GCA_964561705.1 uncultured Lachnoclostridium sp. | reverse complement strand
AAGCAGCGATCAAAGAAGCAAGAAGTGCATATGAAGCATTGACAGAAGCGCAGAAAGCATATGTGACAGCGGAAACTCTGAAAGTTCTTACAGATGCGGAAAGCAGATTGGCTGAGTTAAAAGAAAAAGATCCAGTAACAGAAGTATTTACAGACGTTGTAGCAGGTTCGTGGTATGTGGATG
>CAZLQJ010000015.1:0-27733 GCA_964561705.1 uncultured Lachnoclostridium sp. | reverse complement strand
GCGCTGACAAACTATATTACAGGAATTGGTTACGAATGCGGCGGAGAAAGTTCTGAATTATTTAACAAAAACTGGCCGGCAGATCTTCATCTGATCGGTAAGGATATCATTCGTTTCCATACGATTTACTGGCCAATTTTCCTGATGGCATTAGATCTTCCATTGCCAAAACAGATCTTTGGACATCCGTGGCTTTTACAGGGTGATGGAAAGATGAGCAAATCCAAAGGAAATGTACTTTATGCAGATGAATTGGTAGAATTTTTCGGCGTTGATGCAGTGCGTTATTTTGTACTTCACGAGATGCCATTTGAAAATGACGGCGTGATCACATGGGAACTCATGGTAGAACGTATGAATTCCGATCTTGCCAATACTTTGGGAAATCTTGTAAATCGTACCATTTCTATGTCTAACAAATACTTTGGCGGCGTTGTGACAAACACTGGCGTGGCAGAAGAAGTAGATGAAGATTTAAAAGCAGTTGTTTTAGGTACCGCAGAAAAAGTAAGTGGAAAGATGGATCAGCTCCGTGTAGCAGATGCCATGACCGAAATTTTTGCACTGTTCAAACGCTGCAACAAATATATCGATGAAACCATGCCATGGGCATTGGCAAAAGAGGAAGATCAGAAGGATCGTCTGGCAACTGTTCTCTACAATTTGGTAGAAAGTATCAGCATCGGAGCTTCATTATTAGAAGCATTTATGCCGGAAACAGCTCAGAAGATTGCTGCGCAGTTAAATACAACCCTTAGAAGTCTGGAAGATACCAAAACATTTGGTCTTTACCAGTCCGGAAATAAAGTTGTAGAAAAACCGGAAATCCTCTTTGCAAGACTGGATGTGAACGAAGTGCTTGCGAAAGTAGAAGAGAAAAAGGCTGCAGAGGAAGAAGCAAAAAATGCACCGACAGAACCGGTCATTGATATTGAACCAAAGGCGGAGATCACTTTTGACGATTTCATGAAGTTACAGTTCCAGATCGGAGAAATCATCAAATGTGAAGAAGTTCCGAAATCTAAGAAACTTCTGTGTTCCCAGGTTCGCATTGGAAGCCAGGTAAAACAAATCGTATCCGGCATCAAATCCAACTATACACCGGAAATGATGGTTGGCAAAAAGGTACTGGTACTGGTCAACTTAAAACCTGCGAAATTAGCTGGTGTAATGTCAGAAGGTATGTTGCTTTGTGCAGAAGATGAAAATGGAGTGCTTGCGCTTATGACACCGGATAAAAATATGCCGGCAGGAGCAGAAGTCTGCTAATTGATCAAAAATAATAAATAAAAAAAGCAGACACGCATGGAAGATAGTTTCCACGCGTGTCTGCTTTTCTTAAATTGCGGATAATTCCCGCTCCAGGGCCTCTTCAAGATCCAGCATCTGTACCTGTTTCAGAAGAAAATGATAACGTTTCTGGACGGCATTAACCTCATAGATACAGCTGTCTACCAAATCAGGATCTACCACGTTCTCAAAATTGGTATAGGCATCATTTAAGGCGGTTTTGGTAAGCTTTAGATCCGATAAAAGCTGTTCTCTGGAGGTATTCATCAGATAAGTATTTGTTTCCATACATTCACCGCTTTCTCATTTATTACTAATCAATATATCCAAAAGTCTTGTGCTTATTCATAAAAGCCTTGTTTCGTGCATAAATTTTAGAAAAAAGAGGAAATCTGTTTATGAAAGATTTGATCTTAAATTTTTTACTGCGGATGATTTTTGGTGTGATTGGAATTTATGTGTGCAACATTTTGTTTCGTACTTTCGGGGTAGCAATTTACGCAGGAATAAATCTAATTAATTTGTTGACGATTGGAGCCCTTGGAATCAGCGGATTTGGACTTGTTTTTGTAATTTCCCTTTTTTCACTGTTGTGAAAACTGACGAAAAAAATTTGTGAAAAATTATGTCGATTATTCCCACTTGTATTCAGAAAATCTTTTGTGCTAAAATTCAATCATGATAAACGTTTATCGGTGTTTCCGTTCGGAAACGCCATCATGACCGCTTCGGTCGAGTTACCCATTGTATCACATAAAAAATGTATATCTCTTTTTTTCTATGAGTTCTAAGCAGTTTCAATGCAGCACATTCTAGGAATTTGATACATTTTTTAATCGTAAAGACTTTTTTGGGCTGCAGAAAAGAGAATTTACAAAAATAGCGGAGGTTCACTTTGGAAAGTAAGATTTTAGTGATCTGCGATACGGAGAAACAATATGCCATCCGTCTGATGGAAGCCTTTTGTGAGAGAAAAAATCTTGGATTTCAGGTGCATGCTTTTTCGGATATGAAAGAACTGGAAGGATTTGCGGCACAGACAAAGATCGAGATCCTGCTCATTCCCGGCAAACTTATGAGCGATCAGATCGATCGGTGTGATATTGGTAAGATATTTCTTTTGTCTGACGGTGAGATTTGTGAACAGTTTTCGGATTATGAAAGCATTTATAAATACCAGTCAGCAGAGTATATCATCAAGGAAGTGCTTTGCTGTTATGCAGAATATGCAAGACCTGTTTCAGGGCTTTATTTCAGAAAAAAAGACTTTGAAGTTTATGGAGTTTATTCTCCTATTGGAAGATGCGGAAAATCAGCACTTGCCCAGAGTCTTGCAGAAATTTTTGGAAGAGAAAAAAAGACATTGCTGCTGGATCTGCAAAGCTATTGTGCGACGGAAGAGCAGCTTGGTGAAAAAGAATTGTGGGATCTTTCAGATATCATTTATTTTTTTGCGCCAGGGAAAGCAGACATTTCTTTACAAAATCGGAAGTATTGTGAGAAACAGGGGAGATTATGATCATATTCTTCCCATGAAAACACCTGCAGATCTGAAAAGTGTAACTTTGGCAGAATGGACGGAGCTGATAGAAAAACTGGCATCTGACAGTGATTATCAAATCGTGGTCATAGATTTTGGGTCAGATGTGTGTGGATTATACCAGTTGCTGAGTCAATGCACCAAAGTTTATACTCCGGTATTGCCTGATACGGATTCATTGACAAAAATGGGAAATTTTCAGTGGATATTGAAAGAAGAGAATTTTGAGGAAGTGATTGAAAATATTCACAGGATCATGCTTCCGGAAAATTTTGACGGTCTGAACAAGAAAGCATTTATGAGCGCATGGGCAGAAAGGTTTGTGATGTCATGAAATATGAGGAAAAGGAAACTTGGTCAGAATTAAAGGCAGTGATTTTGGAAGAGTTGAATTTTATCGAGGAAGTGACAGATGAACAGGTTTTGGAAGTCATTGACCGGGTGTTGAAAAATGTCCCGCAATGCAGAAATTTGAGCCTGGACAAGCGTTGTGCCCTGCGCCGGGAACTGTTTCACAGTATCAGAAAACTTGATATTCTGGAAGAATTTTTAAAAGATGAAACCGTGACGGAGATTATGATCAATGGAGAAAATGGGATCTTTTTGGAACGGAATGGACGGCTGGAGCCCTATACGAAAGAAAAGATTTCCATAGAAAGACTGGAAGAACTGGTTGTAAGGATTACCGGTAGGAGCAACCGGATGATCAATGAGGCCTCGCCTCTTGCCGATGCCAGATTGGAGGACGGATCCAGAGTACATATTGCCGTCTCTCCAGTGGCATTGGATGGGATTGTGCTTACGATCCGAAAATTTCCAAAGACTGCAATTACGCTGGAAGATCTGCTGGAAAAGAGAAGTTTAAATCAGGAAATGGCAGAATTTCTGAAAATGGCAGTACAGGCGAAATATAATATTTTTGTTTCCGGATCTACCGGAAGCGGAAAAACGACGATGCTCAATGTACTTTCGGATTTTATACCGAAAAATGAGCGGATCATTACAATTGAAGATACAGCGGAGCTACAGCTTCGCAATGTTCCCAATCTTGTAAGGCTGGAAGCCAGGAGTTCTGTGGTGGAAGGCTGCCGGGAAATCAGTATTCGGGATCTTTTGAAGGCAAGTCTTCGTATGCGTCCAGATCGGATTTTGATCGGTGAGGTACGCGGTGCAGAAACGGTAGATATGCTGCAGGCGTTTTGTACGGGCCATGCAGGCTCTATGAGCACCGGACACGGGAACAGTACCAAAGATATGCTGTATCGTTTGGAAACGATGATCCTGATGGGAATGGATCTGCCGGCGCAGGCGGTGCGAAGACAGCTGGTATCCGGAATCGATCTTATGATCCATTTGGGACGATTGCCTGACAAACGAAGGGTTGTGATGGAAATTTCAGAAATTGACCGTTTTGTGGATGACCAGATTCTTTTAAATCCATTGTTTCAATTTCAGGAACAGGAAACGGGACAGTGGATCAGATGCGGCAGTCTTCATCATAAAGAAAAACTTTTGATGGCAGGATTTGAGGATGGATGATTATCGGAAATATCAATTTAGTAAAAGAGAATCCTTTTTTGCCTTTATGGAAGGAACCTTTCTGAATGCTTTGATTGCCTGGCTGTTCTATGATTCCCTTCTGGCAATGCTTCCGGGCATTACGGTAATGATCCTGTATTTTCAGGAAAAAAGGCGGAAACTGGCCAGAAAACGAAAAAAGCGGATGAGGGAGGATCTGAAAGAGTTTCTGGATGGGCTGATCGCTGCACTGCAGACAGGACGATCTATGGAAAATGCATTTGCAGAAGGATTAAAGGATATGGCGAACTGCAGAGAGGAACGGGAATTTTCCTATGAAATGAAGCAGATTTGTGCAAAAGTTGCAGTAGGAGAACCCTTGGAACGACTGTTGGAGGATTTTGCCCGTAGAGCGCATATGGAAGAACTGCAGTATTTTTCAGAAGTATTTTCTGTGGCAAAACGCAGCGGCGGCAACATTGTAGGGATTATGCGAAATACCATTCGGATGCTGCAGGAGCGTTTGGAAGCGCAGGAAGAAATGGTAACCGTTCTGGCAGAAAAACAGATGGAGTTTACGATTATGAGCGTCATTCCGATGGCGATGATCGTCTATCTCAGGATTGGTGCAGCCAATCTGATCGGAAGTTTGTACGGAAATGTACAGGGTATCCTGATCATGTCCGTTTGCCTGCTGATTTATGGAGGGTGTTATCTATATGGAAAGAGACTTCTTGAAATGGAAGATTAAAGGGAAAAAACAGGATTTGTGGATCCTTGGACTGGGTACCGGTATCAGTCTGCTCCTTGGCGTAAGGGCTTATAAAGAGCGTGAAATTTCGGCAGAGCAGGGCTTGCATAGACAGGAAACCGGAGAGGGTGCATATGAACAGGAATTGATCGCATCTGTGGATTCTTATGGAAAAACAAGAATTTCTGTGACAGTAGAAGAACGGATTCTTTCGGAGGAAGAAGCAGATCAATTGCTTCAGACAGGTGCGGAATATCTGGATAATCTGATTTTGGGAGACAACGAAAGTCTTTCTCATGTGACGAAAAACCTGAATTTTGTGGGGGAAATCCCGGAAATTCCAGTAGAAGTTATGTGGAATGCAGAAAGTTTTAACTATTTATCCCGGGATGGCAGCAGAAAAGAGGGGGTTCAGATTTTAGAACCTACAAACATTTCCTTGTCTGCAATTCTGTATTGTCAGGAATATAGCAAAGATTACCGGGTGCGTGTCACATTGATGCCCATAGAAGCAGGTTTGGAAGCAGAATTTGCAGAATATATCAGAGAACAAACGGGAAAAGAAGGGGAATTTTTACATCTTCCCGTGGAATATGACGGAAGTCCTGTTTTATGGCAGAAACCCATGGACTATTCCTTTCTGTATTTCTTTCTTTTGATGATTTTGGCAGTCATTTTTCTAAAAATCGGGAAAAAGAGGGATCTGCAAAAAGAAAGAAATCTGCGCAAGGAGGAAATGGAAAGAGATTATGCTCAGGTGGTCAGTAAATTTACCATGCTTTTGTCTGCCGGACTGAGTATCCGGAATGCATGGGAGCGGATCGTGCTGTTATATCAGAAGGTACCAATGCAGAAAATCGCTGTTTATGAGGAAATGGCTTTGTCTTTTCGGGAAATGCAGAAAGGAATTTCAGAAATCAAAGTCTATGAGACTTTTGGAGAACGGGTAGGAGAAGTTCACTATAAGAAATTGATGGCGCTGTTTATTTCTGACCGGAAACGTGGAAATCTTCATTTGATGGACGCCATGAATCAGGAAATGCTGTCGGCATGGGAGGAACAAAAAAGAAAAACAAGACAGCAGGGAGAAGTAATCGGAACCAAGCTGCTTCTTCCGATGATGGGGATGTTGGCGGTGGTATTTATCATGATCCTGATACCAGCTTTTTTATCATTTCGAATGTAAGGAGGAAAAAATTATGTGGAAACAGATCAAAGCATTTATGAAAGATGAACGTGGAATGACTTCTGTAGAGATTATCCTGATTTTGGTGGTGTTGATTGGTCTTGTGATCATTTTTAAGGATCAGATGACAGATCTTGTGACAGATATTTTTAAAACAATTACCAAACAAAGCGGAAAGATCCTGAAATGAGAGAATCGAGAAGGGGTTCCGTAACCATTTTTCTATCCCTGACAATGCTGACATTTCTGATAGTTTGTCTGGTTCTGGTCGAGGGTGTTCGCGTGTATTATCTGAGAATGGAAGCGGCACAGGCAATGGATCTTGCATGTTTTTCGGCACTTTCGGAATATCAGCAAGAATTATTTCGGCAGTATGGTGTGTTTTTTTTGGATCTTGATTATGAACAGGGCACGGAGCAGACTGCATTGCTGGAAGGAAGAATCGGAACCTATCTGGAGGAAAATACCTCTGTTCTGCAAACACGGAATTTGGCTGCAGAAACATTCTGCAGGGCCACAGATCATGACGGGGCAGCCTTTATACAGCAGGCGGCATTGTTTCGGAAAACTCAAAGCGGTGCCATGATTTTTAACGGACTTTTGGAACAGGCGGAAAATGCAGTGGAGGATCCCATTAATCTGGAGGATATTTTTAGCAGCAGTCTGAGCGGGATTGACATTGCACTGCCGGAGTTTACGTTTCCTTCCATTCGGGCGTTGACAGAAGCTGTACTGGGGGAAGAGGAAGAGCTTTCCGTAAAAGAGATTGTTTTGGAGGAACGTCTTTTGAAACGCAGTCTGAAGCAGGGAACGGCAGAAGCAGAGCAGATTGACGGGATAAAGATGCAGTGGTTTCATGATTATCTTTTGCATCAATTCAGTTATTATGGCTGTAAGGATTCTAAGATCAGTCGGGAAAGCATGGAATATCAGTTGGAATATATGATCGTTGGAAAGGAAAAGGATGTGGAAAATCTGGAACAGATCCTGTGGAGGATTTTTCTTCTGCGGGCAGGCGGAGATTATCTGCTTTATCATCTGGATGGAGAACGGATCTTGCAGGCACAGGAAAAAGCGGTCGCAGTGGCAGGATTTACGGGAAATGCGGCGATCATAGAGGCCGTCAAAGAATGTTTTCTGATCAAAGATGCCATAGAGAGCGGAATTGATGAAACAAAACAGATCTTTGCCGGAGAGAAGGTGCCCCTTTATCAGGATGGAATCTTTCAGGGAATAGAATTAGGCTATAAAGAGTATCTGTTTTTATTTCTCAATGCCACAGGCTCTAAGGAGAAGGCATTTCGCTGTATGGATGTGGTTGAATTGGAAATCCGTCAGATGTCAGGATATGAGAATTTTCGGATGGATCATTGTATCTGTGGTTTTGAACTCGTCTGGGACTATGGATTTGACAGTTTGTTGGGAAATGCCGGATTTCTAAATGGGGAAGATTATGAAAATACGTTTTGCAGAAAAGTTGATTATCAAAGGTAAGGTACAGAGAGAGGTACTTTCGCAAAAAGCGGGTTCATCAAAAGAAAAAAAGTGTGCTCCCCCAAGCGACTTGTATCTAGCTAAGTTAACACGCGGGATCGAAAGCGCCTCGCTCTGTGCCTTAAAAAAGGGAAGTCTTACAGTAGAAGCGGCACTTCTCATTCCTTTTTTTACGGCCGTAGTTTTATCTTTTTTCTCATTCTTTGCGCAGTTTGCGCTTGCGGCTGACCTGAAAAGTCAGGCAGCCGCAGAAGCAAAGGATTTGGGGGTAGTTCTGGGAACTGCCCAGGCGCAGGATGCAGGGAAAATCGTGATTGTAAAATCCGGAAATTTGGAGATTTTTGAAAATCTGCCGTTTGGTGTCCGGGATACGCTGACAGAACAAGCTGTTTGTCGGGCCTGGATTGGATTTACGGAAGTGCAAACAGAGGAAACCTATGTTTACATCACAGAAAATGGAAGTGTTTATCATCTGTACCGGAATTGTACACATCTGCAGCTTTCCGTAAAAAGTGTGGCGATGGGAAGCATTTCCCGTTTGAAAAACCAATATGGTGAAAAATATAAAAAATGTCAGCTCTGCCGCCAGCCGTTCGGAGCGATTGTCTTTATTACAGAGGAAGGGAACAAATATCATTCAGACAGATCCTGTGGTGGTCTGAAAAGAACGGTGCGGAGTATTTTGTTGAAGGATGTGGAAGGCAAAGGCTGCTGTATGCGTTGTGCAGCCAGAGAGGAGTAAACGGTGGACTGGAAATTATATGTGATAGAAGGGATTGCATTGCTTTTTTTAGGGATTGGGACCTATTTTGATATGAAATATAAAATGTTGCCGAATTTGTACTTTTTGTTTTCAGGCATGGGAGCGGTAGTGTGCAATGTGCTTCTTCGATATCAAAGTTTCAGAGAATTTTTTGGAGGCTGTCTTTGGGGCGGGATTCTTCTTTTGACTGGATATCTCACCAAAGAAGAAGTCGGATATGGAGATGGTCTGGGGCTTTTGATCCTTGGTGCATTTTGCGGAGGAAAAAGAGTCCTTCTTTTGACCATGAGTTCTTTTTTTCTAAGCGGTATCTGGGGACTGTGGAAGATTTTATGGAAGAAAAAAACCAAAAAAGACAGGATTGCCTTTTATCCCTTTTTGTTTGGTACATTTCTTTGGAGTTTGGCGCGATGAAAGGGAGTATGACCGTGGAAGCTGCTTACGTGTTTCCTTTTTGTTTTTTTATGCTGCTCCTGGTCTTTGAATTGGGCATCTTTTTGTACGATCAGTCGGTTCTGAAACTGACTGCCGGCGAATGTGTTTTAAAAGTTATGGAAGAAGAAAAAACGGAAAGTCAGATTAAAGAGGAACTAGAAAGACTGATTTTGGAAAACGGAGCGGAGCGTACTTTGGGGACGGAGGAACTTCAAGTGGAAATCAGATCTACGGCAAAGAGGCTTCTGGTAACCTGCAAAGGGGAATTTTCCGCTTTGGGTGTCCGGATGGAAACGGTGACAGAATACGAAAAATGTTCTCCGGAAAACACGCTTCGTCTGACAAAGAGCATGAGGGACAAAATATGAAAGAGCGTTTAAAAAGGGAATTAAATAAAACTTATTTGATCTTAAGTGCAGCAAAAGAGGAATATGAAGAAACTTATGAAATTGAAATGATTTTGAAAAATACCCTGCAGACGCTGCTTCCGCTTCAGGTATACCGGGTAGATGAAGAATTGGAACTTTTTTATGATATTTCCTCCAGACAGAACCTAAAAAGTCTGGCAGAAAAGCGAGGGCTCTCAGAGAGCATGATCCGGCGACTGTTTGAGCAGATGGCAGTGATGATGCGGGAGATTAAAGATTATCTTTTGGATCTGGAATGTATTTTGTTGGATCTGGAACATATTTATCTGAAGGAAGAACAGATCTATTTTTGTTATTGTCCATGGGAAAAGAAGGATATGACTGCCGGTGTACAAAAAATGCTAGAAGAGATTTTAGGGATTCTGGATTATCATGATACCGGTGGTGTGGAACTTGCCTATCATTTGTATCAAAATGCGTGTCGGGGAGATTTTTCCATTGATACGATCTTAAAAGAGCATCAAAGGGAGGAATATGACCGGATCCGAGAACCGGCGGTGAATGTTTTGCAGGAAGATTCCGCCTTTATGAAAACGCCGGAACAGGAAGATACAGTCGTACCTAAAGAAAAAAAGAAGAAAAATCATGAACTTGGGACGAAAAGTAAGGAAAAGAAAGGAATTGGACACAAGATCTTGGAGTTCTTTCTCACAAAAGAAGCGAAAGATGCCCGCGCCGGGGAGGAAAAAATACCGGAGCGCTCTTTTGCAGAACCGGAATATGAATTTCATCACGAATTAGATCCGATTTCTGAGCCGCTGACGGGCGGGGGAGAAACGGTTTTGCTGGGACAAAAAAAGTCCGGCGGATGGAAAATGCACCCTGTGTATGGAAAATATCCGGAATTTGAAATTGGGGAGAATGGATTTTTGGTTGGAAAACGGAAGGATCTGGCGGACGGCGTGATCGAAAAAGAAACCATCAGCCGGATCCACAGCAGGTTGTTCGTAAAAGACGGCAGTTTGTTTATCACAGATTCCAATTCAACCAATGGTACATTTGTCAATGGAAAAGTGGTCGAACCGGGAGAAGAGGTGGAAATTTTTGCGGGAGACCGTATTCTGTTTGCAGATGTGGAGTATGAATGTTATAATAGCCTTTAAATTAGGAGGCTTTTTATGATTTTTGATACACATGCCCATTATGATGATGAGGCTTTTGCAGAAGATCGGGAGAGTCTGTTGTCCGGAATGAAGGAAGCAGGCGTGGAATATATTGTAAATGTGGGTGCAAGCATGGCATCTTCGCAGAGAAGTGTGGCACTTGCGGAAAAATATCCATTTATTTATGCGGCAGTAGGGGTTCACCCGGATGAGGTGGGGGAACTCAATGAAGAAAAACTAATGCAGCTGAGGGAATGGACAAAACTGGACAAGGTCAAAGCCATTGGAGAGATCGGCCTTGATTATTATTGGGATAAGGAAAGTCATGCGCAGCAGAAACATTGGTTTTTGCGTCAGATGGAACTTGCCAGTGAACGGAAACTGCCAATGATCGTGCACAGCAGAGAGGCGGCAAAGGATACCCTGGATATGATCCGGGCGGCAAAGCCTTTGGAACTTACAGGAGTGATCCACTGTTATTCCTATTCGCCGGAGCAGGCGCGGGAATATCTAAATATGGGATATTATTTGGGAATCGGCGGCGTACTGACCTTTAAAAATGCAAAGAAATTAAAGGAAACAGCAGAATATGCCCCATTATCACAGTTGGTACTGGAAACGGATTGTCCATATCTGGCACCGGCACCATTTCGAGGCAAACGAAACGATTCTGCAAAGATCCGTTATGTAGCAGAGGAACTAGCAGTCATAAAGGGCGTGACACCAGAAGAAATCCTCCGCATTACCAACGAAAATGCAAAAAAACTTTACAATATATAACATAGGAGAATGTTTATGAGTGATAAAACACCGTATCTTGGAAATCCACAAAAGACCGTAGAGGTCATTCAGAAATATGAATTTGCTTTTCAGAAAAAATTTGGACAGAACTT
Source organism: uncultured Lachnoclostridium sp. (assembly GCA_964561705.1). GTDB lineage: Bacteria > Bacillota > Clostridia > Lachnospirales > Lachnospiraceae > HGM12587. Next base: position 16,332 of record CAZLQJ010000015.1, on the reverse strand, counting down.
TTTGATCGATACACACGTACTGGATAAGATCATCAGTGCGGCAGAAATTACAAAAGAAGATCTGGTTGTAGAAATCGGACCGGGCATCGGTACCATGACCCAGTATCTTGCCTGCGCTGCAAGAGAGGTTGTAGCGATCGAGATCGATAAAATGTTGATTCCGATCCTGCAGGATACCTTAAGTGCCTATGATAATGTTACCATTATCAATGAAGATGTTTTGAAAGTAGATTTAAAGAAGCTGGCAGAAGAAAAAAACGGCGGAAGACCGGTAAAAGTGGTAGCAAATCTGCCATATTATATTACGACACCGATCATTATGGGGCTGTTTGAAAATCATGTGCCGCTGCATTCTATTACCATTATGGTGCAGAAGGAAGTTGCAGACAGAATGCGTATGGGCCCGGGAACAAAAGATTATGGGGCATTATCCCTGGCAGTGCAGTATTATGCAGAACCGTATCTGGTAGCCAATGTTCCGCAGAACTGCTTTATGCCGAGACCAAAGATTGGTTCGGCGGTGATCAAACTGACGGTCCATGAAAAACCGCCGGTTGTGGTAAAAGACGAAAAACTCATGTTCAAACTGATTCGTGCATCCTTTAACCAACGCAGAAAAACTCTGGCAAATGGTTTAAAAAACAGTCCGGAACTTGCTTTTTCAAAAGAGCAGATTGAGGCAGCCATTGAGAAAATGGAATTGTCTCCAAGTGTGCGTGGCGAGGCTTTGGACCTGGAACAGTTTGCAAAACTTTCTGATATACTTCTGGAACTGGAAGGAAAGTAAGGAATCATGAGAAAAGAACTTTCGGATGATGAAAAAATGATGAAAGAAGCCCTTCGTCAGGCGAAAAAGGCATATCGGCTGGAAGAAGCACCGATTGGATGTGTGATCGTATATGAGGGAAAGATCATTGCCAGGGGGTATAATCGCAGAAATATTGATAAATCTACCCTTTCTCATGCGGAAATTCTGGCAATCCGGAAAGCAGCAAAAGTTTTGGGTGACTGGCGCCTGGAAGGCTGTACCATGTATGTGACCTTGGAACCTTGTCAGATGTGTGCCGGTGCCATTGTGCAGGCAAGGATTGACAGGGTGGTCATTGGAAGTCGCAATGCCAAAGCGGGATGTGCCGGATCGGTGATCAATCTTTTGCAGATGGAACAGTTTAATCATCAGGTGGAATTGACGGATGGTGTTCTTGATACAGAATGCAGTGTCTTAATGAGTAGTTTTTTTCGGGAATTGCGTGAAAAAAAGAAACAAAAGCAATTACTTTCTTTGGTTGACAAAGAGGATTAAAACCGTTATACTAAACACTCGTGAAACAGTCATAAAGTTTCCGTACAGCCGGGGCGGTAGCGGTGCCTTGTACCTACAATCCGCTATAGTAGGGGTGATATTTCGCAGAGGGCGTTTTCAGTGTGAGGCTGCCCCTGATAAGTGGCGTTGACGTCTGGGTCTTACGCGACGGAAATCTGTGAACCGTGTCAGGGCAGGAATGCAGCAGCACTAAACAGAACCTTCCGGGTGCCGTGAGGGTGCTCGGGCCGAGTTAACTGTCAGGGTAACGTTCATGTTGAGCGTTCGAAGCGAAATGTACGGATTTATTATAAAACAGTAGCCTGGGACAAAAGTTCCGGGCTTTCTCTTTGCAGACAGCCTTTGGGCTGTTTTTATATTTGCCCTTGGAATTGCGGAAAAAATGAGATATAATCAGTTTATATATCCTTATGGAACCCTGTTCCATAAAACTGTCCGGTAAAAATGAGACAGTAGAAAGGGGAAAAGCATGAAACGTATCGGTTTATTAACAAGCGGCGGTGATTGTCAGGCTTTGAATGCGACCATGCGAGGCATCGTCAAAGGTATCTGCAATCATTATGATGAGGTAGAAATCTACGGATTTGAGGAAGGCTATAAAGGCTTGATCTATGGTAATTATCGATTGCTGGGACCTATGGATTTTTCCGGTATTCTGACCAAAGGCGGAACGATCATCGGAAGTTCCCGCGCACCATTTAAGGAAATGCGTATTCCGGATAAAAACGGCTTGGACAAGGTAGAGGCCATGAAGCAGAATTATCACAAGCTTCGTCTGGATTGCCTGGTGATCCTTGGCGGCAACGGAACCCAGAAAACGGCAAATCTTTTAAGAGAAGAAGGACTTCATGTAATCCATATGCCGAAGACCATTGATAATGATATCTGGGCAACGGATATGACTTTTGGCTTCCAGAGTGCGGTAGACATTGCGACCAATGCCATTGACTGTATTCATACCACGGCAGCTTCTCACGGAAGAGTATTTATTGTGGAAGTGATGGGGCATAAGGTTGGACAGCTGACACTTCATGCGGGGATTGCGGGTGGAGCAGATATTATCCTGCTGCCGGAGATCCCATATGATATTGATAAGATTTGTGAGGCCATCGAGAAGAGAAATCGCGGAAAGAAAGGCTTTACGATCCTGGCAGTTGCAGAAGGTGCAATCCCGAAGGAACGTGCCAAAATGTCAAAAAAAGAATTAAAGAAATTTATGGAAACCTATCAGTATCCGGCGGTATCTTATGAGATTGCGGAGGAGCTGACCAAAAGACTTGGTTCAGAGGTGCGTGTCACGGTTCCGGGACATACCCAGAGAGGCGGAAGTCCTTGTCCTTACGACCGTGTGCTCTCTACCAGACTTGGAGCAGCCTGCGCCCAATCCATCATTGATGAGGAATTTGGCGTGATGATCGGCATCGTTAACGGAGAGACCAAAAGAATTCCATTGGAAGAAAGTGCCGGAAAATTGAAATATGTGGATCCGGATTCACAGATCATAAAGGAAGCAAAACTGATCGGAATCAGCTTTGGAGATTAATTTATGTCATATGTAGCTTTATACCGCAAATTCCGCCCGGCGGAATTTGCGGAAGTAAAAGGGCAGGATCATATTGTGACGACTTTGCAAAATCAGATAAAGGCAGATAGAATTGGCCATGCTTATCTTTTCTGTGGTACCAGAGGTACAGGAAAGACGAGTATAGCCAAAATCTTTGCAAAGGCCGTGAATTGTGAGAGCCCGGTGGACGGAAGTCCATGTGGAAAATGTCCGACCTGCAGATCCATTGCAGCGGGCAGGTCCATGAATGTGATCGAAATCGATGCCGCATCCAATAATGGTGTGGACAATATCAGAGAAATCAGAGAAAATGTAGCATATTCGCCGACGGAAGGACGCTATAAGGTTTATATTATCGACGAGGTGCATATGCTTTCCATTGGTGCCTTCAATGCACTGTTGAAAACTTTAGAAGAACCGCCGGAATATGTCATCTTTATTCTGGCTACCACAGAGGCTCATAAAATCCCGATTACAATCTTATCCCGTTGTCAGCGGTATGATTTTAAGCGTATCACACCGGAAACCATTGCGGCAAGACTGCAGGATCTGATGGATCGGGAAAAGATCGAGGTGGAGGAAAAAGCCCTTCGTTATATTGCGAAGGCGGCGGACGGCTCCATGCGAGATGCTTTGAGTCTTCTGGATCAATGTATCGCATTTTATCTGGGAAAGAAACTGACCTATGAGAATGTATTAGAAGTGTTAGGGGCACTGGATACGGACGTATACAGCAGTCTGTTTCGCAAGATCATGCAAAAAGATGTTGCCGCAGTGATGGAAGATGTAGAAGAAATTGTGATGCAGGGGCGGGAACTGTCCCAGTTTGTCACGGAATTTATTCAATATCTGCGAAATCTTTTGTTTGTGCAAAGTGCTGATCGTCTGGAAGATTTTCTGGAAGTATCCGCAGAAAATCTCGCACAGTTAAAGGAAGAGGCCGGAATGGTTTCTTCAGAGGCTTTGATGCGCTATATCCGCGTATTTTCCGAATTGTCCGGTCAGATCAAATATTCCACCCAGAAAAGAGTGCTGGTAGAAGTCGCTCTGATCAAACTGTGCAAACCGCAGATGGAAAGGGATTACGAATCCATTCTGGATCGTTTAAATGCTCTGGAACAACAGATGGAGAAAGGCATCCCTATGGCAGCCGCAGCGGCGCCGGTGCCGGAAAAAAAACCGGAACCTGTCAGGGAACAGCCAAAAGTCCGGGCTTGTTCTGAAGATTTAAAGAAGGTGATCCAGGAATGGAATCAGATTATCCGGGACAGTTCTCCGGTGATCAAAAGTTATCTTTTGGGACACAAAGATTTCCGGCAGGACGGCAATGGAGGACTTCAGATTGTTATGCGGGAAAATCTGGCGGCAGATCTTCTGGGAACTGATGATTTAAGAAAAGAATTGGAAAACCTGATCTATCATAAGATAGGTAAAGAGGTTTCCGTTCAATATATTTCCGTGGAGCAGGATCAAAGCGCCATGGCAAATTTAATAGATGTGGATTATCTTCAGTCGGTAATTCATGCAGATATTCAAATAGAGGAGGACTAAAAAATGGCAAAAAGAGGCGGCTACCCGGGAATGGGCGGCATGAATATGAACAATTTGGCAAAACAGATGCAGAAAATGCAGAAACAGATGGAAGAACAGCAGAAAGCACTGGAGGAAACAACCTTTACTGCAACTGCCGGCGGCGGAGCAGTAGAAGTGGCTGTGACAGGAAAGAAAGAAGTGACAAAAGTGACTTTAGATCCTGATGCAGTAGATCCGGATGATGTGGAAATGTTAGAAGACCTGATCATGGTAGCAGTGAATGAAGCATTGAAAAAGGTAGACGAAGCAAGCTCTTCCGCAATGGCAAAAATGACAGGAGGCATGGGAGGCTTCCCATTCTAAGTTCATGGAATTTTACAGCAATTATATTAATCAGCTGGTAGAACAGCTGGCAGGTCTTCCGGGAATTGGGAGGAAAACCGCACAAAGACTGGCATTTCACATTATGAATATGCCAAAAGACCGTGCAGATGCTCTGGCAGCCTCTATCACGGAAGCCAGAGATCATGTCAGATACTGCAGCCAGTGTTTTACATTGACAGATGAGGAACTTTGTCCGATTTGTAAAAATCCGGCAAGAAACCAGAAACTGATCATGGTCGTGGAAAATTCCAGAGATTTGTCTGCTTATGAAAAGACAGGAAAATTCAATGGAGTTTATCATGTGCTTCACGGTGCAATCTCCCCCATGCTGGGAATTGGACCAAATGATATTAAATTAAAAGAATTGATGCTCAGACTTCAGAAGGATGTGGAAGAGGTGATCATAGCCACTAATTCGAATCTGGAGGGTGAGACGACCGCAATGTATATCAGCAAACTGATCAAACCAACAGGGATCAAAGTGAGCCGTATTGCCAGCGGAGTTCCGGTAGGCGGGGATCTGGAATACATTGACGAGGTGACGCTGCTTCGTGCATTGGAAGGGCGTACGGAATTATAAGGATTTGAAAGAGTGTGATCTTGGGAAAGGTCACACTTTTTATTTGCCTCGACACGCTATTACAAAATTCACAGAAGACAGATGCTAGGATGGAGAAAAACGTGGAGGAGGTTTAAAATGATTGAGTTGATCTATAACGAAGAAACCAAAGAGACCACAGAAGAAAAAAAGCTGCCGGAACCAAAGAACATTAAACAAATTGGGGAACCAAAGGAGTACAAAAGGATCTATATAGAAGATTATGTACATACCTATCTTTTTCAGTACAGTGCGGGAAAAGACTACAGTATGCGGATCGCCGTTTTGCTGGGTGAAGAAAAACGGGCATCCGGTCAGCGGCAGCTGTATATCAGAGGGGCATTTCCACTGGATGGAATTGCAGAAAAACAGGGAAAATATCATTTCAGTGAGAAAATGTGGGCAGAGATTCACCAGCAATGTGAAAAATATTTTCCGGATCAGGAAATTATGGGCTGGTTTTTGGCAAAACCGGGATTTTCCGTTGAAAAAGATTCTGTGATCGAAGAAACCCACAGGACGTATTTCTCCGGGGCAGACAAGGTGTTTTTCAGAATCGAACCGATGGAGAAGGAAAGCGCTTTTTTTGCCTTTGATGGAAATCGTTTTGTAAAGCAGCCGGGATATTATATTTATTATGAGAAAAATGAGCCGATGCAGGCATTTATCATGGAAAAAAATGGGGAGAAAAAGGAAACATCGGAAGAAAAGCCGGATGTGATCATGGCGAATTTTCGGAAAATTCTCAAAGAAAAGCAGGAAATCAATGAAAAGAGAAAAAAACTTGCGGTTTCCTATGGGATGAAGGTGGCCATGGCGATGCTCTTTTTCGTTGGTGCGGTGACTCTGTTTCATCAGATGGACAAGATCCGGACGATGGAGGCGCAGTTTAAGGGGATTGCGAAAAAGGAAGTTGCGGAAAACGTACTTGCTGAGGAGGTTGTGGTAGAGGAATTGGCAGGAAATGTAGAAGAACAGCCACCGATCGCAGAAGAACCGGTGGTTGAGCCGGAGCCAGTACCAGAACCTGAGCCAATTCCAGAGCCGGAGCCAGTACCAGAGCCGGAGCCAGTACCAGAGCCGGAACCATTACCGGAGGAAGAGGCGGCGAGGGAGACCACGGCAGAACCGCAGGTTTATGAAGAATATACGATCCAATCGGGAGATACCCTGGCTGGAATCAGCCAGAAGAAGTACGGGACAGCTCAAAAAGTGGATGAAATCTGTGCATTAAATGGAATTCAGGATGGAGATTATATTCAGGTTGGAGAAATTATTTTACTTCCTTAAATGCAAGTGTTATAATCTTTCTTACAATGTGATAAATACGAAAGTGAGAATTACTGTGGCAAAAGTAGTGGATTTTATCTCATCTTCAGATGAGGATATGAAAGATTATGAGAAAAAAATATGGAGACACCGGATGGCAGTGCTTTTTAGATATGTACTGATCGGTGTCCTCCTTTTGATCCTGGTGTTCGGGATCCGTTATTATCTGAATAACCGCAGTTTTACCGGATATTCCATTGCATCCAGTGTGGAAAGAACGGATACCTTAACGACCAAATATGCCCCGTTTGCGGGAAATATCCTGAAATATAGCCGGGATGGAATTTCTTATACGGACGATGCAAACAGCCTGTATTTCAGCATTACCTATACGATGCAGGATCCGATCATTGCACTGAGTGAAAAAGCCGGTGTTGTGGCGGATAAAAACGGAAATCAGATCTATATTTTTGATAAAGAACAGCAGAAGGGACAGATCACGACCCTGCTGCCGATCAAAAAGATCGCAGTTTCCAATCAGGGCGTTGCTGCAGTTTTGATGGAGGAAAACAATGCTTCCAAACTGGAAATCTATTCGGCAGAAGGAACGTTGCTTGGAAGTGGGGAATTTGCCATGGACAAGTCCGGATATCCGATGAATTTAAGCATTTCAGCGGATGGAACGAAGATCGCCATTGCCTTTGCACAGGTTGCAGGCACCAAAAGCAGCTGCTGTATTGCGGTCTACAACTTTGATCAGGTAGGAGAAAATTATGTAGATCATCTTGTATTTGCAAAAAATTACAGCGATTATCTGCTGCCGGAACTGCATTATTTTGATGATCGCACCTTTGCGGCAGTGGGAGATGGCATTCTTTCCTTTTATCAGGGAAGTCAGATTCCGGAGGTTTTAAAAGAAGTGACCTTTGAAGAAACCATCGAAGGTGTTTACTACGGTGCATCTTCCGTGGCACTGGTATTTTCCGCAGAGAACGGCAAACTTTTGCGGCTGTATGACCTGAAGGGAAATGTGATTTCTGAGATTTCATTTGCCATGGACTATGATAATATCCGGATTTCCGATAAAAGCGTTTTGATCTACAGCGATACGGAGATGGGCGTTTACACTTACGGAGGAAAAGAAGTATTCCGTCAGAGTTTTGAAACTTCTGCGGTGGATATCTTCCTTACCGGATCCCGGAGCAAATATCTGTTTATCTATACCAATGAAACGCAGTTGATCAAACTGCAGTAATGAAAGAGGAGTAACTTATGAATTGGCTTTTTTGGGCTGTTGCCGCGTTGATCCTTTATGAGATGATCGACGGCTTCCGTAAGGGCTTTATCAGAAAGTCCGTATCCGCCGTATCCATGTTGCTGACATTGGTACTGGTGACCTGGCTGACACCGCAGCTGACCACAGTGATTCGGGAAAAAACCGAGATACAGACAAATCTGCAGAAAACATGCAGTGAATTTTTTATGGATGATGACTATGATCAGCAGGTAAAGACGGATCAGATGCTGATGATCGAAAATATGAAACTTCCGGAAAATATCAAGGAAATGCTGATCGAGAACAATAACAGTGAGGCCTATGAACTTCTGGCAGTCACCGGATTTTACGAATATGTAGGGGCTTATCTTGCCAATATGATCATCAATGCGTTGGCGTATCTTTTGTCCTTTGTAGTGGTCTGGGCATTGCTGAAGGTGATACTGACAGCCCTGGATGTAGTGACCATGCTCCCAATCCTTCACGGGGTCAATAAACTGGCGGGGGGACTGTTAGGCGTTGCACAGGGGATCCTTCTGGTCTGGGTACTCTTTTTGCTGGCTGCGATCCTGTGCAATGGATCGATGGGACAGCAGTTTTTGGAATTGATCAATGAAAATCAGTTTTTGAATTATCTGTATGAGCAAAATGTGATCATGGAGATCGTGTTCGGTCTGATTTTTTAGAAAAATAAAAAATTTGTAATAAAGGGGATAAAAATGCAGAGAATCTTACTTATGGTGCTTCAGAATTTCTGGCGGATTCCAACCGCTTGGTTTCGTTTGTGTCACTATGCAAAGCACACAGAAAAATATCCGGAAATGACCAAATGGCAGCATATTCAATACATTATGAAGCTGGCAGTTTCTTCCGGAAATGTAAAATTTGAAAGTTACGGGATAGAAAATATTCCAAAGGAAAACGGATTTTTGATGTATGGCAATCATCAGGGCATGTTTGACATTGTAGCGATTGGAGCCACCTGCCCCAATCCCATGGCAGCAGTGCTGAAAAAGGAACTGGAAGACATTCCGTTTGTGTCGCAGGTCAGAAAATGTACCAAATCCTTCTGTATGGACCGAGAAGATGTACGTCAGTCCCTGACGGTCATCAACAATGTGATCAAAGAAGTCAAAAACGGACGAAATTACCTGATCTTCCCGGAAGGCACCAGAAGCCGCAAAGGCAATGAAATGCTGGAATTTCACGGCGGAAGTTTCAAATGTGCTACAAAGACCAAATGTCCGATCGTTCCAGTGGCATTTGTGGACAGTTTTAAGGTATTGGATGAAAAAGGATGCAAACCGGTACGGGTACAGATCCATTATCTGGAACCGATCCGTTATGAAGAATATGAGGGTATGAATACGACAGAATTGGCTGCCATGGTACATGACAGGATTGAAGCGGTCGTAAAGGCAAATGAACGTAAATAGGAGGCGGTACAAATGAACAATAGCGTACTGGAAGAGAAAATTCGGGAACGGAAGCTGCTGGATGCATTTTTTGATGAGGAAATGCTGAACTGGTCCAAAGGGATACTGCAAAGGTATAACAAATTGATGGCATATTATCGTTGTGCCATCATGGAAGTGGAAACCAAATTTAATGTCTTAAATGAAGAATTTTCCCTCCGCTATGACAGAAATCCGATCAGCGGCATCAAAAGCAGGCTGAAACGTCTGGAAAGCATCAAAGAAAAGCTGGAAAGACGAGAACTTCCATTTTCCCTGGAAACGGTGGAAGAACACATTCATGATGTGGCAGGTGTGCGGGTAGTCTGTTCCTTCGTCGATGATGTCTATCTTTTGGCGGATGCCCTGTTAAAACAGGATGATATCACGCTTTTGGAGAAAAAAGATTACATTGCCAATCCAAAACCAAACGGTTACCGCAGTCTTCATCTGATCGTTACGGTGCCGATCTTTCTGGAGCACGAAAAACGTCTGATGCAGGTAGAAATCCAGCTGCGAACCATTGCCATGGATTTCTGGGCGAGTTTGGAACATCAGTTATGCTATAAAAAAGACATTGAATTTACGGAAGATATGGCAAAAGAGCTGTATGATTGTGCGGAATTGAGCGCACAGCTGGACGCCCGTATGGATTCCTTAAGAGAAATCATAGAAGCAGACAATACCTATGAGGTAGAATGATCTGAGGAGAAAATATATGAAGATTGAGTGGAAAAGCTGTTTTCGTCTGGGGGTAACTGTTTTTTTGACATTTCTGGCAATTCATTACTGGAGCCGTCTGGCGGGACTGGCTGTCGCCCTGGCTGGCGCTGCAGGTTCCCTGTTTTTGGGCTGTGGGATTGCCTACGTTTTAAATATTTTAATGAGTTTTTATGAAAAGCATTATTTTACAAAGATCCAGACACCGGCAATGAAAAAGAGCAGACGCATTTTGTGTATGCTGGCGGCACTTTTGACGCTGGCGGCCGTGATCGGTCTGATCATTGGTCTTGTTCTTCCGGAAGTTGCCCGTTGTATCAGTCTTCTGGCTTCGGAAATTCCGGAAGCGATCAGTGAACTGGTGCTCTGGCTGGAAAAGCAGGGAGTTCTCACGGCAGTGATGTCAGAGGATGCGGCAAAGGCACTGTCTTCCATTGATTGGCAGAAAAAGATCGCAGAATTTCTTTCTGTGCTGGCAGCCGGCGTTGGCGGTGTTGCACAGGCGGCCGTAGGCGCAGTTTCCGCAACGATTTCCATGGCGGCACAGATCCTCATTGGATTGATTTTTGCCATCTACCTTCTGCTTGGAAAAGAGACCCTGAAAAGACAGGTAGATCGTTTGATGGATCACTATCTGAAGCCTTCCTGGAATGACAAGATCCGATATGTGGCCGGCATCTTTCATCAGTCCTTTCACAAATTTATCGTGGGACAATGTATCGAGGCGGTTGTTCTGGGCGTTCTTTGCATCTTAGGCATGAGCATTCTTAGACTGCCTTATGCCATGATGATCGGCACCCTGATCGGATTTACGGCGTTGATCCCGGTGGCAGGTGCTTATATCGGCGCGGGTGTGGGCGCATTTATGATCCTGACCGTGTCTCCGATCCAGGCATTGATCTTTTTGGTATTTATCGTGATCCTGCAGCAGCTGGAAGGCAATCTGATCTATCCGAAGGTGGTAGGAAGTTCCATCGGACTTCCGGGGATCTGGGTTCTGGTGGCAGTGACCATCGGCGGCGGTCTGATGGGCATCGGCGGAATGCTTCTCGGAGTACCGACGGCAGCGGCCCTCTATCAGCTGATCAAAAATGATCTTAATCCATAGAAAAAGATTTTTGTAAACTAAAAATGGAAAAATCACAGGCGTTCTCCGAAAAAATTCTTCGGAGAACGCCTTTTTGAATCTCAGAATTAGGTAGTACAGATGAGGTGAATAAAATCAAAAGTGCAAAATCAAAACTAAAAAGTGTAAATATTGCATGTGCATATTGTGTTAAAATTTAGTCGATTTGAGGGGATTTGTATGGGGTATGCACAAATAACCTCGAAAATAATAAAAAGGGGGATACCATGATGAGAAAAACATGGAAAAGAGCGCTTGCGTCGATGCTGGCTCTTGCAATGGTTGTTTCTAATTTCTCTGGAGCTGCCACAGAAGTAAAAGCGGCAGAAACAGGTGAAGTTACAGTTCAGAAAACAGATACTGCGGTTACCATTGGTAACGGGTATATCAGTCGTGAATTTTCTACTGCAAACAACAAATTAAGCACAGTCAATATCACAAACAAGCGTACAGATGGCGGTAATACAGTTTTCACACCGGGTGAAGGCAGTGAAGAATTTATCGTGAAAGTAACAAAACAGGCATCGGAAAGTAAGCCGATTGAGTTAGAAGCATTAGATAGAACCGGATGGACTGCAGAGGCAGACAGCCGTCAGAATGCCAGCGGAGCCAGTGATGGTCCTGCACAGAATCTCTTAGACGGAGATCTGAACAGTATCTGGCACACCAACTACGGCGGAGGAATCGGCGGAACAAATTTCCCATATAATGTTGTGATCAACTTAAATGGTGCAAAGACCTTCCAGTGTTTCTCTTACACACCAAGACAGAATGGTGAAGATACCAACGGAAACCTTTTGGGATATGAACTTTATGCTTCAAATTCTGAAACAGCACTAGCTGCAAATGCAGAAGGCTGGACAAAGGTTGCTGAAGGTGAATTTGAATATAATGGTGTAAATCCAATTTATGTAAACCTTGCAGAAGCATGTACGGCAACTCAGGTAAAATTGGTAGCACTTTCTTCAAAGAATGGACGTACTTTCGGCGGCGGTGCAGAATTTAATCTGCATGCAGAAAAAGCACCGGTGACAGCAGACAACCGTTCTTTTAAGGCAAGTGATCTGAAGTTAACGGATGTTAAAGAAGAAGAAACCACAGCGACGATCAACAATGTGGCGAAGACAGGACATAAAGTTACCTTTACTTTTGAACCATATGAATTTACCTATAAAGATACAACCGTGACTTATACCATTACAGAAAATATCGTAATGTATGACGGTGATCATTTCATGCGTAAATACATGGAGATCAGTGTGCCGGAAGACCAGAAGGAAAAAGCAGTCATCGACTATATCGATCTGGAATCCTTTAAGGTTGATGCCTCCAATGCACAGTGGACCATTCCTACAGATTCCGGCGGAGTCGTAGAAATGGATCAGTATAAGGCAAATCTTGGACAGCCGATCTACATTCAGGGAATGTTCTTCGGAAGTGAATTCCCTGCAACTGACACTGAAATCGTAAAAGGAACCGGATATATCAGATATTATACCGGTAAAAGTTTTGACAGATTTGAAAAAGACAATCAGCTGACACAGGATGGAAAATATGTGACATGGCAGACTGTTGCCGGTGCTGCAAGAAGTACTGACAATCAGGTAATCCAGGCAGATTTCTTCGATTATATCGAATCGATCGCAACACCTGCAGAATTCCGTATCCAGTACAACTCCTGGTTTGACAACATGATGTTGATAGATGATGACAACATCCTTGCTTCTTTCATCGAAATTGATAGAGAATTAAATGCAGTAGGTGTTCGTCCAATCGATTCCTATGTTGTAGATGATGGTTGGAATAACTATAATAATACTGGAATCGTAGACGCAGAACGTTCAGGAACGACGTTGAATGAGTCTGGTTTCTGGGAATTTAACAACAAGTTCCCAAATGGACTTACCACTTCATCAAACCTGGTACATAAGTTTGGAAGTGACTTTGGTATATGGGTTGGACCTCGTGGAGGATACAATTTCTATAATTCCCTGGCAGATATTCTGGTGAAGAGTGGAAAGGGAAGCAAAGCCGGTAATTCCATTGACGTAGCAGATAGAACTTACATTGAAAACTTTACAAAAATGGCATGTGAGTTCCAGGACAAATATGGCGTAAATTATTGGAAATGGGATGGATTTGCAGACAGAGCACAGTATGGTGCATTTGCAGCAGCAGATGGTGTACCGGGATATGCAAATAACCATATGACCGGTGGTTATAACCATATGTATCATGTGACAGACCTTTGGGAAGGATGGATCGACCTGATGGAAGCTGCGCATGCAAATGCAAAAGCAAATGGCATTGATAATCTCTGGATTTCTCTGACCTGTTACACAAACCCAAGTCCATGGTTCTTACAGTGGGCAAGCTCTGTATGGTTGCAGTGTACCCATGACCAGACTGATGCCGGATCAAGCAACAGCAAGATGGACAGACAGATGACCTACCGTGATGCGGCATATTATGATTTCCTGAAGAATCATGAATTCCAGTTCCCATTATCTCATATCTATAACCATGACCCTGTTTATGGTGTAGAAGGAACAGGTATGAATATCAACACAGCAACAGATGAACAGTTCCAGAACTATCTGTATATGCAGTCTACCCGTGGTACAGCATTCTGGGAATTATATTTTTCTGACAAGATTATGACTGAAGGAAAATATGAGATTACAGCAGAATTCCTTGCATGGGCAGAAGAAAATCATCATATGCTGAAAAATGCAAAAATGTTTGGCGAATCACCAAACACAGGTACAAAACTTGGTGGAACCAGCAATGGAACACAGAATGCTTACGGATATGCATGTTTCGATGGAAAAGACGGAATCATTTCTGTAAGAAATGCAGCAACAGAGGCCAAAGAAGTTTCCTTTACCTTTGACAGAACCATCGGTGTTCCGGAAGACGCAGGTGCATTGAAATATCATTTGGAACACACACACAATCTGACAGAAGGTACCGCATCTACAGGTACATTCACTTATGGGGAAACTTATACATTTACCTTACAGCCGGATGAAGTTCGTATCTTCAGAGTTTCAAAAGATGGTGATACAACAGCACCGGAAATGACCGTTGCTTATGCAACAGGTTCCAAAGAAATCGTTGTAAAATTCAACGAAAAAGTAACCGGAAGTGACTTTGCATTAAGTTCAGGAACTATCAAAGAAGTTCAGCAGAGCGCGGATGATGCTACCTATCACATCAAACTTTCCAAAGCACCAAACGCAGGGGAAGTGACTGTAACAGCAAATGATGTAAAAGATAGGGCAGGCAATGATCTGACTGCGAAGACCATTACATTTACTTATAACAGAGGTAATGTAGTAGATGCATCCAAGGGATTAGATTCTTTCTATGGATTTACAGTAACCGCAACAGCAACAACTGCAGCAGAAGGTGTTCTCTTAAATCAGGGTACACAGTACACCTTGGGAATCAACAGCGACAAAAAAGCATACTTTACGTTAGGTGATGCAACGGCAGTTTCTGATATAGAAGTAAAAGACGGTGATGTGATCGTTGCGGCAAAAGAAAACAATGGTATCTTAAAGATTTATGTAAATGGTACCCTTGTAGGATCTGCTTATGACGAAGCAAACAAAACAAAGAAAATAACTGCAGAAGCGATTACAATCGCAGAAAATGCAACGGATGCAAAAGTTTATGATATTGCTTATGGATATGATAAAGTTGCATCAATGAATGAAGAACCTGTAGATGAAAATCTTGCCTTAAATAAAGCAGCAACAGCTGTATGGGCAGCAGATGGTACATCCGCAGAATGCAATGCAAAAGACAGACCAATCTCTCAGGCAGTAGATGGTACGATTTCAAATGCAAACTATGGTGAATTTGGTGCAGATGGTAAAGATGCATCTGCTTATGTTCAGATTGACATCGGAGATGTGATGACACTGACAAAAGCAAAAATATACCGTTACTGGGCGGATGGAAGAACTTACAAAGGAACTGTTATTGCAGTATCAGAAACAGAAGATTTTGAAAATGCAGAAGTTGTATACAACTCAGATGCAGAAAATGTTCACGGTTTTGGTGCCGGAACAGATGAACTTTATGTTGAAACAGAAGCCGGAAAAGAATTTATCTTCGATTCAGGCGTAAACGGACGTTATGTACGTGTTTATATGCATGGTTCAAATACAGGAACAACCAACCATCTGGTAGAACTTCAGGTATTTGGTCATGAAGTTGTAGTAGAACCGGATGATGACAGCAGAGATATCGATGTGAAATATCTGACAGCTATTTCCGGAAGTGAATATGCGGGAACAGCAACCGAAGGTCCGGATGATTATATTCTTGATGGAAATGAGGGAACACACTGGCATACAAACTATTCAACGACAGAGGCATCTGATGTGGCAAAACGCTGGGTTGGTGTAAGTTTAACTGCAGCTACAGAAATTGATGGTATCCGTTACCTTCCAAGAACCGGTGGCAGCAAAAACGGTGCGGTTACAGAATACAAGGTTCAGTATCGTACAACAGATGATGGAGAGTGGAGCGATATCGAAGGTGCTGCAGGCACATGGGATAAAGATGACCAGAACTGGAAACTGATTACATTTGATGCAGTGACAGCAAAACAGATCCGTATCGTAGGTGTTCATACTTATGCTGACAGCGGAAATGATGCGCATATGAGTACCGCTGAATTCCGTGTAACAGGTATTGCACCGACTGCAGAACCGGAAGATCCATCAGTCACAGCAGACAAAGCAGCAGCAAAAGCAGTCACAGATAAGATTACAGCAATCGGAACAGTTACATTAGAGTCTGAAGCAGCGATCACAGCAGCAAGAACAGCATACGATGCATTAACAGATGCGCAGAAAGCATATGTGACAGCAGAAACATTGAAAGTTCTCACAGATGCTGAAAGCAAACTGGCTGAGTTGAAAGAAACTCCGGATACAAAACCAGGTTTACCGGAAATTAAACCGGAAGAAAAAGACCCTGTCACAGAAGTATTTACAGACGTTACAACAGATCAGTGGTATGTGGATGCGGTACAGTATGTATACAACACCGGTCTGATGTCTGGCTTC
>CAZLQJ010000014.1:0-28957 GCA_964561705.1 uncultured Lachnoclostridium sp. | reverse complement strand
AACTGCAACGATTTCCGTTGCCTTTGAAATTTCCGGTACAGAGGAATTGAACAGGATCGTAGAAAAGCTCAGACAGATTGACAGCATTATTGATATTGAGCGTGCAGCTACGTAGGAAGAGCTTTTTAGATAGAGGAGAAAATCAGATGATTCGAGTAGACAGCATGGTGGTAGGACCTGTTTCTACCAATTGCTATTTTTTGATCAATGAGAATTTAAAAGAAGCAGTGATCGTGGATCCGGGAGAGGAAGCGACCAGGATTAGGGCATTCTTGACAGAACATCAATTAAAGCCGGTGGCTGTTCTTTTGACCCATGGTCATTTTGATCATATGATGGCGGCAGAGGAGCTGCGGGAAAGCTATGGAATCAAGGTTTATGCCTGTGCAAAGGAAAGCCCTTTGTTAAATGACGCAGGATGGAATCTTTCCAGAAGCTTTATTCGGGCAGAACGAACCATGGATGCGGATATTTATTGCAAGGATGGCGATGAGTTTGAACTGGCAGGATGCCGCATCAGGGTATTGGAGACTCCGGGACATACGCCGGGAGGCTGTTGCTATTATGTGGGTTCGGAAGATATTTTATTTACGGGAGATACCTTGTTTTGCAAAAGTATAGGAAGAACGGATTTTCCGGGCGGTTCCTACGAAGAAATTTGCAGAAGCATTAAAGACAAGCTTTATGTGCTCCCGGAAAATACCAGATGCTATACAGGGCATGGGGAAGGAACAAGAATTGGCTACGAAAGAGAGAAAAATCCTTATGTCAGATAAGATTGAAGTAAAAGTAAATATTCCAAGCTACGAATATGACATACATTCGCTGGTTAAGGCATTTTATCCAAAATGCGATGTCGATGTACAGGTAAAGGATGCCTTCGAAACAGATAGTTCTTTGAAAATCGATGTCAGTTTTTCGGAGGAGAGGGTGGATGTGACAACCTATGAGAAGGAAGCAATTCTCTATCTGGGCTTTTGTGACCTGCCTCATACGTTAACGAGAAAAGAAGTGAAAGATCGGTTTAAGAGGCTGATCTATACAGCGCTTTCCAATTACAGCAAAAAGGAACTTCCGTGGGGCACCTTAACGGGGATTCGCCCGACAAAGATCCCGATGGCAATGCTGGAAGAAGGGGCTTCTGACGAAGAAATCAGATCTTATATGAAAGAAACCTATTATTGCAGTGATAAAAAGATCGATCAGAGCCTTGAAATTGCAAAATGGGAAAGAAAACTTTTGAGCACTTTGGACTACCAGGATGGATACAGTCTCTATGTAGGAATTCCGTTTTGTCCAAGTACCTGTCTGTATTGTTCCTTTACTTCTTACCCGTTGGGAAAGTGGGAAAAGCGTGTAGATGAATATTTGGACGCATTGTGTAAAGAGCTGGATTATATTGCGGAAGAGTTGAAGGACAAGGTTTTAAATACCGTCTATATCGGTGGCGGAACACCGACCACGTTGAATGCGGAGCAGATGGATCGTCTGCTTACCAAGATCGAGGAACGTTTTGATCTTACACAGGTGAAGGAATTTACAGTAGAAGCGGGAAGACCGGATAGTGTTACGAGAGAGAAACTTTTGGCAATAAAAAAACATCAGGTAGACAGAATCTCTGTAAATCCGCAGACAATGAAGGAGGAAACCTTAAAGATCATCGGACGGCATCATACGGTACAGCAGACCATTGATGCATACCGGCTGGCAAGAGAAGTCGGATTTGACAACATTAACATGGATCTGATCATAGGGTTGCCGGGAGAGAGCAAAGCGGATGTGGAACATACACTGAGGGAACTGCAGATTTTGGGACCGGACAGCATTACGGTACATTCCCTTGCAATCAAGCGAGCGGCCAGACTGAATCTGTTTAAGGATACCTATGAAGAAATGGGATTGGAAAACTCTGCAGAAATTATGGATCTGACAGAAAAATCCTGCAAAGAACAGGGACTTTTGCCATATTATCTGTACCGTCAGAAAAATATGGCTGGAAATTTTGAAAATGTTGGCTATGCCAAAGCTGACAAAGCAGGCATTTATAATATTTTGATTATGGAAGAGAAGCAGTCAATCGTTGCAGCCGGCGCAGGTGCATCCACAAAGATGGTATATCCGGACGGCAGGATCGAACGAATCGAAAATGTGAAGGATGTAGGGCAATACATTGAGCGCATTGAGGAAATGATTCAGAGAAAGCGGAATTTTTGGACTGAAAATGGAAAATAAATGAGAGATAGTGAGAGGTACGATTATGAAATTTATTAAAACACCGGTAAAAGGCATGTGTGATATGCTCCCATCTGATATGCGTTTGAGAGAAAATGTATTGAGCATGATCAAGAACAGCTATGAGAAATTTGGATTTATGCAGATTGAAACTCCAGTGATGGAGCATATTGAAAATCTGACCTCCAAACAGGGCGGAGATAATGAAAAACTGATTTTTAAGGTAATGAAACGTGGTGCAGATCTTGCCAGAGCCATTGACAAGGGAACCCATGAATATGCGGACAACGGTCTTCGCTATGACCTGACACTTCCGCTGGCGAGATATTATGCAAATAACAATCAGAAACTGCCGACACCTTTTAAGGCTTTGCAGATTGGAAATGTATGGAGAGCTGACAATCCACAGAAGGGACGTTTTCGTCAGTTTACACAATGTGACATTGACATTTTGGGTGATGATACGAATCTGGCTGAGATTGAACTGATTGGTGCAACCTCAGATATGCTTACCAAAATTTTCGCAACGGTAGGAATTGATGCATTTACAGTGCATGTAAATGATAGAAAAATCTTAACCGCCATCTGTCTTCAGGCAGGTTTTCAGGAAGAAGATGTGTCGTCAGTGTTGATCTCACTGGATAAATTTGACAAGATTGGTCTGGATGGCATCCGTAAGGAATTGATAGAAAACGGACATCCGGAGGAAGTGGTAGATCGCTATCTGGCTATTTATGAAAACTTAAAAGAGGCATCCTGTGAGGAATTCTGCAAGGATATCAGTGAAGAATATTTAGACAGTTCCGTAGTGGCAGCAATGGAAGAAATCATCTCCTGTGCAAAAGCTATGGTCAATGAAAATGTAACAGTTATGTTCGATCCGACATTGGTACGTGGAATGGGATATTATACCGGTCCGATCTTTGAAATTACCATTGACGGATATGGTTTCTCCATTGCAGGCGGCGGAAGATATGATAAGATGATCGGAAAATTCAGCGGTCAGGATGTTTGTGCAAGCGGATTTTCCATTGGATTTGAACGTATCATTACGATTCTGAAGGATCAGTTGGAAGGTGAGATGAAGATCAGTGCAGATAACCTTGCAATCCTTATCGAAAAAGGTGTTTCTACAGAGAAGAAAATGGAACTGTTTGCGAAGGCAAAAGAACTTCGTGAGGCTGGAAAAACGGTAACCATCCAGCCGATGAAGAAAAATATGAAGCAACAGATCAGTCTGTTGGAAAAAGAAGGATATACGGAGTTCCAGAAAATCTATAAAAGAGACAATGCATAGACTTCGGGAAGACAGCAGCTGCTAAGGCAGTCTGTTGACCGGATTTAAAAACCAGCGAAAAATTGCGGTACCGTCAATGGTACCGTATTTTTTATGCTCCAGGCACATGCGTTCCGGATGCCATTGGACCCCCAGAATCGGTAAATGATCGTGGAGGATTCCTTCGGAAATCCCATCCGTAGATGTCTGGATGATCCTAAAATCCTGCCCGGTTTCATCGATGCCTTGATGATGGGCGGAATTGACAGAAAATCTGCTCCCATACAGATGCGCTAGAAGGGAGTCCCCTTTTGCTGTAGTATCGTGCCATTGGTCACGGCCGTTCCACTGATGAGTGGCTTCGCAGTCCAAATGCTGCATGAGACTGCCGCCGAAAAAAACATTGATCAGCTGCATTCCTTTGCA
Organism: uncultured Lachnoclostridium sp.; assembly: GCA_964561705.1. Taxonomy (GTDB): domain Bacteria; phylum Bacillota; class Clostridia; order Lachnospirales; family Lachnospiraceae; genus HGM12587. The sequence goes on along the minus strand of CAZLQJ010000014.1, from coordinate 25,023 downwards.
GATTCCCAGAATGGGTTTGTGAGTATGCAGAAACTGGTACAGGATGTGAAATTGTGTGCGGTCTAGTTCTGGATCCGGCTTTCTGGTATCAATGACAGGCTGTCCAAAGTAGGAAGGACAAATGTCACCGCCTCCGGGGAGCAGCAGACCGTCAAAAGAGTAAACAGATTTGGGATTCAGGGTCACAATGGGATCTGCACCTAAATGTTTTAATACTTTCTCGTAATTTTTCGTATCTTTTTTTCTTCCCGGGATGAGGATTTTTTTCATGGAGGAACTCCTTTCAATGAGATATAACAGGAATAAACATATTTAGAAAAGTATATGCAGCAGGTGGACAGATATGCTAAGATATGGAAAAGAATGGAGGCGTGAAAATGAGAGAAATCAGTGCGGCGCAGATTACGGAAACAGTTGCAAAACTTTGCAGGGAAGCCAATGAGCAGCTTCCGGAAGATGTAAAATGCGCCATCAGAGAATGCCGGGGAAAGGAAGATTGGGAACCGGCACAGGGAATTCTAGACCGGATCATTGAAAATTTTGAAATCGCAGAGGAAACAAAGGTACCGATCTGTCAGGATACTGGGATGGCATGTGTTTTTTTGGAAATCGGACAGGAGGTACATGTCGTTGGAGGAAATCTAACGGAGGCAGTCAATGCGGGGGTACGCAAAGGATATCAGGAAGGTTATCTTCGAAAATCTGTGGTAGCAGATCCGCTTCGCAGGGTAAATACAAAAGACAATACGCCGGCAATGATCTATACGGAGATCGTTCCGGGAGAAGAAATCCGGCTCACCGTGGCACCCAAAGGGTTTGGCAGCGAAAATATGAGTGCCATCCGCATGTTTAAGCCGTCTCATGGGCTGCAGGGAATCAAGGATTTTATTCTAGAAACAGTAGAGGTGGCGGGGCCTAATCCGTGTCCGCCGATGGTCGTGGGCGTTGGGATCGGCGGCACTTTTGATAAGGCTGCTCTGCTTGCGAAAAAAGCCCTGATGAGACCTTTGGATTCTTCTCATCCGGATCCGTTTTATGCAGATTTGGAAAAGGAAATGCTGGAAAAGATCAATGAACTTGGTATTGGCCCTCAAGGGTTTGGCGGACGCACAACCGCCATTGGTCTGAATATTGAAACCATGCCTACCCATATTGCAGGAATGCCATGTGCCATCAATATCAATTGTCACGTGACACGCCATAAAACGGAGGTGCTGTAATGGAACGACAGATCAGACTGCCTTTGACAGAGGAAATGGCTAGAACGCTTCGTGCCGGAGATACAGTTTATTTGACGGGAGAAATTTATACTTCCAGGGATGCCGGTCATCAAAGAATGTGTAAGGCGTTGGAAAATGGTGAAAAACTACCTTTTGATCCGCAGGATGCGACCATTTACTATGTAGGACCAACGCCGGCAAAACCGGGACAGGTCATTGGATCTGCCGGCCCGACTACCAGTGGGCGTATGGATGCCTATGCGCCTCAAATGATGCGTGTGGGAGCACGAGGAATGATCGGAAAGGGTGCAAGACTGCCAGAGGTTGTGGAGGCAATGAAACAATATTCCGGTGTCTATTTTGGAGCCATCGGAGGGGCAGGCGCCCTGCTGTCAAAATGCATCAAAAAATGTGAATTGATTGCCTATGAAGATCTGGGTGCAGAAGCGTTGAGAAGATTGTATGTGGAAGAGATGCCGCTGACAGTCATTATAGACTGCCAGGGGAATAATCTCTATGAAAATGGACGAAATGCTTATCTAAGGTTTCAGAAACAAAAGATAAAAGGAAATTCCAAGCTGACATAAAAAGATCAGTGGCATGCCAAAACGGAAGTACCAGTGTTTTGTTTTGTGACGAAAAAGATACATTCCAAGGCAGGATCCAAGACTGCCTCCCAGAAAAGCAAGCAGAAACAGTGTTTTTTCCGGAATGCGCCACTGGTGCCGTTTGGCCTTTTGTTTGTCAAGAAACATGGCAGCAAATCCCAGAAGATTGACTGCCAAAAGATAGTAGATCAAATAGTTCATAAATTATACCGGATCCAAAGCGGATCCTTCTCCTGTTAGATTGCTTTGCCTATGGGAAAGCTTGTTTTGAGTATAGCGGTTTGAAGAGAAAAACTCAAGTATGCCTCCGGTTTTCGTGTGGGGAAGGTTTGCAAGAAAGGCGTTTGGAGAAACCAGAAAAGAATTTACAGAAATTGCATAAATTTAGTTGACAACCTCGGCAACTTGTGATAATATCATCCATGTTGCTGAGGTGTTCAGCGATATGTAAATAAGCGATAGTGGCTCAGTTGGTGGAGTACAACCTTGCCAAGGTTGGGGTCGCGGGTTCGAGTCCCGTCTATCGCTCTTGAGTAGATACCGTACGAAGTTCGTACGGTATTTTTTTGTGTATAAGATTCCAGCGTTTGCTTGCTATTTTTTGTAAAAACGATATACTTAAAATCAAGGATACTTGTATTTCCTGGATTGAAAAATCGCAAAAATTGATCGATGAAAGCAGGATCAAAATTAGATAAAGGAGAACGTATATGGGAGTTGTAAAAAAGGAATTTGGAAAAAATTCGAAGGGACAGCAGGCATATTTGTATGAGATTACAAATGCGTCAGGAATGAAAGCGGTTGTTACAGATTTTGGAGCAACTTTACATTCTTTGTATGTGCCGGATGCAAACGGAGAACTGCGGGATGTCGTATGGGGGTACGAAACAGTTGCAGGGTATGAGATTGATAATGGTCCGTACTTTGGGGCGACGGTAGGAAGAATTGCAAACCGTGTTGGTGGCGCAGTGGTTACTGTTCAGGGGGTAGATTATCAGATGCCGGTGAATGAAAGGACCAATTGTCTCCACAGTGGACCGGATGGATGGCATATCCGTATCTGGGATACCCGGATTTTAGAAAATGCAGTTCAATTTTCCTTGTTTAGTCCGGATGGAGATCAGGGACTTCCAGGGAATTTTAAAGTCAGCGTGACTTATACCTTAACGGAAAAGAATGGTTTAAAGATTACCTATGACGGTATTTCTGATCAGGATACGCTGGTATCCATGACAAACCACAGTTATTTTAATTTGGATGGAGAAAATTCAAATAGTATTTTGGAACATCAATTATGGATCAATGCAGATGCCTATACCAGAGTAAATGCGGAGATGATCTCTACGGGAGAAATAATGGATGTGTCCGGAACGGCAATGGATTTCAGAACAGAAAAAGCCATTGGAAGGGATATTGGGAAACAGGAAGAACCGCTCCTTATTGGCGGCGGATATGACCATAACTGGGTGATCAATACACACCGGGCGGAGGATGCGGTTGTAAGGGTGCGCTCAGAAGCGTCCGGCATTTCTATGGAAGTTTATACGGATTGTCCGGGCATCCAGATCTATACGGGAAATTTCCTGGGAGATAAGGAAGGCGGAAAGCGAGGACGCAGATATCCGGACAGAAGCGGTGTGGCGTTTGAAACCCAGCAGTTTCCGGATGCCATGCATCATGAGAACTTTCCGAGTCCTTTGGTAAAGGCAGGAGAAAAGTTCCATACAGAGACAGAATACCGGTTTGGAAAAAGTTGTAAAAAAATGAGTTAGTCTACTTGACATTTAGTTAGTCTGGTGTTACTATGTCTTATGAATTAGACAGAACTAATCGCTGTCCAAATGTAGGAGGCTATGATGAATTTAACACAGGCACAGGAAGGAACTGAATATATTGTAAAGGAAATTCAGACAGATGATGAAGAACTGAACGATTTCCTCTTTACGTTAGGCTGTTATAGCGGCGAGCCGATCACCGTCATCTCACACCTGAAAGGCGGATGTGTGGTTGCGATTAAGGATGGGAGATACAATATTGACAATCAGCTTGCCGAAGCGATTGTTATTTAAAATAAACAGAGGATTCACAAAGGTGGATTCTCCTGTTTTTTGTCGTAGAGTTAGGTGAAACTATCATACATTAGGAAAGCAGAATTGAGATTAGAGATAACTATAATTAAGGAGGAACCAGACCATGAGAATTGCTTTAGCAGGTAATCCAAACAGTGGTAAAACAACCATGTATAACGCGCTCACCGGAAGAACTGAGCGTGTTGGTAACTGGGCAGGTGTAACTGTCGACAAAAAAGAAAATCCGATTAAAAAGGGATTTTATGAAGGAGAAGAACTGATTGCGGTGGATTTGCCGGGAGCCTATTCCATGTCACCGTTTACATCAGAAGAAAGCATCACCAGCGGATATGTGAAAAACGAACATCCGGATGCGATCATTAACATTGTAGATGCAACAAACTTAAGCAGAAGTTTGTTCTTTACAACACAGCTTTTGGAACTTGGTGTTCCTGTAGTTGTGGCACTGAACAAGAGTGATATTAATGAAAAGAAAGAAACAAAGATTGATGCAGAAGAATTATCAGTAAAATTAGGATGCCCTGTCATTAAGACGATTTCTACGGTTTCAGGAGATCACGGACTTTCGGAAGTTGTAAAAGCTGCGTCGGCTTTAAAAGGTAAAGGTCAGAAAGCACCTTATCAGCAGGGAGATATCAATTTGCATAGCAAGGAAGCAGTTCAGGCTGCAGACCGGGCAAGATTTGAATTTGTAAATAAGATTGTAAAAGAAGTAGAAACACGAAAAGTGCTTACCAAAAATAAAAACTCTCAGGATACCATTGATCATATCCTGACTAACAAATGGCTTGGAATTCCAATCTTTGCATTGATCATGTTCCTTGTGTTTGATATTTCACAGTCGACGGTCGGTCCTTGGATCGCAGATGCGCTGGTAGGATGGATCGAAACCTTCCAGGAATGGGTTGCAGGACTGGTAGGAAGCGCTTCGCCATTTGTGCAGGCCCTTTTGGTAGATGGCATCATCGGTGGTGTAGGTGCCGTAGTTGGTTTCCTTCCATTGGTTATGGTGATGTATTTTCTGATCGCATTGCTGGAAGACTGCGGTTACATGGCTCGTGTATCTGTTGTATTGGACCCAATCTTCAAAAAAGTAGGTCTTTCCGGTAAATCCGTAATTCCTATGGTTATCGGTACAGGTTGTGCAATTCCTGGAATCATGGCCTGCCGTACCATCCGTAATGAGAGAGAACGTCGTGCAACAGCAATGTTGACACCGTTTATGCCTTGTGGGGCAAAACTGCCGGTGATCGCATTGTTTGCAGGTGTATTTTTCGCGGATGCAACATGGGTTGGTACTTTGATGTACTTTGTAGGTATCTTATTGATCTTCCTGGGTGCTTTGCTTGTAAATAAGGTCACAGGATACAAATATAGAAAATCATTCTTTATCATGGAACTTCCTGAATATAAGATCCCTAGCATTAAGCGGGCATTTTCCTCTATGCTGGAACGTGGGAAAGCTTATATTGTAAAAGCCGGAACAATTATTCTTGTATGCAACACGGTGGTACAGATCATGCAGTCCTTTAACTGGCAGTTACAGCTGGTAGAAGAAGGTATGGAAAGTACTTCTATCCTTGCATCCATTGCTTCTCCGATCGCAGTACTTCTGATCCCGCTCGGATTTGGCGTATGGCAGATGGCAGCAGCCGCTGTAACAGGATTTATTGCAAAAGAAAATGTTGTTGGTACCTTAGCCGTTGTTTACGGTGTAACTTCCTTTATCGATACAGAGGAACTGGCATTGATGGGCGGTGCAAATGAAGTAGCAGCAATCTTTGGAATTACAAAAGTAGCAGCACTTGCCTGCTTGATGTTCAACCTTTATACACCACCTTGTTTTGCAGCGCTTGGAGCAATGAACTCTGAAATGAAAGACCGTAAATGGTTCTGGGGCGGTGTGGCATTACAGTTTGCAACAGGTTATGTTGTTGCATTCCTGGTATACCAGATTGGCACACTGATCACCGAAGGAACTGTTGGAAGCGGTTTTGTACCTGGACTGATCGTGGTTGCAGTCATCGTTGCAGTTGTGGTATATATTATTAAGAAACAGGAAAAGAAATTTGACGCAGAATATGCGCTCAAAGGAAACAAAGCTTAAAAAAGTGAGGAGTGACCGGTATGATCGTTGATTTGATCGTGGTTTTGATCATTGCACTGCTGATTGCAGCTGCATTATGGTATATCAGAAATGAGAAAAAACGGGGCGTTACCTGTATTGGATGCCCGCATGCGACAGCATGTGCCAAAAAAAAACAGGGAGGTTGCGGTACTGGTACACAGTCGTAAATAAAACAAAAACTATGGAACAGTCGTTTTGGGGTCCGAACGGAGCCTGAAACGGCTGTTTTTTGTGGGATTCGGAAGAACCCTTTGTTTTTGTTGGTTTCTGCAAAAAAATATCTAAAAAATATGTAAAAATGCAAAAAAATCCTACAAAAACCAAAGATTATATGTTACAATTTACCTATCGAAGCGCAATGAGATCAGGAGGCAGAAAAAATGTTGGCAATCGAGCGGAAAAATGCGATTTTGGAAAAACTGCAAAAGGAGCAGAGGGTACTGGTAGCGGAACTCAGTCAGGAATATGGGGTGACCGAAGAAACCATACGAAGAGATTTAGACAAGCTGGAAAAAGAAGGATTTGTTAAAAAAACTTACGGCGGTGCTGTCTTAAATGAAAATACGAACATCGAGATGCCGCTTCGTATCAGAGAAAAGACGAATCGCAAAGAAAAGCAGACCATTGCAAAACTGGTTGCATCCATGATCGAGGATGGAGACAGCATTATTCTGGATTCTTCTTCCACCTCATTGATGGTGGCACAGGAATTAAAAGACCGAAAAAAGCTTACAGTGATCACAAATTCGCTGGAAGTGCTCATAGAGTTTTCGAAATCCAAAGGGATTCAGGTGATCTCTACGGGCGGAATGCTGAAAAGTTCCACGCTTTCTTTGGTAGGAAAACATGCAGAAAAAACATTGGAAAATTTCTATGTGGATAAAGCAATTATTTCCTGCAAGGGGCTGGATATTGGAAAAGGCGTGACAGATTCCTCTGAAGCAGATGCAGAGATTAAAAAAAGCATGGTGTCCTGCGCAAAAAGACTGATACTGGCAGCGGATAGTACAAAATTTGGTACCATTTCATTCGCAAAGGTTGTTGATTTTAGGAAGGGTGATATTCTAGTCACGGACGCTCTTCCGGATGATACCTGGAAACAGCGGCTTGCTGATATAGGTGTTACAGTGGTGACAGAAGATTAATGAAAAAAAGGAGAAAAAGTAAATGAGTAATCCAATTTATAATCTTGCATTCGATTTCGGTGCATCAAGCGGACGTATGATCTTAAGTAAAACGGAGGATGGTAAGATCACATTAGAAGAACTGCATCGTTTTACCAATGATCCGGTGCGTGTGGGAAAAACATTTTACTGGGATACCTTCCGTTTATATCATGAATTAAAACAGGGACTGAAGAAAGCAGCAGCAAAGAAACTGCCGATCGAAAGTCTTGCAATTGATACCTGGGGAGTTGACTATGGCCTTCTGGATGCAGATGACAATCTGATCGGAAATCCGATCAACTACCGTGATGACAGAACCATCGGACTGATCGAGGAATCAGACAAGATCGTGCCGCTGAAAGAACAGTATGCAAGTACCGGAATTCAGTTCGCAAATTATAATACGATCTATCAGATGATGGCAGACCAGAAGATGAGACCACAGATCCTTGAAAAGGCAAAAACCTTATTATTTATGCCGGATCTGTTTGTATTTTTCCTGACAGGGAAAAAGGTATGTGAATATTCGATTGCAAGTACCGGTCAGCTGCTGGATGCGAAGAAAAAAGATTATAACTATGAATTTCTTGAAAAAATGGGTGTTAGAGCAGACCTGCTCCAGCCATTGACAATGCCGGGAACCGTGATTGGAAATCTGCTTCCGGAGGTGGAAGAAGAAACAGGTCTTTATGGTGTGAAAGTAATCGCTGTTGGGGAACATGATACAGCATCAGCAGTTGCAGGATGCCCGTTAGAAGATGAAAATGCAGCATTTTTAAGCTGCGGAACCTGGTCTTTACTGGGTATGGAAATCGATGAACCGATCCTTACAGAAGATGCATTCCATTACAATTATACCAATGAAGGCGGTGTAGAAGGAAAAATCCGTCTATTAAGAAATATCAATGGTCTGTGGATCATGCAGAATTTACGTAAAAACTGGTGTGAATTTGAATACGAAGTTGGTTTCCCGGAAATTATCAAGGCTTCCAGAGAAGCAAAGAGACAGGATTTTATCATTGATCCGAACGATGCGAGATTTACGGCACCATACAATATGATGAAAGAAGTTATTGCATATTGTGAAGAGCATGGACAGGGCACACCGGAAGGACTTGGAGAAATTGCCATGGCAATCTACAATGGTCTGACACAGGAATATGGAAGAACTGTGAAAGAACTGGAAGTAATCTCCGGAAAGACCATTTCCTGCCTGAATATGGTAGGTGGCGGTATTCAGGATCAGCTGCTTTGTGAACTGACAGCAAATGCGATCCAGAAACCGGTAGTTGCAGGACCAATCGAGGGATCTGTTCTCGGAAATATCGTGATGCAGCTGGTAGCATTGGGTCATATCAAAGACAGATTAGAAGGAAGAGGGATCATTAAGGCTTCCTTTGAACAGAAAGTACATCAACCAAAATAAAATAATTTTATCCCGTAAAGCGGTGGCTTGAAAGAGCCACCGCTTTGTGTTATAGTTTTGAAAGAATGGATGGTTATGCCTAATTTTCAGAATAAAGGAGAATGACGATCATGAAATGGAATAAATATACATTAAAAACCCGCACAGAAGCGGAAGATATTATCAGCAGCATGATGATGGATATCGGTATCGAGGGAATTGAAATCGAGGACAAGGTACCTTTGACCGAACAGGATAAGGCACAGATGTTTGTGGATATCATGCCGATGGTGGGCGAGGATGACGGAACCGCTTATATCAGCTTTTATCTGGAACCGGAAACAGATCAGGAGGAAATGCTGAATAAAGTGCGGGAAGGTCTGGAAGAGATCGCACAGTGGATGGATATTGGTGAAGCAACGATTGTGGCTTCGGAAACAGAGGATAAGGACTGGATCAACAACTGGAAGGAATATTTCCATCAGTTTTATGTAGATGACATTCTCATCAAACCGTCATGGGAAGAAGTAAAGCCGGAAGACCGTGAAAAACTTTTGATCCAGATCGATCCGGGAACTGCATTTGGAACCGGGATGCATGAAACAACCCAGCTTTGTATCCGTCAGATTAAAAAATATGTGACACCGGAAACGAAACTTTTGGATGTTGGATGCGGAAGCGGAATTTTATCTATCGTGGCTTTAAAACTTGGTGCAGATTCAGCCGTTGGAACAGACCTTGATCCATGCGCGATTACGGCAACTGAGGAAAATACCCAGGTGAACGGTATTTCAAAGGAAAAATTTGAAGTGATGATTGGAAATATCATTGATGATAAGAAAATCCAGGATCGGGTAGGCTATGAAAAATATGATATCGTAGTAGCCAATATCCTTGCAGATGTGCTGGTGCCGTTGACACCGGTGATCGTTCATCAGATGAAGGTAGGAGGTCTTTACATTACTTCCGGTATCATTGATGACAAAGAAGAAACAGTGGTAGAAGCAGTGAAGGCAGCAGGGTTGGAAGTTCTGGAAGTAACCTATCAGGGTGAATGGGTTTCTGTGACTGCAAGAAAAAACGGGTAAGAATATGAGTCATTTTTTTGTTACATCAGACCGGGTGACTGGAAATCATCTGAGCGTTATCGGGGATGATGTCAATCATATGAAAAACGTGCTTCGTATGAAAAGCGGAGAGGCATTTACAGCGGCAGATGAAAATGGGATTTTTTATCGTTGCGAGGTGGAAATGCTGGAAAAACAGGAAGTTACAGCGAAAATTTTATGGAAAGAACAAGGAAGCAGTGAATTATCTTCAAAAATCTACCTGTTTCAGGGACTTCCAAAGTCTGATAAGATGGAATTGATCATTCAAAAGGCTGTGGAACTTGGAGCCTATGAGATTGTTCCGGTGGCAACCAAACGTGCCATTGTGAAGCTGGATGCCAAGAAGGAAGCATCGAAGATCAAACGTTGGCAAAGCATTGCAGAGGGTGCGGCAAAGCAGTCAGGCAGAATGCTGATCCCGAAGATTTCCGGTGTAAAAACTTTTCAGGAAGCATTAAAGATGGCACAGGAACTGGATATTAATCTAATTCCTTATGAATGTGCCAGAGGAATGGACGGAACAAGAGAAATCTTTGGAAGTATCAAACCGGGGATGAGTATTGGAATCTTCATTGGGCCGGAAGGCGGTTTTGAAGAGACGGAAGTTCGGGAAGCGGAAGCAAAAAAGGTACATCCGGTAACTTTAGGAAAGCGGATCCTTCGCACAGAAACTGCAGGACTTACGACCCTTTCCATTTTGATGTATCTGTTGGAAGAATCATAAGGAAGATAAAAGAGGAACGATATGCAGGCATATTTGGATAACTCTGCGACAACGGTTTGTGAGCCGGGGGTGGTTGAGAAAGTCGTTCAGATGATGAGCGTAACCTATGGAAATCCCTCTGCAATGCATCATAAAGGCGTAGAGGCAGAAAATTATATAAAAGAAGCAAAAGAAATCATTGCGAAGACTTTGAAGGTGCAGGAGAAAGAACTGATTTTCACATCCGGCGGTACAGAGAGCAACAACCTTGCCATTATGGGGTGTGCAGCTGCAAATCACCGGATGGGAAAACATCTGATCACCACAAAGATCGAGCATCCGTCTGTAAGCAATGTGATGAAACACCTGGAGGAAGAAGGTTATGAAGTGACTTATCTTCCGGTCGATGAAAATGGAATCGTAAGAATTGACCGGTTAAAGGAGGCCCTGCGTCCGGATACCATGATGGTCTCTGTGATGTATGTGAATAACGAGATTGGTTCCCTTCAGCCGATAGAAGAGATTGCAAGGATCGTTAAGGAAAATAATAAAGATACGCTGCTTCATGTAGATGCAATTCAGGCCTACGGAAAGTATCGTATTTTCCCAAAGAAAATGGGGATTGACCTTTTATCTGTAAGTGGTCATAAGATCCATGGACCAAAGGGTGTGGGATTTTTATATTGTGATGCGAAGGTGAAGATCAAACCGATTATTTACGGAGGCGGTCAGCAAAGAGATCTGCGTTCGGGGACAGAAAATGTTCCGGGGGTAGCAGGACTTGGAGAGGCTGCCAAGGAAATTTATACGGATTTTGATGCCAAGATTCAGCATTTGTATGAAGTGAAAGAGCATTTTACGGAAGAGATCACAAAACTGGATCATATCCGGATCAATGGACTGACAGGAAGAGATTCAGCTCCTCATGTGGTCAGTGTCAGCTTTCCGGGAGTAAGAAGCGAGGTGCTTCTGCATGCGTTGGAAGACCGGGATGTTTATGCTTCCGCAGGCAGTGCATGCTCCTCAAATAAACCGGCGGTGAGTGCCACTTTAAAGGCAATTCAGGTGCCGAAAGAACATTTGGACAGTACGCTGCGATTTAGCTTTAGTGTCCATACAACCATGGAAGAAATAGATTACTGTATCGAAGTGTTGAAAGAATTGCTTCCAATGCTTCGCAGATATGCAAGACATTAAGAAAAGGAAGAGAAAAATGGAAAAAACAATGTTTCGGGCATTTTTAATTAAATATGGCGAGATCGCGATTAAAGGAAAGAACCGCTATATGTTCGAAGATGCTCTGGTTACCAGTATGAAGCATGCCCTGGCAGAGGTTGAGGGTGAATTTGAAGTAACAAAGGAAATGGGACGTATTTACGTATTTGTCAGATCAGAAAGCTACGATTACGAGGAAACTATCACTGCATTAAAACGTGTATTCGGGATTGTTGGTATTTGTCCGGTTGTGATCGTAGAAGATACGGATTTTGAAAATGTATCTGCACAGGTCTTAAAATATATTGATGATGTATATCCTGACAAAAATAAGACATTTAAGGTAAATGCCCGCCGTGCCAATAAGGGCTATCCTTTAGATTCTGTGGAAATCAATTTGGAAATGGGTGGACGTATTTTAGATGCTTATCCGGAAATGAAGGTCGATGTGCATCATCCGCAGATCAATCTGGTCATTGAAGTGCGGAAACATGTTTATATCTATTCGGAAGTAATTCCGGGACCGGGAGGAATGCCAATCGGCACCAACGGCAGAGCAATGCTTCTTTTGTCCGGCGGAATTGACAGTCCGGTGGCAGGTTATATGATCGCAAAACGAGGAGTTCGCATTGATGCCACATATTTTCATGCACCGCCATATACCAGTGAACGTGCAAAACAAAAAGTTATCGATCTTGCAAAGAAGGTAGCAAAATACACAGGTCCGATCAGACTGAATATTGTAAACTTTACAGATATCCAGCTCTACATTTATGACCAGTGTCCTCATGAAGAACTGACGATCATCATGCGCCGTTATATGATGAAGATTGCGGAAGATATTGCGAAAGAAAACGGCAGCATGGCATTGATCACCGGAGAAAGTATCGGTCAGGTGGCAAGTCAGACTGTACAGAGTCTTGCAGCTACCAATGAGGTTTGCACATTGCCGGTATTCCGTCCGCTGATCGCTTTTGATAAAGAAGATATCGTAACGATTGCAAAGAATATTGATACCTATGAAACATCCATCCTGCCATATGAGGATTGTTGTACCATTTTCGTAGCAAAACACCCGGTTACCAAGCCGAACATCAATATTATTAAGCGTTCTGAAACACATTTGGAAGAAAAGATCGCAGAGCTTTATAAAGAAGCAATGGAAAGTATTGAAACGATTATCGTAGAGTAGTGCAAAAAATGCGAGAAATACAATCCGTATTTCTCGCATTCCTAAATTTAAAAGTAAAGATGCTGATTTTGATTATTCAACGATATATGGCTTTAAAATTTCCATGATGGCTGCCAGATTGCCGTCAGCGTGGATGTTTAAACAGATTGGTTTAGATAAGTCTAAACTGAAGATGCCCATGATGGATTTTGCGTCGATCACGTATCTTCCGGAAACAAGATCAAAATCATTATCGAATTTGGTGATTTCATTTACAAAGGACTTCACTTTGTCAATCGAATTCAAGGAAATGTTAACAGTTTTCATTTTCATAGTGCCTCCTAAATGAGTGTAAAGATAAAATTTACTCGTGCATGATTTCACTACACAGTATGAAATAATATTACCATAATAGGATTAAAAGTCAATAATCAAACTGGTAAAATCATCCAGTAAAAAGAGATGGAAGGAAGAAACAGATGGCAAAAAAAGCAGCATTACACAACCTTGGATGCAAAGTAAATGCTTATGAAACAGAAAGTATGCAGCAGATGCTGGAACAAGCAGGTTATGAGATTGTACCGTTTGCTCCGGGGGCTGATATTTATATTATCAATACCTGTACGGTAACCAATATTGCAGACAGAAAATCCAGACAAATGCTCCATAAGGCAAAAAAGATGAATCCGGAAGCGGTAGTGGTAGCAGCCGGATGTTACGTGGAAAGTGAAAAATACACAGGCGGAAAGGTGGATGAAGCCATTGATATCGTCATTGGAAACAATTGCAAAAAGGATCTGGTGGAGATTCTAGAGGCTTATGAAGAAGGAAAGAAGAACGAGGCGGTCATTGATATCAATCATACCAAAGAATATGAAGAATTGAGCCTTCATAAGACCGCAGAACATACCAGAGCCTATGTAAAAGTGCAGGACGGATGCAATCAATTCTGCAGCTATTGTATCATTCCGTATACCCGAGGAAGGGTGCGCAGCAGAAAGTCGGAGGATGTTTGCGAGGAAGTTCTCCGTCTGGCAAAAGCAGGCTACCATGAGGTGGTGCTGACGGGCATCCATTTGAGTTCTTATGGTGTGGATCTGGAAGAAGAGAACCTGTTGTCGCTGATCGAAAAACTGCATGAAATCGAAGGCATTGAAAGAATCCGCTTAGGATCCTTAGAACCTAGGATCATGACAGAAGAATTTGTGGCAGCCATTGCAAAGCTTCCGAAACTTTGTCCGCATTTTCATTTATCTTTACAGAGCGGCTGCAACGAAACCTTAAAACGGATGAATAGAAGATATACTGCAGAAGAATACTATGAAGTGTGTGAAAGACTTCGCAGATATTTTGATGATCCGGCGTTGACAACGGATGTAATCGTAGGATTTGCGGGAGAAACAGAGGACGAATTTGCAGAATGTAAAGCATTTTTGGAAAAGATTGCATTTTTTGAGACGCATATATTTAAATTTTCTATTCGAAAAGGAACCAGAGCGGCAAAAATGGAAAATCAGGTGCCTGATCAGATCAAGACCCGGAGGAGCAATGAACTGCTTGCTTTAAACGAGCAAAATTCCATGAACTATTTACAGAAACATTTGGGAAAAACCCTGGAAGTTCTGATGGAAGAAGCCGTAACAGTTGAAAATGAAACCTATTTTGTCGGACATACCAGGGAATATATTCGTGTGGCAGTAAAGACGGAAGAGAATCTGACCAATTGTTTCGTCAAGGTTAAAGCAAAGAAACTATGGAAAGATCTGATCTTATTGGGAGAATAAGGCGGAAAGGGAAAGTATGGAACATAAGGAACAGCTTCAGAAAATGACACAGACACCGGTGGGGAGACTGATCATGGGAATGTCTGTCCCAACGATTATCAGTATGATGGTAACTTCAGTATATAATATGGCAGATACAATTTTTGTTTCGAAACTGGGAACCAGTGCTTCCGGTGCAGTAGGAATCGTATTTCCCATTATGACCATTATTCAGGCGGTCGGTTATACCTTTGGTATGGGCAGCGGAAGCTGGATTTCAAGACTTCTGGGAGCAGGCGAGAAAGAAAAGTCAAATGAGGTAGCAGCAACCGGTTTTTATACGGCATTTGTTTTGGGAATATTGATTGCGGTTTTGGGAATATGGCGGTTGGAGGATCTGATAGGCTGGTTAGGGGCTTCGGAAACCATTCTTCCATTTGCGGCGGATTATGCCAGGTATATTTTGATGGCAGCGCCTGTGATGGCCTCCTCTTTTGTGCTGAATAACCTTCTTCGGTCGGAAGGACATGCAGGATTTGCCATGGTTGGAATTACTGCAGGCGGTATCTTGAATCTGGGGTTGGATCCCTTGCTGATCTTTGTGTTTGATATGGGAATTTCAGGGGCAGCCGTGGCGACGGCTATCAGCCAGTGCATCAGCTTCCTGATTCTTTTATCCTGTTTTTTACTGAAAAAAACAACGATCAGACTGGGCATTCACAGAATTTCCAGAAATGCCGGTACTTATCTGCAGATTATGAAAAATGGCCTTCCTTCTTTTACAAGACAGGGACTGTCGAGTGTTGCTTCCATCCTGCTGAATAAACAGGCAGTTTTCTATGGAGATGCAGCTGTAGCGGCCATGGCCATTGTATCCAAGATATTTATGATGATCTTCTCAGTTTTAGTTGGTTTTGGACAGGGCTATCAGCCGGTGGCAGGGTTTAACTATGGTGCAGGGGAATATGGTCGGGTAAAACAGGCAATGAAATTTACGACGATCGTAGGTATGATCGGGATGAGTGCAGCGGGGACAGTGTTGTTTTTGATCGCTCCATGGCTGATGAAATTATTTATTTCAGATGATCCGGCAGTTTGGGAAATCGGAACTATGGGGCTTCGTGCACAGGCTCTGAGTATGCCATTGATTCCAATCGGTACGGTGGCCAATATGACTTTCCAGTCTGTAGGAGAATCCTTGAAAGCAACCATTATGTCCGCGATGCGTCAGGGGATTTTTTTTCTGCCGCTGGTATTTCTTTTGCCGGCACTGTTTGATTTGTTGGGTGTGACTGCGGTTCAAGCGGCATCAGATTGCCTGACAGCCTTTGCATGTGCTCCGTTTTTGGTAAAATATTATAAAAATCTCGCCTCCGGAACGGAAAGCCAAAGCTAGAAAAGCTTGTATTTTATGTAAATCTGTATTATAGTAAAGGTAATGTTGAAATTGGGAAAGCAGGTTTTGCTGTTCCTGAAGTGAGGGCGGAGAATATGGATAAACTTGAGAACACACAGTGCTTTAAAGTTCAGACAGAGCAGGAATTACAGGTAGGTGACATTTTAAAAACTGTTTATCAGGCGATGACAGAAAAGGGATATAATCCGGTAAATCAGATTGCAGGATATATCATGTCCGGAGATCCTACTTACATTACCAGCCATAAAGGTGCGAGAAGTCTGATCTCAAAAGTTGAAAGAGATGAGCTGGTAGAAGAACTTTTAAAAGTATACATTGAAAATATGAAAAAATAAGACTGCCACAGGAGAAAAATATGAGAATTATGGGGTTGGACTACGGTTCTAAGACGGTAGGTGTGGCAATCAGTGATCCTTTGGGGATTACTGCCCAGGGCATCGAGACCATCCGGCGTGAGAAAGAGACAAAATTGCGTCAGACGCTGGCAAGAATCGAAGCATTGATCAAAGAATATGAGGTGGAATCTATCGTTTTGGGATTCCCGAAAAATATGAATAATACCATTGGTGATCGAGCAGAAAAAACGCTTGCATTTAAGGAAATGCTGGAAAAAAGAACGGGTCTTTCTGTTGTGATGTGGGATGAACGACTGACCACTGTGGAGGCAACCCGTACCCTGATGGAAAGCAACGTAAGAAGAGAAAACAGAAAGCAGTATGTAGATATGATCGCTGCAGTTTATATTCTGCAGGGTTATTTGGATTCAAGGAGTTTTAAAATTTAATGGAAAAAATCACATTTATTCCTGAGGAACAGGAAGAAGCAGTAGAATTTTATATTTTGGAAGAAACCCGTATCGGTGGGGTTGATTATATATTAGTTACAGATTCTGAAGAAGGAGATGCAGAATGCCTGATTTTGAAGGATTTATCCGGAGCTGAGGATGCGGAAGCGGTGTATGCCATCGTAGAGGATGAAGACGAGTTGGACAGTGTATTTGGCATTTTTGAACAGATGCTGGACGATGTTGACATCGAGCGGTAATTCTTTAGACGTAACATTGTTATTTACAAGAGCGGAAAAATATATAGAAAGCAGGAGGTAAACGTTGAAAAATACAAACAATTCCAAATTAAAGATCATTCCACTTGGCGGTCTGGAAGCCATTGGAATGAATATTACTGCCTTCGAATATGAAGACAGTATTGTTGTCGTGGACTGCGGTTTATCATTCCCGACAGATGATATGCTGGGAATCGACCTTGTAATCCCGGATGTCACATATTTGAAAGACAATATTGAAAAAGTAAAGGGCTTCGTGATCACACACGGACATGAAGACCATATTGGAGCAATCCCTTATGTATTTAAAGAGGTCAATGCACCAATTTATGCAACCAAACTTACCATGGGGCTGATTGACAGCAAATTAAAAGAACATGGAATGCAGAAAATGGTTAAGAAAAAAGTGGTAAAACATGGTCAGTCCATTAATCTTGGAAAATTCAGAATTGAGTTTATCAAGACCAACCACAGTATCGAAGATGCTTCAGCCCTGGCAATCTATTCGCCGGCCGGAACGGTTATTCATACGGGAGACTTTAAGGTAGATTATACACCGGTCTTTGGAGATGCGATCGATCTCCAGCGTTTTGGTGAGATTGGAAAAAAGGGTGTTCTGGCTTTGATGTCAGACAGTACCAATGCAGAAAAAAAAGGATTTACCATGTCTGAAAAGACGGTTGGAAAAAGATTTGATGCGATTTTTGCAGAACATCCGACCAAAAGGATCATCATTGCAACCTTTGCATCCAATGTAGACCGTGTGCAGCAGGTAATCAACTCTGCATATAAGAGCGGAAGAAAAGTTGTGATCGAGGGAAGAAGTATGGTAAATACCATCTCCATTGCACAGGAATTGGGATATATTTCCATTCCGGAAAATACCCTCATTGATATTGAACAGCTGAAAAATTATCCGGATGAAAAGACGGTTCTGATCACGACTGGTAGTCAGGGAGAGTCGATGGCAGCACTTTCTAGAATGGCTTCAGGAACCCATAGAAAAGTACACATTATGCCAGGGGATGTGGTTGTATTGTCTGCAACGCCAATTCCTGGAAATGAAAAGGCAGTATCAAAGGTTATCAATGAATTGTCAATTCGTGGTGCAGAAGTTGTATTCCAGGATACTCATGTATCCGGACATGCCTGTCAGGAAGAGTTAAAGCTTATTTATTCCCTGGTACGTCCGAAATATGCGATTCCGGTACACGGTGAATACAGACATTTACAGGCAAATGCAAGACTGGCAGCAGAGCTTGGAATTGAAAAGGATCACATTTTCCTGATGTCTTCCGGTGATGTGCTGGAATTAAATGAAGAACATGCAAAGATTACAGATCACGTACAGACAGGAGCAATTTACGTAGATGGTCTTGGTGTGGGGGATGTTGGAAATATCGTGCTTCGTGACAGACAGCATTTGGCAGAAGACGGTATCCTGATCGTTGTTGTAACGTTGGAAAAATACAGTACCCAGATCCTGGCAGGACCAGATATCATCTCCCGAGGTTTTGTTTATGTCAGAGAGGCGGAATCTCTGATCGAAGAAGCAAAGCTGGTGGTTGAGGAATCATTGGAAGGCTGTCTGGGCAGAGGAATTACTGATTGGGGTAAATTAAAGAACGTTGTAAAGGATTCTTTAAATGATTACCTTTGGAAGAAAACAAAAAGAAGTCCGATGATCTTACCGATCATTATGGAAGTTTAAGGACTGACTGGAGGATAAAATGGACACACGAAAGGCTGCAATGCAGGTTGGCTCTATATGTTTAAAAGTAGCAGTCTTTGTACTGGTTGTACTTGGAATCGTATATTTGGGACAGATGACATATCACTATTCCTATGCAGTCTTTTGTGATGCACCTGTTGAGGATACACCGGGAAAGTCGGTGTGGCTGCAGCTAGAGGAGGATGCCAGTGCAAAAAATCTTGCAAAAGCGCTGGAACAAAAGGGACTTGTAGAAGATGCAAAAATATTTTATTTGCAGATGAAGATTTCTTCCTGCGAAAATACTGTAAAGGCAGGTACCTATGAGTTAAACACCTCCATGGCTCCCAGTGAGATGTTTGAGATACTATTCGGGGAGAATGAGGACGAAAAATGATCGTAGATGAAAGAATGGTTGCCTACATCAATTCACTGGATGTAGGCAATAGTGCGTTAATCAATGAAATAGAAGAAGAAGCCCTGGCAACTTTTGTGCCGATCATCCGAAAAGAAATGCAGAATTTCCTAAAGGTGATTTTAGAGATTAAGCGTCCAAAAGCAATTTTGGAAGTAGGAACAGCCATTGGGTTTTCCGCTCTTCTGATGAGTGAGCATGTGGATGAGGATTGTAGGATTACGACCATTGAAAAATATGAGCCGCGGATTCCAATCGCAAAAGAGAATTTTAAAAGGGCAGGAAAAGAGCATCAGATCACACTCTTGGAAGGGGATGCGACAGAGTTTTTAAAAACGCTGGAAGGTCCTTATGATTTTATTTTTATGGATGCAGCAAAAGGTCAGTATATCCATTTTCTGCCGGATATTTTAAGAATTTTAAGTCCGGGAGGGATCCTGCTTTCTGACAATGTTTTGCAGGATGGAGATATTATTCAATCCCGATTTGCAGTGGAACGCAGAAACCGTACCATTCACAGCAGAATGAGAGAATATTTATATACCCTGACCCATCATGAACAGTTGACGACTTCGCTGTTGCCTTTGGGAGACGGTGTGACATTGAGTGTAAAAAAATAGGAGAAAACGATGAGAAAAACAGAACTTCTGATACCTGCCAGCAGTCTGGAGGTTTTAAAGATCGCTGTAATATTTGGCGCGGATGCGGTTTATATTGGCGGCGAGGCATTTGGACTTCGTGCAAAAGCAAAGAATTTTTCCATGGAAGAGATGAAGGAAGGTATTGCATTTGCCCATGACCATGGCGTGAAAGTTTATGTAACTGCCAATATTCTGGCACATAATGGAGATCTTGCCGGTGCCAGAGCTTATTTTCAGGAATTAAAAGAAATTAAACCGGATGCGTTGATTGTTGCCGATCCGGGAATGTTTACGATTGCAAAAGAAGTTTGTCCGGAGATTGATGTTCACATCAGTACCCAGGCGAATAATACCAATTATGAAACTTATCGCTTCTGGGAAAGAATGGGAGCCACCCGTGTGGTTTCCGCAAGAGAACTTTCCATTCAGGAAATCAAGGAAATCAGAGCACATATTTCAGATCAGATGGAAATCGAAACCTTTGTTCACGGGGCAATGTGTATCTCTTATTCCGGAAGATGCCTGTTAAGCAATTATTTTACAGGAAGAGATGCAAATCAGGGGGCGTGTACCCATCCGTGCCGTTGGAAGTATGCGGTGGTTGAAGAAAAACGTCCGGGAGAATATCTGCCGGTATATGAAAATGAGAGAGGAACCTACATTTTTAATTCCAAAGATCTTTGTATGATCGAGCATATTCCGGACTTGATCGATGCAGGAATTGATTCCTTAAAGATTGAGGGCAGAATGAAAACAGCGCTTTATGTTGCTACCGTTGCAAGAACTTATCGTAAGGCTTTGGATGATTTTGCAGAATCACCGGAAAAGTATGAAGCAAATATGCCGTGGTATCTGGATCAGATCTCGAATTGTACCTATCGTCAGTTTACAACAGGATTTTTCTATGGAAAACCGGATGAAACAACACAGATTTATGACAGCAATACCTATGTAAAGGAATATACCTACCTTGGAATTGTTGGAGAACGAAATGCCCAGGGCTGCTATCAGATTGAACAGAGAAATAAATTCTCAGTAGGAGAAATAATCGAGGTAATGAAGCCGGATGGAAGAAATATCGAGGTGTCGGTAAAGGCAATCTATGATGAAAAGGGGGAAGCAATGGAAAGCTGCCCACATCCACAGCAGATTTTGTATATTGATCTTGGTATGGAATTGGATCAGTATGATATTTTAAGAAGAAAAGAAAATTAAGTAAAAATTGGGAAAGGCACCGAAAAGGAAAGTGTGACATAGACTGTAATAACTCTCCTTTGAGGTGCTTTTTTTTGAAAATATTTCCAAAACCACTTTCGGTAGAAGAAGAAGCTTACTATATGAAAAAGAGCCGGGAGGGAGATCAGGCTGCCAGAGAAATGTTGATCCTTCGAAATATGAGGCTGGTAGCCCATGTGGTTAAAAAGTATCAATGTCCCGACCATGAACAGGAAGAATTAATCTCCATTGGAACCATTGGACTGATCAAGGCAATTGCAACGGTAGATGTGGAAAAAGGAAGATTGTCAACCTATGCAGCAAGATGTATTGAAAATGAACTGCTAATGTATTTTCGCTCCAGAAAAAAAGTTTCCAGAGAAGTTTCCTATTATGAACCGATTGGACTGGATAAAGAAGGCAATGAGATCAGTCTTTTGGATGTGATCGAAAGTCAGGAACCGACAGCTTTTGAAATCATCACTGCCCGGGATGATGCAAAGCGGGTATATGAACTTTTACCGGAAGTTTTAACAGAGAGGGAACGCAAAGTATTAAGTCTGCGGTACGGTCTGTACGGAGGGAAAGAATATACCCAAAGAGAAGTGGCAAAGGAACTTGGAATTTCGAGATCTTATATCAGCCGCATAGAAAAAAATGCGATCACTAAACTTCGAAGTTGCTTTTTGCAGTGATTTTTGCTAAACTGAAATTATCCAAAATCTAGTTCTGATGATTCCATCAGAAAAATCCACGAAAAAGATAAAAATGAAAAGAGGAATAGGATGTTTAGCAGTATTTTGTCTGCAGATGTCAGAGGAATCAATGGAGTTCCGATCTTTGTTGAAACAGATGTTTCAGAAGGGTTACCGGGACTGATCATGGTAGGATATCTGGCATCTGCGGTAAAAGAATCCGCTGACAGGGTTCGGACCGCGTTAAAAAATACCGGAATTTCCATACCGCCGAAAAAGATTACGGTAAATCTGTCCCCGGCAGATACCAAAAAAGAAGGGACAGGCTATGATCTTGCCATTGCGGTATCGCTGATGTGCAGCTTGGGAATGTTTCCACAAAGTGCTTCAGACCGTGTCATGTTTTTGGGTGAGCTGGGATTGGATGGAAGCGTAAAAAAGATCCGGGGCGTACTTCCAATGGTAGAACTTGCCAGAGAACTGGGATGTCATGCCTGCGTTCTTCCAAAGGAAAATGCAGCAGAGGGAAGACTGGTAGAGGGAATCTCCTGTGTGGGTGTGGAAAATTTAAGGGAAGCATTGAACCGAATCTTGAAGGAAGATTATGAGGAAGAACAGATTGTGGGACAATTTTCAGAAAATGAGGAAGAGCAGCCGGATTTTTCGCAAATTCGGGGACAGGAAAGCGTAAAACAGGCAGCAAAGCTGGCAGCCGCCGGAATGCTAAACCTTTTGATGATCGGACCGCCCGGTTCCGGAAAAACCATGATCGCAAGGCGGATTCCCACGATTTTGCCGCCGATGACAAGGGAAGAGAGCATGGAGGTAACAAAGATTTATAGTGTCTGCGGCTTATTGCCTGAAGGAAAGCCGTTGATGACAGAACGCCCTTTTCGCTCACCTCATCATACGATTTCTGTTTCGGCTATGGTGGGAGGCGGAAGAAAGCCTATGCCGGGAGAGTTAAGTCTAAGCAGTCATGGATGTCTGTTTTTGGATGAGATTACGGAGCTTCCAAGGAATGTTTTAGAATCCTTACGTCAGCCGTTGGAGGATAAAGTAGTACAGATTTCAAGGGTCAGCGGAAATGATATTTTTCCGGCCAATACCATGCTGGTTGCAGCCATGAATCCGTGTAAATGCGGATATTATCCGGATATGAATAAATGCCACTGCAGTACCAGGGATATTTACCGTTATCTTAACAAGATCAGTATGCCGTTTATTGATCGGATGGATCTGTGTGTGGAGGCACCAAGGGTTGCTTTTGAAGAACTGACCGGAAGTGCTCAGGGAGAATCCTCGGAAAAGATTCGGGAGGAGGTTCTTTGTGCTCATGAAATGCAGAAGGAACGTTATAAAGGAACCGGATTTTTGTTTAATTCCGATGTGAGGGGGGCTCATGCAGAGGAATATTTTCGGGTAGGAACAACGCAGAAAAGAATTTTAGAGGATGCATTTGAACGGTTAAATCTGACAGCCCGTTCTTATCATAAGATTTTAAGGGTGGCAAGAACGGCAGCAGATCTTACATGCAGCAAAGATATCGAGACTAGCCATATTTTACAGGCAATCTGTTATCGAAATGTGGATCGGAAATTTTGGGCGGTGTAGGAATGGAAAAATCTATTAATAAAGAATTGCCGGAGGGCATACGTTATATAAGGAAAGAAGACAAAGACTTTCCGGCCCGTTTAAAAGAATTGACAGATTGTCCCAAAGGCATCTATGTCCGGGGCGTTTTACCGGATCCGGAGAAAAAGACGGTAGCCATCGTCGGAGCCAGAATGTGCAGTGCCTACGGCAGAGCCACTGCTTCTTATTTTGCAAGAGTTCTGGCAGCCAATGATGTGCAGATTATCAGTGGACTAGCCTTGGGAATTGACGGCGCTGCACATGAAGGTGCATTGCTGGCAAAGGGAGCAACGTTCGGCGTACTGGCCGGCGGTGTGGATGTATGCTATCCCAGAGGGAACATCAGTATTTATGAACAAATGAGGCAAAGGGGAGGGATTATTTCAGAGTCTCCCTGTGGTTGTCCGCCGCTTCCGGGACTGTTTCCCAAAAGAAACCGGATCATCAGTATTCTTGCGGATCTGGTACTTGTGGTGGAGGCCAGACAAAAAAGTGGTTCTCTGATCACAGCTGATTTTGCTGCGGAACAGGGAAGAGATCTTTATGCAGTACCGGGAAGACTGGAGGATGAGCTGAGTAAGGGCTGTAATGAGCTGATTTTTCAAGGGGCAGGAATTGCCATTTCTCCGGAAAGGTTGTTAGAAATCATGGGTAAACAACAGAAAAAATCAGACAATAATAAAAAAGATGTGCAAAATGTCCTTGCAAGGGAGGAAAATATGGTGTATAGTTGTCTGAGTTTACAACCCGAAAGTCTGGAAGAATTGTGCAGGAAGACAAAAATGTCCATTGCTGCAGTATCAGAGGCGGTCATGCTTTTACAGCTTCGGGGACTAGTAAAAGAAATAGGACGAAACAGATACGTTAAAGCAGAGTAATTTGGCGTTCTGCTTCAAAGGTGGAGTGAAATGGCAAAGTATTTAGTGATCGTGGAATCACCGGCAAAAGTGAATACAATTAAAAAGTTTTTAGGTCCGAATTATGAAGTCATGGCATCGAATGGTCATGTCAGGGACCTTCCGAAAAGTCAGATGGGAATCGGTCCGGAAAATGATTTCGAGCCGAAATATATTACAATCCGTGGAAAAGGGGAAATTCTTGCAAAGCTTCGAAAAGAAGCTAAGAAGGCTGAGAAGATTTATCTGGCAACCGACCCCGACCGTGAAGGAGAAGCAATCTCCTGGCATCTGTCCCAGGCATTGAATCAGGATCCGAAAAAAATGTATCGTATTACATTTAACGAGATTACCAAACAGGCGGTAAAAAATTCGATCAAACAGGCAAGAGAGATTGATATGAATCTGGTGAATGCACAGCAGACCAGAAGAATCCTGGACCGTATGGTTGGATACCGGATCAGTCCTGTATTATGGGAAAAGATCAAAAGAGGATTGAGTGCAGGGCGTGTACAGTCTGCAGCACTCCGGATCATTGCGGATCGGGAAGAAGAAATTGCAGCATTTGTGCCGGAAGAATACTGGTCCTTGGATGCATATTTAAAAAATGAAGGAAGCAAAAAACCTTTGCTTGCCAAATTTTATGGTACTGAAAAAGAAAAGATCGAAATCAAAAGTGAGGAACAGATCTTAGAAATTCAGAAAAATCTTGAACACGCAAAATATGTTCAAGATTTTTCTGAATTTCTAAGATCTGT